>NZ_CP063089.1:1287600-1609500 GCF_014931215.1 Campylobacter sp. 2014D-0216 | reverse complement strand
AAATTCGACGACTAATCATTAGCAAGCTAAAAGCTTGCTAACAATCAATTAAAACTTTTTCTTTCTAGCATCTTCTAAGATATCATTAGCTATCTTATTAACATTATCAGATATAGCCGCACTATCTTTAGCTATTTTTAGATTTTCTTGTGTTACGCTATCAATTTGAGCTACGGCATCATTAATTTGAGTAATACCTGTAGTTTGTTCTTTAATACTTTCACCCATTTCATTGATAGATTGAACTAAGATATTTGTATTAGCTTCAATTTCACCCAAAGACTTTTGAGTTCTTTCAGCTAGATTTCTAACTTCATCTGCAACAACAGCAAATCCTCTACCATGTTCACCAGCACGTGCAGCTTCAATAGCAGCATTTAATGCAAGTAGGTTAATTTGATCTGCAATATCTCCAATAATAGAAGTAACATTTTTAATCTCTTCACTTTGAGCAATTACTTCACTAGTTTTATGCGAAACATTTTGCATAGAAGAAGTAATCTCTTCTAGTGCTGCTGCTGTTTCTTCTAAAGAAGAAGCTTGAGAAGATGAAGAATCAGTTAGGTTTTTAACCGCACTTTGTAATTTACCACTTTCATCTGCTAATAAAGAAGCAAATTCAGATGATTGTCTTAACATAGCTACAATTTCTTGACCTAATACATTTGTGGTTACTTCAACTCCACCTTTAGCATTTTTAACTTCAGTAGTAAAGTCTAATGCTTTATAGCTATCAAATACTCTATTAATTTCATTCATATTAGAACCTACTTTTTGTTCTAATACATTAAGCATTTCATTTAAAACATTTTTTAATTCTATAAGCTGAGGATTAGCAGGAATTGCAGTAATTCTTGCTGTTAGATTACCACTTTCTATTTCTTTGGCTGTATCTACTGATTGTTCTACTGCTTTAGCATCTTGTTCTAATGCATTTTTAGTTTTAGTGATGTTTTCATTAATGGCTTTAGCCATAGCACCAAGTTCATCATTGCTTTTTACATCAATCATAGCTGAATCTTTAGTTTTATGATTGATAAAATCAAAGAAAGAGTTAAGGCCTCTTTGAATGGTTTGGAGTGGTGATAAATAATAAGAAATGATAAAGTAAAGTAGAATAATACTAGCAATACTTGTAAAAACAACAATAATAGCTTGAACATAAGCTATCTTTTTGCTTGATTGAGAAATAGTATCAATATATGCCATGTTACATACAGTGTATCCATCTACACTATCACACATTCCAAGTCTTTCATTGCCCTCTTTGCTAGTGTAAAAAAATGGTTCACCATCTTTTACTTTATTATATCCATCTGCTACAATACCTACGTTTGGATCATTTCCTATGTAATTTTTATTAGTCGAAACAAATGAAAAACGATTTTTATCATAGATAAAAGAAGCACCTGGCATTTGTTTAAGCCTATCTTCTAGATCTCTTACTAAAACATCAATTGCCAATACGCCTATAAAATTACCATCTTTATATATTGGCATAGCGTAGGTAAAGCAAGGTAGACCCGTTGTAACATCAATATAAGAAGGAGTGATATATAGACCTTTATTTTTCATCGCTTCTATATAAAATTCCCTTGTTGTTGCATCGTAATTATCAGCTTTTCCATAAGTTCCATAATCTAAGCCTTTGCTATCACTATCGGTATCGCTTACAATTAATTCTCCATTTGGTTGCGCTAAATAAACAGCCAAAAAATTACCAGAATCTCTAAATGAGCGTAGTTGATACCCTATGTTGTCCATTAATTTTTCTGGTGAATTTAAGTCAGAATAAGGACGTCTAAGTATAGTTTCGCTTAGCTTATTTAATGATTCAGATGTGCTATCTTTAAAATTAACCATAAGATTTTTTGTTGAAATTAAACGATTTTGTTCAGAATTAACAATTTCTTTAAAAATAGCTTCCTTGACAAAAGCAAATGTTACAATTCCTAAAATCAAAAGACATATAATCGCTATAATATTTGCAATCAATGCAACTTTTATTTTAACACTTCTCATATTTCCCCCTAAATTAAATTCGACGACTAATCATTAGCAAGCTAAAAGCTTGCTAACAATCAATTAAAACTTTTTCTTTCTAGCATCTTCTAAGATATCATTAGCTATCTTATTAACATTATCAGATATAGCCGCACTATCTTTAGCTATTTTTAGATTTTCTTGTGTTACGCTATCAATTTGAGCTACGGCATCATTAATTTGAGTAATACCTGTAGTTTGTTCTTTAATACTTTCACCCATTTCATTGATAGATTGAACTAAGATATTTGTATTAGCTTCAATTTCACCCAAAGACTTTTGAGTTCTTTCAGCTAGATTTCTAACTTCATCTGCAACAACAGCAAATCCTCTACCATGTTCACCAGCACGTGCAGCTTCAATAGCAGCATTTAATGCAAGTAGGTTAATTTGATCTGCAATATCTCCAATAATAGAAGTAACATTTTTAATCTCTTCACTTTGAGCAATTACTTCACTAGTTTTATGCGAAACATTTTGCATAGAAGAAGTAATCTCTTCTAGTGCTGCTGCTGTTTCTTCTAAAGAAGAAGCTTGAGAAGATGAAGAATCAGTTAGGTTTTTAACCGCACTTTGTAATTTACCACTTTCATCTGCTAATAAAGAAGCAAATTCAGATGATTGTCTTAACATAGCTACAATTTCTTGACCTAATACATTTGTGGTTACTTCAACTCCACCTTTAGCATTTTTAACTTCAGTAGTAAAGTCTAATGCTTTATAGCTATCAAATACTCTATTAATTTCATTCATATTAGAACCTACTTTTTGTTCTAATACATTAAGCATTTCATTTAAAACATTTTTTAATTCTATAAGCTGAGGATTAGCAGGAATTGCAGTAATTCTTGCTGTTAGATTACCACTTTCTATTTCTTTGGCTGTATCTACTGATTGTTCTACTGCTTTAGCATCTTGTTCTAATGCATTTTTAGTTTTAGTGATGTTTTCATTAATGGCTTTAGCCATAGCACCAAGTTCATCATTGCTTTTTACATCAATCATAGCTGAATCTTTAGTTTTATGATTGATAAAATCAAAGAAAGAGTTAAGGCCTCTTTGAATGGTTTGGAGTGGTGATAAGAATTTGCTAATGATGATTTTGATTAGTATTAACGCTACACTAATGGTAATTAACGCTACTACTACTTGTTCAAATAAAGCTTGATTGACTTTTTGTGAATATACTTTTTCTTTTGTTACGGTGCAAACTTTATATTTGGTATCGAAAGCATTGGTACACATAACAGCCTCTAAGGTTCCATCTTCATTTTTTATATGTGCGATTGAATTGTCTTCAGGATCTAAGAAGCTAGGATTTGACTTTAAATAAACCGAAATATTTTCACTTAAATGATCTTTTTTGCCTATTTTTTCTGCATCAGGATGAAAGAAAGCTTCTCCATTTATATCATAAATAGCTGTGTAAGCTTGTGAGCTTTTACCTACGCTTAAAACGTCTTTTGAAAATCTTCCTAAGTCATAATCCCCACCTACTACACCTATAAATTTACCATCTTTTAATACAGGTATAGAATAAGCAATTTTCATTTTTTTATCAGCAAAGCTAACATATGGATCAGATATAACTAGTTTTCCTTCTTTTTTAGCATTGATGTACCATGCTCTTGTTTTTACATCAAAACCTTTAGATTTATCCAAATAAGTATGATCTGATTTATAGTGCTTTCCGGTCGCATCAAGGGCAAAATATATAATATCAAAGTTATTTGCCTTTTTAAATGCTTCTAAAATTTTATATATATTTTCATCGTTTGAAAAATCTTGTTTAACAATTTCTTCTGCTAATGTTGAAATAGCATTAGTTTTTGCATGAGAATATATAGAAAAAACTTCAGCAGTATCATGCATCGTTTTTCTTTGAATTTCTTCAAGATAGGTATAGGTATCTTCTTTTGCATTGTAATAACTCATACCATTAATGATAGTAAGCACAATAATACTAACAATAGCAATTACTAAAGTTAATTTACCTGCAATGTTTTTTAACATTAATTACTCCTTTTGATATTAAGATTACATTAAAAGGCCGGAATTATAAATTCCTATCATAAATATTAAAAAAATTTAAAATAAACTAAAAATTACAAAAAGTAACATATTGTGTGATTTATTTAAATAATTGTAAATTTTATTTATTATGCTGAAGATTTGAAACCAAAAACACAAATATATTTTACAACCTAGGAAATTAATTATAAAGAGATAAAGAGGGTAAAAGCCAAACCCTTAAAGGCTTGGCTTGCTAATGATCAATTAAAACTTTTTCTTTCTAGCATCTTCTAAGATATCATTAGCTATCTTATTAACATTATCAGATATAGCTGCACTATCTTTAGCTATTTTTAGATTTTCTTGTGTTACGCTATCAATTTGAGCCACAGCATCATTAATTTGAGTAATACCTGTAGTTTGTTCTTTAATACTTTCACCCATTTCATTGATAGATTGAACTAAGATATTTGTATTAGCTTCAATTTCACCCAAAGACTTTTGAGTTCTTTCAGCTAGATTTCTAACTTCATCTGCAACAACAGCAAATCCTCTACCATGTTCACCAGCACGTGCAGCTTCAATAGCAGCATTTAATGCAAGTAGGTTAATTTGATCTGCAATATCTCCAATAATAGAAGTAACATTTTTAATCTCTTCACTTTGAGCAATTACTTCACTAGTTTTATGCGAAACATTTTGCATAGAAGAAGTAATCTCTTCTAGTGCTGCTGCTGTTTCTTCTAAAGAAGAAGCTTGAGAAGATGAAGAATCAGTTAGGTTTTTAACCGCACTTTGTAATTTACCACTTTCATCTGCTAATAAAGAAGCAAATTCAGATGATTGTCTTAACATAGCTACAATTTCTTGACCTAATACATTTGTGGTTACTTCAACTCCACCTTTAGCATTTTTAACTTCAGTAGTAAAGTCTAATGCTTTATAGCTATCAAATACTCTATTAATTTCATTCATATTAGAACCTACTTTTTGTTCTAATACATTAAGCATTTCATTTAAAACATTTTTTAATTCTATAAGCTGAGGATTAGCAGGAATTGCAGTAATTCTTGCTGTTAGATTACCACTTTCTATTTCTTTGGCTGTATCTACTGATTGTTCTACTGCTTTAGCATCTTGTTCTAATGCATTTTTAGTTTTAGTGATGTTTTCATTAATGGCTTTAGCCATAGCACCAAGTTCATCATTGCTTTTTACATCAATCATAGCTGAATCTTTAGTTTTATGATTGATAAAATCAAAGAAAGAGTTAAGGCCTCTTTGAATGGTTTGGAGTGGTGATAAAAGTTTTGCCGAGAAGAAATATATCGCAGCGCAAGCTAAAAACATAATAAATACAGATAAAATAATTTGCTTGTAAGTATCTTTTAAAACCAAAGTTTCTAGCTCGTTTTGTTCTTGTGTAGCACAAACAATATAATTTACTTGAGTTTTGGAATTATCTATATTGGCACAATTTCCAAAACGTTTTTCGTTGTTATTGGCTCCAAAATATTCAAATGTATTATAGTCGCCAAATTGTTTGTGTTTTTGTTTAATCTCTTCGATACTTGGATATTGTTTTAAAATTAGTGATGTGTTATTTGATGCAAAAGGAATAGAATTTATAGTGTCAAAAACAAAAACATTTCCTGGTAATTTTTCAAAAGTTTTTTGCAAAGAGGTTAATAATAAATCTATACCCAAAACCCCAATTAATTTTCCATCTCTTTTAATAGGAACTGAATAAGTAAAGCTTGGCAATTTAGTAACAGAATCTTCATAAACATTGCTTACAAAAATTCCATCATTACTCATAGCCCCTTTATACCAATCTCTAGCAGTAGAATCATATGTTGGATCATCAAATTCAGAAATACCGCCACCTCTTTTTCTAAAACTAATTTTTTTCTTATCTGATTCTGTATCGCTTACTAGCATGGTTCCATTTGGAAAACCTATATAAATTGCTAAAACACCGGATGCATCTTTGAATATTTTCATGTCTTTAGCAAAATATTCACTTAAGCTTTCAAAAGATTGGACTTGATATTTTGGCAAGGTATCGATGTGATTTTTGACAGATAACAATACATCTATATAATTTTCAATATATCCTTCTACCTGAATTTCTGCTATGGACAAGTAGTCTTCGTTGGATTTTTTGCTATTAGAAATAAGATTTTCTCTGCTGGATATAAAAGCAACGGCAGTAACAATAAACAAAGCCAATGCCACTATTATTCCAACAATAAATGAAAATTTGTTTTCAATGCTCATGTATTTTTTTGAAAAAAACATTATTTACCTTTATATAATTTATTGATTAGCTAAATTTACAATGATAAAATGACACTCATAAAATGAATAGTGGAAGTTATAATAAATGTAAAAACAATGGTATATAATTGTATTTTAAGATAATTTAATCATATAAAGCCTTTTTTATCATTTTATGATGAAAACTCAAAATTCATTATAAATCTAAATTAAATTATAATCTATAAAAAACAATATAAAGTACAAATATGCATAAAAAATAAACAAAATTTAAAGAAATTTGTAATTTTTTAAATAATATAGGCCATAAAAGTTACCAAATGAATTATTTTTTATCAATAATAAGCAGCAAGGTAGATAAATATAAAAAGATTTTATTGCAAAATTAAATTAAATTCGACGACTAATCATTAGCAAGCTAAAAGCTTGCTAACAATCAATTAAAACTTTTTCTTTCTAGCATCTTCTAAGATATCATTAGCTATCTTATTAACATTATCAGATATAGCCGCACTATCTTTAGCTATTTTTAGATTTTCTTGTGTTACGCTATCAATTTGAGCTACGGCATCATTAATTTGAGTAATACCTGTAGTTTGTTCTTTAATACTTTCACCCATTTCATTGATAGATTGAACTAAGATATTTGTATTAGCTTCAATTTCACCCAAAGACTTTTGAGTTCTTTCAGCTAGATTTCTAACTTCATCTGCAACAACAGCAAATCCTCTACCATGTTCACCAGCACGTGCAGCTTCAATAGCAGCATTTAATGCAAGTAGGTTAATTTGATCTGCAATATCTCCAATAATAGAAGTAACATTTTTAATCTCTTCACTTTGAGCAATTACTTCACTAGTTTTATGCGAAACATTTTGCATAGAAGAAGTAATCTCTTCTAGTGCTGCTGCTGTTTCTTCTAAAGAAGAAGCTTGAGAAGATGAAGAATCAGTTAGGTTTTTAACCGCACTTTGTAATTTACCACTTTCATCTGCTAATAAAGAAGCAAATTCAGATGATTGTCTTAACATAGCTACAATTTCTTGACCTAATACATTTGTGGTTACTTCAACTCCACCTTTAGCATTTTTAACTTCAGTAGTAAAGTCTAATGCTTTATAGCTATCAAATACTCTATTAATTTCATTCATATTAGAACCTACTTTTTGTTCTAATACATTAAGCATTTCATTTAAAACATTTTTTAATTCTATAAGCTGAGGATTAGCAGGAATTGCAGTAATTCTTGCTGTTAGATTACCACTTTCTATTTCTTTGGCTGTATCTACTGATTGTTCTACTGCTTTAGCATCTTGTTCTAATGCATTTTTAGTTTTAGTGATGTTTTCATTAATGGCTTTAGCCATAGCACCAAGTTCATCATTGCTTTTTACATCAATCATAGCTGAATCTTTAGTTTTATGATTGATAAAATCAAAGAAAGAGTTAAGGCCGGTAGTGATCACTGCAATAGGTTTTAAATTTCTAGTGATAGCAAATCTTACCAAAACTAAAGCAATTGCAATTGCAAGAAGAGCAATGATTACTTGTTGGAATAAAACTTTATTCACAGCGGTAGTATATACTGATTCGTTAGTGATAGAACATACCATGTATTTAGGATTTAGGGTTTGATTACAAGTTGCTACTTGAGTATTGCCCTCGCTATCTTTAGCGTAGAACAAAGTTTCTTCTTTAGTTGGGTCAATTAAATCGGGATTGGATTTAACTGCATTAGCGATATTAATACTTAGGTCTGTTTTTCTAAGCATTCTTTCTTTGTCTTCATGAAAGATAATGTTACCTTCTTTATCATAAACCGCAGCATAAGAGCTTTGAGACTTACCCATTACAAGTACATCTTTTGCAAAAGTATGGAGGTTATAATCTCCACCAACTACAGCCAAAAGTTTACCATTTACATATATTGGAGCAGTGTAAGAAATGGTTATAGAATCATCTTCTATACTCTTATAAGGATCAGACACTACAAGTTTACCTGCAGCAGTTGCTTCTTTGTACCATGATCTTGATCTTGCATCAAATCCTGTCTCAGGACTTCTAATAACTTCATTAGACTGATATAATTTACCATCATCGTTAAATCCAAGATAAACTACATTAAAACCAGCAGCATCTTTTACTGTCCCTAAGATGTCAAATAGTTCTGAAGAGGATACTCTAGGGTTTTTTTCTACGAATTTAACGATAGACTGTATAGCGTCTCTTTTTGCGCTAGAGTATATGTTGTACGCTGAGTTAACATCAAACATTGTCTTTTTTTGGATTTCTTCTAGATAATGTCTAGTGTTTTCCTTGGAATTGAAATAATTGATCACGTTAACTACGATCAATATAATAGCTATTAAAAAACAAGCTACCATGGTCAGTTTATTCGATAAACTGTTGACTTTGAACATTTGTGCTCTCCTTAGTTTAATTATTGCTGTATTTTACTGCTGATAAAATTAGAAAAAAATAAAATCTCACTGATATGAGATAAAAAATAATACAAGATATTTTTTATTTAAATTTAAGTTTTTTTCTGTATAATTTCGACTTATCATTATTTTAAGCGGGAATAGCTCAGGGGTAGAGCACAACCTTGCCAAGGTTGGGGTCGCGAGTTCGAATCTCGTTTCCCGCTCCATTTATCACCCGCCCGGGTGGTGGAATTGGTAGACACAAGGGACTTAAAATCCCTCGGAATTTTTCTTCCGTGCCGGTTCAAGTCCGGCCTCGGGCACCACTTTTTGGTAACTCAAGGCGACATAGCCAAGCGGTAAGGCATGGGCCTGCAAAGCCTTGATCTCCGGTTCGAATCCGGATGTCGCCTCCAATGCGATGTTAATACTTGATATACTTTATACTGTTACTCGGGAGATGGCTGAGTGGTCGAAAGCGGCGGTCTTGAAAACCGTTGAGGGTCACACCTCCAGGGGTTCGAATCCCTTTCTCCCGGCCACTTTTAAACTTTACTTGCCTAATTTATAGTTTATCATTTAATTTAATACCAAGGTTTCTTATAAAATAAAGCGCTTTTTTAATCTAATCTTTTTATCGCTGTGTTAAGTTGGTGTATATAAAATGGGCATTGAAGTATATTTTTTCTATCAATGCTCATGTTTTTTAAGTGTACCGTTTTTAAGATATTTTTAGAATAGTTGGGGTTTTTGCTGATCGATCTTATGTGTTTTTTGGTGTGATGTATTGTATGATAGCTGAAAAATGGCGTATTATTGCAATGTGGTAGGGGTTGTTTTTGGTTTTTTTATGTATTTGTTTTGTAGGTGTCGCTTCTTTTGCAAATTTCATTAGATAGGCATTAAAAAATTTTGCTTATATGGTTTGGATATGGTGGCGTAGAGATTGTCCACAGGGATATTAGAAACCATATTACAAAAGAAAACGAATAGTGCTAATTTTAGCACTACTGCAGTATAGCACCACTGCTTGCGTTGGTAACAAGCTTTTGATACATTTTAAGCCATCTTGAATGAACCTGTTTGCAAGGCATTTTGAAAGTTGCTTTGCGTTTAGCGATTTCATCTTGGGTTAAATTTGCATGAATGCTATAAGTGTCTACATCAATTTCTATTTCATCGCCATCTTCTAAAAGCGCTATAAGTCCTCCTTCTGCAGCTTCTGGTGAGATGTGTCCTATACTAAGTCCTCTTGTAGCACCACTAAAACGCCCATCGGTAATGAGCGCAACTTTAGCGCCAAGTCCCATGCCGGTGAGTAAAGAAGTTGGGCTAAGCATTTCTTGCATACCAGGACCGCCTTTTGGTCCTTCATAGCGTATTACACATACATCACCTTCTTTAACTTTGCCCTTTATAATACCCTTAATTGCTTCTTCTTGAGAGTTAAAGCAAACCGCTTTGCCCTTGAATTTGCGTTCACCCATAATACCTGCTGTTTTTATCACACAGCCTTGCTCGGCTAAATTTCCAAAAAGTATAGCAAGCCCACCTACATTAGAATAAGCATTGTTGATTTTTCTTATAATGGTTTCATCTTTAATACTAGCATTTTCAATACGTTCTTTTAATGTTTTTCCGTTGATATCTAATGTATCAAGTTCTAAAATATGTCCAGGCTTTTTAGCTATTTCTGCCATGACCGCACTTACCCCACCTGCTTTGTGGATATCTTCCATGTAAACAGTATTTAAAGATGGGGCGATTTTAGCTATATGAGCCACATTGGCACTAATGTGGTTGAGTTCTTTTATGTCTAATTCAACACCTGCTTCATAAGCAATGGCAAGCATATGTAAGATGGTATTGGAGCTTCCACCCATTGCCATATCTACGACTAGGGCATTGTTGATAGATTTTTTGGTGATAATATTGCGAATTTTAAAACGCTCATCTAGGGCGATTTCGCAAATTCTACGCGCAGCCTTTCTTAAAAGTTCTTCTCTTTCTTTGCTAAGCGCTAAAATCGTTCCATTACCTTCTAGTGCTATACCCATAGCTTCACACAAGGTATTCATAGAATTAGCAGTAAACATACCCGAGCAAGATCCACCACTTGGACAAGCTTTACATTCTATGTCTTTTAGATCATCTTCATCGATTTTATTTGCCTCATAAGCTCCCACTGCTTCAAAAACCGAGCTAAGGCTGATTTTTTCTCCATGTTTGTTTACGCCCGCTTTCATAGGACCACCACTCACAAAAATGGTTGGTACATTTACCCTTAAAGCTCCCATGAGCATACCTGGGGTAATTTTATCGCAATTTGGGATACAAATTAACGCATCAAGTTGATGAGCATTCATTACCGTTTCAATAGAATTTGCAATGATTTCACGACTTGGTAGAGAATAAAGCATGCCATCATGCCCCATAGCTATACCATCATCTACGCCTATGGTGTTAAATTCAAAAGGAATACAACCATTTTTACGAATTTCATCTTTAATGATCTTTGCGTATTCGTTTAAGAAAAAATGTCCTGGAATGATATCTATATAGCTATTTGCAACACCTATAAAAGGTTTGTCAAAATCCTCATCGTTTAAGCCACATGCTCTAAGCAAAGAGCGATTAGGCGCTTTTAGATGTCCTTTTTTGATCGCGTCACTTCTCATTTGTATCCTTTTTAAAGTAAAAACTATCATTTTATGCTTTTATTTTGCAATTTTTGCTTAAATTTTGTCAACTTAAAAGGTATTTTAAAGAAAATTATTTAAAATGTACAATTATTTTGATTTAAGGAATGTAATGCTTTTAACTAATCCGGTTTTTGTAGGCGTTGTATTGATGACGCTTTTGTGTTTTTTTAGATTCAATGTTTTGCTTAGTGTTTTACTTTCAGGGCTTTTTGTAGGTGTTTGGTCTAAATTTATGCATATGGAGCATTTGAGTTTAGTGGAATTTTTTACTCAACTTCCACAAGCGATGATGGATTCTATGAAAGTTTTAATCGATGGCATGCAAGGAAATTTGCAAACAGCGCTAAGTTATATTTTGCTTGGAGCAGTAGCAGCGGCTATATCTAAAACTAATCTTACTGCTTATTTGATCAAGATAGTTTCGCATTATATTTCACACAAAAAATACTTGCTTATACTTTCTTTGGCGTTGATTGCCTGTTTTTCACAAAATTTAGTTCCTATTCATGTGGCTTTTGTGCCTTTGTTGATACCACCTTTATTAAAGCTTTTTAATAAACTAAAAATAGACCGTAGAGCCATAGCTTGTGCTTTAACCTTTGGTCTTACCACACCTTATATGGTAGTGCCTTTAGGATTTGGGCTTATTTTCCAAACCCTGCTTGTAGATAATCTAAACTCTAATGGAGTACAAATTAGCTTAGGAGAAGTTTCTCAAACAATGGCTTTTGCGGCAATTTGTATGTTGGTTGGCTTGTTTTTGGCTGTATTTGTATTTTATGCTAAACCAAGAGAGTATCAAGAAGAACAAATTGCAAAAATGGATTTTGAAAATTTAAAAATGAGTAAAAAAGAATGGGGTGTTTTGGCGGGACTTGGTTTGACTTTGATTTTACAAATTCTAACTCATAATCTACCTTTATCAGGGCTTTTAGGTTTTGTTTTGATGGTGATTTTAGGCGGAGTAGAGTATAACAAGGTTAATCTTGTCTTTGATGATGGACTTAAGATTATGGGTTATATTGCCTTTGTGATGTTGGTTGCTTCGGGATATGGAGAGGTTTTAAAACAAAGCGGTGGCATAGCCGAGCTTGTAAAAACAAGTGTGCCATTTATGGAGCAAAGCCACTTTTTGGCTATTTTTATTATGTTGGCGATTGGACTTTTGATCACCATAGGCATAGGAAGTTCGTTTGGGACTATTCCTATCATTGCTGCTTTGTTTTGTCCTATATGTTTAGAGCTTGGCTTTTCTCCGGCGGCGATTATTTTTATCATCGGTGTTGCTGGAGCTTTAGGCGATGCAGGATCACCTGCTAGTGAAACAACTTTAGGAGTGAGTGTGGGGCTTAGCGCGGATAAACAAGGCGATCATATCAAAGATACTTGTATACCAACCTTTGTATGTTTTAACGGTTCTTTGCTGATTTTGGGTAGCATTATAGCTTTTTGCTTGCTTTAACTAGCTAAAAGCCTTTTTAGGCTTTTAGCATATGTTTCCATTTTTCATATTCGCTAAAATAATTTAAGTTGATAAATTCTTCTTCGTTTTCAAAGTTAATCAATTCTGCCTTCATCTGCGAACAAAAAAGAGCTAGTTTGTGGTTGTTCTCTTGTGTAAACTGCAAGCTTTGTTTAAGCACTCTAGTGTGGTAAAAACCACATAGATAATGTTTGTGTTCTTTTGTACTTGCAAGAAGTATGTTTTGTGATTTTAGTTGATGAAAAAGCGTATAGATACTTTTTTGGCTTATATTGGGAGTATCTACACTTAGGATAAACACATAAGTATTTTGAAAATGTTTCAATATAGAATTTAAAGCTACAAGTGGAGAGTAAATATCAGGATTATCATCTAAAATGAGTGCGAGGTTTTGTTGGTGAAATTTATCTTCTTTTGTACTAATAAAAACATGAGTAAAAATTTCTAGCATTTTTTCATACTGATAAAGAGTTAGATTGCGATCATCTACTTGTAGTAAGCTTTTGTCTTCTCCCATGCGTGAAGATTTTCCACCACACAAGATCACGCAAGGATAAGGAATTTTTTCATTCATAAAAAACCTCTATAAATTCATCAAAATATTTTATAATACATTTATGAAATATACAGATTTAATACAAATAAAAGATTATTTTCAGCAGTTTCAAAGGGTAAATTACCTCAAACGCCTTGATGATAATATCTTAGAGCTTAGCTTAGATCATCGTGTTTTTATTATTGATTTAAGTCGTGGCAAAAGTGGAATTTATCAAGACAAAATTCAAGCAAAAACCTACAATGCTCCTTTTGACTTTATGTTAAAGAAGTATTTTTCTAATGCCAAAATACTAAATTTAAAAGTGCTAGAAAATAACCGAATTTTGCTTTTTGAAGTTTTATCAGAAAAATCCTATAAAGCTTATGGAGCAAGGATATATTTTGAATTTACAGGAAAAAATACCAATGCCATCATTACCGATACTAGTGATGTTATTATAGAAGCTTTACGCCACATAGACAAAAGCTATCGCATTGTGAAGATCGGTGAAAAACTCCAGCCCTTAAAAGCTTATGAAATCAAAGAAGAAATGATCAAAATCAATGATTTTGCTAGTTATTTTCAAGAACTTGCTAAGCAACTACAACAAAATCGCTTAAAAGACATCAAAGAAAACAAACTTCTTAATATTGATAAAAAAATTCTAAATCTTAAAGAAAGTATAGAAAATTTAGAACAAGAAGATACTTTGCTTGAAAAAGCACAAAATTTAAGTCAAAAAGCAGATGTTTTGTTTGCGAATTTAAATTCTTTAAAAGACTACCAAAGAGACTTTACTTTGTATGGTTTTAACGCAGAAGAATTGGTTTTCAAACTCGAAGATACACCTAAAAACAGTGCTAATGAATTTTATAAAATTGCTAAAAAATTAAAACAAAAAGCTAAAAATATCAACATAGAAAGAGAAATTCTAAGCGAAAAGCTTGATTTTTTGATCAATCTTAAAGATTTGATTGTTAAAAGCACATCATTGCGTGAGTTAGAAGTGCTAATGCCTAAAAAAACTAAAAAAACTAAAAAAGAAGAACTTAACGCAGGAGTGAGTAGTTTTTATTTTGATGAGTTTAAAATCAGTGTAGGTCGCAATGAAAAAGCCAATGAATACTTGCTTAAAATGGCAAAAAAAGATGATGTTTGGTTTCACGTGAAAGATTATCCTAGTGCGCATGTGATCATCACTTCAAATAAATTAAAAATAAGTCAATTAGTGCTAGAATTTGCCGCAAAGCTTTGCGTGGAATTTTCTAAATTAAGCCCTGGGGTTTATTTGGTCGATTATACAAGCAAGAATTTTGTTAAAATGAGAGAAAAGGCTTTTGTAAATTATACAAATTATAAGACTATAAGCATTTTAAAGGAGTAAATATGCCTATAAGTCCCATAGGTGGCATTCATTTTGCCAACCAAAATGCACCGGTACATTCAGTGCAAGCTAGTAACGAATTAGCCAAGGATTCTTTTGCAAATGTGGTAAACATGAGCGAGTTTCAAGCCAAAGAAAAAACCATAGAAAAGCTTGAAAAAGTAGGCGAAAGCCATGAAGTGAGTGATGAGATCAAAGAAAGACAAGAAGAAGAGAAAAAACACTCCAAGCAAAGACAAAAAGAAGAAGAGCAAGAGGAAGAAGAACAAGAGGAGAATTCTCAAAAAAGCAGCCATTTGCTTGATCTAAGTATATAAAAAGGAAGATGATGTTTTCAAAGACAAGAATTTTAAGTGCAGCTGTTATGATAGCTGCCATAGTTATTATAGCCTTGGTCGATAATTTTTTTATCAATTTTGCTATTTTTGGCATTTTGCTATTTTTGGCATTTAACGAAGCTAAAGCAATGTTTAAAAGCAAATACGCAAGCGTTTTTGTTGCCTTGTGTATTTTCATTATAGGAGCATTTTTAGACAAGCCATTTTTTATAGGTGTGATAGCATTGATCTTGATTTTGGGTTATTTAGTCTATAAAAAAAGTGAAAATCTTAACGAGTTAATGCCGTATATTTATCCAACATTACCTATTTTAATGTTATATCAAGTGCTTACTTATGAGGGTATGTTTGTATTGTTTTGGCTTATAGTGATTGTGGTTGCTTGTGATAGTGGAGCATATTTTATAGGTAAGCTTATAGGGGAAAGACCTTTCTCTCCAACTAGTCCAAACAAAACCTTAGAAGGGGTTATAGGTGGTTTAGTTTGCGCAGGGATTGCTGGCACTATAGTAGGAACTTTTGAATTTAGTGTGATTAAGAGCATTTATATTTCTTTGATTGTTGCAGTTTTTGCAGTGATTGGGGACTTGCTTGAGAGTTATTTTAAAAGACAAGCAGATATAAAAGATAGTGGTAGTTTGATCCCTGGTCATGGCGGAGTTTTAGATAGAATTGATGCGATAATCATCGCAGCATTTGCAATGGCAACCTTAGTATGATCGTTTTAGGAAGCACCGGAAGTATAGGGGTTAACACTCTTTTTATCGCAAAAGAAAAAAATATACCTATAGAAGCTTTATCATGCGGTAAAAACATCAAGCTTTTAAACGAACAAATCGCCATTTTTAAGCCCAAATTTGTGTGTATACAAGATGAAAAAGACAAAGCTTTGGTTGATCATGATAAAGTTTTTTGCACTCAAGAGGGCTTAAAGGATATGATAGCAGAGTGCAAAAGCTCTTTGGTGGTTAATGCCATAGTAGGTTTTGCAGGGCTAAACTCAAGTCTTATGGCGCAAAAACTTGGGAAAACTCTAGCCTTAGCTAACAAAGAAAGTCTAGTCGTAGCGGGAAAATTTTTCGACACTTCTAAGATCAAAGCCATAGACAGTGAGCATGCGGCATTAAAATGCTTGATAGAAAAAAGAAAAGACATCAAAAAACTTTTCATCACCGCAAGCGGGGGTGCTTTTTATAAGCATAAAGTTAAAGACTTAAAAAATGTCAGCGTAAAAGAAGCACTCAAGCACCCTAACTGGTCCATGGGTGCTAAGATCACCATAGATAGTGCTAGCATGTGCAACAAACTATTTGAAATCATCGAAGCTTATCATCTTTATGGGGTTAAAAATATAGACGCTTTGATAGAAAGAAAATCTCTAGTGCATGCTTTGTGTGAATTTAAAGATGGTGGCATAAGTGCGTATTTCTCCCATGCAAATATGCGTTTGTCTATTGCTCAAGCTATTTTAGACAGACAAGATCAATGCTTTATCGAAAGCTTGGATCTTTTGACTATGCCGAGTTTAAAATTTGAAAAAATTAGTTTAAAAAAATATCCTATATTTTCACTGAAAGATGATTTACTAAAAGAGCCTGATTTGGGTGTGATTATCAACAGTGCAAATGAGTATATGGTTTATCGATTTTTAGCCCAAAAAGCACAGTTTTTAGATATCGCTAAAGGAATTTTTAAAGCATTGGAGCATTTTGGTGTGCCAAAGATTAGTCAGATTGAAGATGTTTTCGAATGCGACAAACAAGTAAGGCTTTTTTTAGAAAAGGAAATGCAGTGAGACTTTTTTTAGGTGTTTTGGTTTTTATAAATGTGGTTTTTGCTTTAGAATTTAGTGTCAAAGAAAACGGCAAAAGTTTAGATGATAACAATACAGTTTTAATCCTTGGTGGTATACAAGGAGATGAGCCAGGTGGTTTTCATGCTGCTAGTTTGCTTTTGAGTGATTATAACATCACTAAGGGTAAAATCATCGTTGCACCAAATTTAGCTTTTGAAAGTATCATCGCTAGAAATAGAGGAAATTTTGGAGATCTCAATAGAAAATTTGCCCATATAGATGAAAGCGATCCGGATTTTCATACTATCGAGCGTATTAAAAAGCTTATTTTAGATCCTGAAGTAAATATGGTTGTTAATCTACACGATGGAAGTGGATTTTATAGACCACACTATGAAAGCAAAGACAAAAACCCAAATCGCTGGGGCAATACTAGCATTATCGATCAAAGCGAAGTTAATTCTACAAAATACGCAGACTTAGAAAGCATAGCTAAAGAAGCAGTAGAAAACATCAACAAGGCTTTGGTAAAAGAAGAGCACCAGTATCATTTAAAAAACACCAAAACCCAAGAAAGCAACGACAAAGAAATGCTAAAAGCTTTGACTTATTTTGTAGTGTCAAATCATAAAGCAGCTTTTGCAAACGAAGCAAGCAAAAACCTACCAACCCACTTAAGAGTGTATTATCATCTTTTGGCGGTGGAGTATTATCTAAAAAAAGCAAACATAGAATTTAGCAGAACCTTTGATCTTACGCCAAATGGAGTTTATAGAGCTATTGAAAAGCCTTTAGAGGTAAGACTGTTTAATGATAAAATTTTGCTTTATCTTGATCAGCCCGCAAACACCATCTCTTATGTGCCTTTTCCTGTCAATCAAAGTCTAAACTACGAAGCAAGCAACGAGATCACAGCCGTGATACCCCGCACGAATTTCTTTTCAGTAAATTATGGCAACCGCTTACAAACGAGAATTTACCCCGAGTATTTTGAATTTTCAAATGCCCTAGATACTGTTGAATTAATCGTAGATGGCAAAAATATACAAACTAATTTCGCACAAAAAATCACAGTAAAAGAGAGTTTTGAAGTCCCGCCTATCGTAGGTGTGAGGGTTAATGTTATAGGTTTTGACAAGGGTATGGATGAAAGCGGTATAAAGATCAGTAAAAATCAAATGCAAAGCCGCTATTCTTTAGACAAAAAACGCAAGATCTATAGAGTAGAGTTTTATGAGTTAAAAAATGCCAATTTAGAAGATCAAATTCTAGCTAGAACTCATGCTTCAAAAGAAATCAAAGACGCAAAAATACCTGTAAATGCCATAGAAAAAGCAAAACAAAAAGACAAATTTATCGGTATGATCTTGGTGGAATTTCAATGAAAAATTTAATCCTTGCCATAGAAAGCTCATGCGATGATAGTTCTATCGCTATCATCAACAAAGAAAGCTTAGAATGTGTTTTTCACACCAAAATTTCTCAAGAAAATGAGCACAGTCCTTATGGTGGAGTGGTGCCTGAGCTTGCTGCGAGACTACATAGTGAAGCTTTGCCTAAAATTCTTCAAAAATGCCAACCTTATTTTGACAGGCTTTGTGCCATAGCAGTGACAAATGAACCAGGTCTTAGTGTGAGTTTGGTTGGTGGGGTAGCTATGGCTAAAATGCTTGCCATTAGTTTGAATTTGCCTCTTATTGCGATCAATCATCTAAAAGGCCATATTTACTCTATGTTTTTAGACAAAAAAGCAAATTTTAATATGGGGGTTTTGCTAGTTAGTGGTGGTCATACTATGGTGCTTTTTATCGATGAGCAAGGAGAGATCACAGAACTAGCTAGAACCAATGATGATAGTTTTGGCGAAAGCTTTGATAAAGTAGCTAAGATGATGGGTTTGGGTTATCCAGGTGGAGCTATCATCGAAAATTTGGCTAAGCAGTGTCAAGAAAGCGACATAGAATTTAGCATACCACTGCTACATTCTAAAGACTTAGCTTATAGTTTTTCAGGGCTTAAAAACCAAGTGCGCTTAGAAATTTTAAAAGAAGAACTCACCCCACAACGCCAAAGTAAAATCGCTTTTGCTTTTCAAAAAGCAGCCATAGCACACATCATGAATAAGCTAGAAAAAATTTTCAAAAAATACTCTTTCAAACGCTTTGGTATAGTAGGTGGTGCAAGTGCTAACCTAAGCTTACGAAGTCAAATAGAACATTTATGCCAAAACCACCAATGCGAGCTTTTACTCGCTCCACTTGAATTTTGCTCTGACAATGCCTTGATGATAGCAAGAGCAGCTTGTGAGGCTTATGAACGCAAAGACTTTGTAGACATTCAAGCTGATCTGATAAGCCCTAAAGTGAAGCATTTACAAGGCAAGTTATGAAAAAGGCTTTTACTGTTATAGAACTTGTGTTTGTTGTGATCATACTAGGAGTGTTGGCTGCTATTGCGTTACCTAAGTTTAGCACGAGCAAAGATGAAGCAGGTGCTACTCAAGCCCTAGGCAACCTAAAAACTCTCATCAGTGATGTAAGCACGTATGTTTTAAAAAATGAAAATCTCTCTAGCATGGCATTAATGAGCCATGTAAATAACATTCAAAACGATGATCTATCAAACTTACACAATGCTTCTAAAGAGCTTGATTTTAGCGTGGGTAATGAAAAGCAGTGTTTTAAAGTGCTTTTTGTGGACAAAGAAAGCATTTTGCTTTTGGCTTTGGTATCTAATGATACTCAAAAAAACAAAGCACAAAACATAGCAGAGCTAAAAAGTCAGTCTTTAAAAGATCCTCAAAATGAAAGCATAAAAACCCAACTTAACGACGCTTTGATCGCATTTAGTCAAAGCAAGATCACAAGCACATCAAAGTCAAAAATGTGTCAAAATTTACTACATTCTAAGGCTTTTGAAGACCTTGCGAGCAAGGTTTATTTTTTAAGTGATTAGTTTTAGTTTATAAATTTTTTATTATTAAACTTATTTTAAACATCAGCAAATTATAATTACGCCTTTTGTTACATTTCATTTATATTAGGAGTAAACATGACTTGTTTCACGGGGGGGGGGAAATCGATAATTCCCAAATCAAACATTCTTTAAATTCATCAAACCAACTCTCATTTTTTACGAAAAAAACCTTTCTTTCTTTAGCAACTATTTCATTTTTAGCTAGCTATGCTAATGCAAACATCATAAGTGATCATAACCATTCAAGTGGCACTATCCAAATAACTAGCAAAAACCAAAAAAATATCAGTGGTGGTAATTGCAGTGGTACAAACTGTACGATAAGTAATGAACAAAATCAACAAATCACTATTAGTGGATCCAATGGTGGTACTTTAACGGTAGAAAGTAGTGGTGTTATCAATGGTGGTAATGGTGTTTTTGTTGGTAATAAGACAAATAATGTAACTATTGAAAATCAAGGGAATATCAATGGTAATACTAGTGGTATAAAAACCGATGCAGGAAAAATTGACACTATAACCAATAGTGGCACCATACAAGGTGGAAGCCACTATGGAATGTATATTAATGTAGGAGCCACTGTTGATAACATCAATAACACCGGCATGATCACAGGAAAACAAACAGGTATACAAATGGAAAGTGGTTCGAGTGTGGGAACAATTAATAACAGTGGAACTATTAATGGGCTTGGTAATTATACTATTTTTGCATATAGGAATTCTCATATTGATACTTTAAATAATCAAGGAAAAATATATGGAAAGTATAGTGTAGCTGTTTATGGCGGTAGTAGTATTGATTTACTTAATAATAGTGGCACCATACATGGAACATCATATGGTATTTTAGCTCAAAGCAATTCTTCCATTAAAACAATTAAAAACAAAGGTAGTATTATAGGAAACTATGGTGTTTATCTTTATACTAACAGTAGTATTCAAACCATCGATAACCAAGGACTTATATTTGGGCATAATAGAGGAATTTATACACAAAGTGGAGGTATAAACCATATTAAAGCAGAAGGCAAAGACGCCATCATTGCAGGAGGTACCGCAGGTATTATGATCGATCACACAAGTACCATCGGCTCAAACGATAAATCCCCTAACACCAACGCTATTGATCTAGACAAGGGCGCAGTAATTGCCTCAGCTACTATGGCTAAAAATGGCGATTTGACACTTAACCCAAATGGTACAGCCTTACAAAATGATGGTGCTATTAAGGGCAATATCAATCTTAACAATGAATCTAAAATCATTGGTTCTGTTTTAAACAGAGGATCTATCACAGGTAATATCACTCTTAATGGTAAGTCTTATATCACTTCCATTAACAATGAAAAAACCATCCAAGGTTCTATAGACTTAAAAGGTAATTCTCAAATAGATACTATTTTAAATAAAGGCACCATTGAAAAAGGTATCACACTAGCAAATAAAAGCCAAATAGGTTCTATAAACAACGAAGGCACCATTGAAAAAGGTATCCACCTAAATCAAAGCTTTATATCTTCTATAGAAAATAAAGGCACTATTAGTGGTGATGGTATTACACTAGCAAATGAAAGTCAAGTAGGTTCTATCATTAACCATGAGGGTGCTAAAGCTGACTTAGACTTAAAAGGAGGCTCTTTTGTAGGTTCTATCACTAACAATGGTGATATGACAATCACTAGAGATGATACAAGCAAGATAGGTGCTTTTAATAATGAAGGTAGTATTAAAAACAAATTTGAAAACAAAGACTTTATGCAAACCTTTGAAAACAAACAAGGTGCTACCTTAGAACAAGGCTTAGAAAACACAGGTGCTATAGGAGCTATTGATAATAAAGGTCATATAGCAGGTATTAGCAATTTAGCAAATATAAAAACTAAAGACAATAAAGATAAAGCTCATATTGGAACTATCATCAACTCAGGAACCATTAGCCATGTTAAAATGCCTTTAGCAACACTAGATGATACAGCTAATATGGATCATGCTTATGCTATTTATAATAATGGCACAATAGACTTTTTATATAATCAAGCTAATGCTGTCATTAATGGAGGCATTAACAATGAAGGCTCTATGAATATCATCAATCATGGTAGCATACACAATGGTATTACAAATACAGGTACTATTACACTTAGTTCTAATTTTACTCCAAGCTTTAACAAAGCAAGTGAACATAATAATGGCTTTATTGGTAAAAATAACAATGGCCACCAATTAGAAAACAATGATAAGGGTAAAATTAGCATAGATGGTTGGTATTTTAATGCTTTAGAATATACTAAAGATAACAACCAAAGATTAGAAAATTCTATCATCATAGGTGGAGATAATCTAGGTGGTATTTATGCAGATAATATTTATGTTAATACTAAAGATTTAGTATTAAATCAAATCTATGATAGTAATACTTTCTTTGCAGATAAAAATGGAAATAGCCAAGGAAATGAAACTAACAATGGTGCAGGTGTAGATGCAAGCAATATCCATAGCATTAGTGGAATTTATAACTTTGTGAATGTAGGTAAGGGTCAATATGCAGCCGTAGTAGATACTAAAGAACTTAGTGGTAAAACCTTAGCAAAGTCTATGGTATATGCTTCAAGATTAAGAGCGATTAATATCTCTAATATGTTAAGAGACATCACCTCTCAAAACTTCCAAACAGAATTCTCTCAAGCATTAAATATGCAATTATCTAAACAAGGTGAAGCTTATGGTAATGATGCAGACTTATTAGCAGAATTAGAAGACATCTTCATTCCTAATAAAAACCCACATGCAAAAAACCATACTTTCTTATTGCCTTATTATAATCACTCTAATATCAAGATAGGAAAAACAACAGGTCATTTAAAGGTTAATACTAGTGGTTTAATAGGAGGTTCTCAAAGAGAACTACCTAAAGACTATGGTGTGATAGGTTTTTATCTAGGATATGAAGATAGTAAAAAAGAACAAGCTAGACAAAGACTAAGATTTGATGATAAAACATACTATGGTGGTTTAACTTATTATGGAGTATTAGCAAGAGATGGGATTAATCAATACTATCTTAGTGCTAGAACAATCTTAGATTATACTCAAAGTGATATAGAAAAAAGCTATCAAAGCTTACCTGTTAGTGTAGAAAGTGATACTAAGGTATATGGTTATGGAGCAGAAATTAAACTAGGTGCAAATTATTATAATACTTTAGATATTGCAAGAATTTCTCCTGAGCTTGGTCTTAGTTATTATGGTATGAGTAATAAAAACTTTTCTCTTTATCACTTAGGTGGAACAAAAGAACACTACCTAGCAGAACAGTTTAATTTTATTGATGCAAGTGCTGCTTTAAAATGGTATAAACCATGGAGTGATAAATTAAGAACCAATCTTACTATGGGAGCTATTGTAAACTTATACAATGATGCAAAAGGAAATTTAAAACTAGGCACTAATCATCTTAGTGCAAAAGTAGAAACTTCAAAGTATTATGGGTTTGGACAATTAGGTCTTTCTTATGCTATAGCACATAATGCTGACTTATCACTCAATTATGCAGGTGCATTTACCTTTGATGATACTAGTTCACATACGATGTTTTTAAAACTAGGTTTATGGTGGTAAGTTTTTTCACACTAACTATGATAGTTAGTGTGAAACTAAACTCAATTGCCCAGAGTTTGCTTGAAATAATTATAGACAACAAACAAACAACAACAAACAAAAGCACGTTAATCAAGAATACAAGTGTGTAATGGTATATAAATACCAAACTCCTTATTAGGCAAACTCTCTAATAACATTAAGCTAAAAAGCTTAATGCTTATTAGCAAACTCTGGGGAGTTGGGTGGTTTAAGTTGATATTGAAAATTTAAAGATATAATGATCGTTTATTCTTACTTAGGTTTTTAATATGCAATTTATATGGGTGTTATTTAAAGAAAATAAAATCAAAATCATTCTTTTTTTGCTTTTTAGTATTTTTACAAGCATGCTTGGTGTGCTAACTTTGGTGTTTATTAATGAATTTCTACTCAAATCAAGCCTTGAAAATTCTAGTATCATCGTGTATTTTGTGCTTTTATTGCTTGTGTTTTTTCTTAGTTCTTCTTTTGTGGAGATCGCTTTAAGTGCTTTTGGTCAAAATTTCATTTTTAAAATGCAACGAAGAGTGGTCAAGCAAATTTTAAATACAAGTGTTTTGAGTATCTTAAACACTACTAAAGCTAGAATTTTAGCTTCATTAAATAACGATGTGCGTAGTATTTCTTTTGGGCTTTTAAGACTTCCTGAATTTATACAATCAAGTGTTTTGATCATTTGTACTGGTGCATACATCGCGTATCTTTCTTTGGAAATTTTTTTACTGTGCTTGGTGTGGATCGTGTGTGTTTTGCTTGTAGATAACTTTTTAATGAGTAAGGTGTATTTTTACTTTAAAAATGCAAGGGAAAATGATGATGTTTTGCAAAAAAATTA
The DNA here is from genome assembly GCF_014931215.1 of Campylobacter sp. 2014D-0216. Classification (NCBI taxonomy): domain Bacteria; kingdom Pseudomonadati; phylum Campylobacterota; class Epsilonproteobacteria; order Campylobacterales; family Campylobacteraceae; genus Campylobacter; species Campylobacter sp. 2014D-0216. Next base: position 1,585,046 of record NZ_CP063089.1, on the reverse strand, counting down.
CCAAAATATCCTACAAGGCCACAAAGAACTTACGCTAAATCCTTTAAGAGCGAAGTATTATTATGAAAATGAATTTGAAAAAAATGCACTAAAAAAGAAAAAAAGTTCCACCATGGGCAATGTTTTGCATATTTTATCTAACAACTGGAGCAATAGCGCCATGTTGGCTTTGGTTGGGGTGGAGTTTTACCTCGTTTTAGCGTATGAGTTGACTAGCTTGCAAAATGCAACAACGATCGCTTTAAGTGTGCTTTTTTTAAGAGCACCATTAGCAGGTATGATAGGAAGTTTTCCAACGCTTTTAATGGCAAAGATTGCTTTAGATAAAATCTCTAATCTTAATTTAAAAAACTACACTCCTGAATTTCATATATGCCAAAAACAACGAGCATGGCAAAAACTTTCTTTTAAAAATGTATCATTTGCGTATAATGAAAAATTTGCACTCAAACCGGTTGATTTTGAACTCAAAAAAGGCGAATGTGTGTTTTTAATCGGTAAAAACGGCAGTGGTAAGTCAACTTTTTCTATGATTTTAGCGGGACTTTTTACGGATTTTAAAGGAGATATTTTTTTAGATGATGAGAGAATTACTTCTGAAAATATCTATGAGTATAGAGGTTTGATTAGTGCGATTTTTAGTGATTTTCATTTGTTTGAATATGTTTTAGAAGATGAGAAATTTAGTAAAGATGATTTAGTGTATTGGCTTGAAGTTTTAGAGTTAAATGAAAAAGTAGAGCTTGTAGGGAATGCCTTTAGCACGATAAAGCTTTCAGCAGGACAAAAAAAGCGATTAGCCATGCTTAATGCTTTGCTTGAAAAAAGAGATATTTTGATCTTAGATGAGTGGGCGGCTGATCAAGATCCTATGTTTAGAAAGTTTTTTTATACCAAGCTTTTGCCTTTGCTAAAAGAGCAAGGAAAGACGATTTTTGCGATTACCCATGATGATGTGTATTTTGATATGGCTGATCGGATTTTGCTAGCACAAAATGGTCAAATTCAAGAACTCAAAGGCGATATTAAAGAATTAGCAAAAAATGCGGTGGAGAAATTTTAAAGGAAAAAGATGAGAAAAATATTCATTTTATGTGTATTTTTGGGAGTGAGTTTGGTGGCAAAATCTTATGAGCTTGTTAAAGAGCCTGTTTTAACTACGCAAATGGTTGAAGGGATTTTGGATTTAGCCAAAAAAGAAGCAAGAAAAAATGACTTTCATGTAAGCATTACTATAGTGGATAAATCGGGTCAAATTTTAGCGGTTTTAAGAGATGACAAAGCAGGAGTGCACACGCTTAATGCTAGCTATAAAAAGGCTTATACTGCTACTTCGCAAAAAAGAGAAACTGCAGTGATTTTTAAAGGGGTAAAAGAGGGTAAGATCCCTGAAGATATTCGTTACTTAGATGAGCAATTTTCCATTATGCCTGGTGGGGTTCCTATTTTGATTGATGGTGTAGTGGTTGGGGGTATAGGTGTGGGTGGAGCACACTTAGAAGAAGATGTGAAAATAGCAAAAGCAGGGATAGCTTTTTTACGCTAAGCTTTGAATGATCAAAGCTTAGTTGTTTTTTGCATAGATTTCTTTTTCGATATCGATGTAAAATTGCGCGATCGCTTTATAAGCTTCTTCCCAAGCTTTTAGTGTAGCTTCATCTGCGTTTAATACCACTTTGATAGCTTTTAAAAGACAAGCACCAACGATAGGGTAGTGTTCTTCTTTGACATTTAAATTAGTATGAGTAATGGCAACTTTGTCTACAAAAGATCGCATGTTTTCTAAATTTTCTACATTCTTAGCTGCCATTAAAATAGCCATAGCCAAGGCTTTTGGTTGTTCGCCTGAAGCTTGTTTTTGCATGTTAAACATGGGTTTGACTTCAGGGTATTCTTCAAACATGATTTTATAAAATTCTTTAGTTAAAATTTCGCCATTTTTTTGTAAAACAGGCACACAATCTTTGATGATTTGAATTTGTTCTTTTGTCATTTAATATCCTTTTTATAAAACTAAAAAGGATATTCTAACTCCTAGTTAAAAAGAAAAAATTGATTTGTGTTAAATTGCTATAAATTTTTTTCTAGTTCTTGAAAGAAATCTTCCATGAGCATTGACAAGCCTTTGTAAAAATTGCTTTTAGAGCCATTTAGTAGATCTTTGCTCCAAAGATAAAACCAAGTAAAAAATTCTTTCTCTAAAAAATCTTTTAGGACTTTGTTGTTTTTTGTGTTGATGAGTTCTTTAATAAATAAAAGCTCATTAACAAGACTATCTGAAGGTTCATTTTCTAAAAAATCACAAAAACGGTGATTTAAAAAAATATCTTTGATTTTATTAGAATTTGAAGAGTAAATTTCCTTATCTTTGTCAAGATAAAAAGAAGCAAAAGGAGGTGCTTTAGTATACTCAATATCGCTTATAAATAAACTCACAAAATCACTTCCTATAAGTGCTTCATCTTCATTGCTAGATAGAAGTTTCAAGGCTTATATCTGCAAAGGATTTTCGTTTTTTAAAAACCAATCTTGCCAAAGTTTGTTTTCTTTGATTTGGTTTAGTAAACTTTGGTTGGGTGGATTTTGTATAAAGCTTATAAAAACATCTATAGCTAATTGTTTCATTAAAAATGTCCTAGCATGATTTGTGTGCTGATAAGTCCATAAAATAGCATTCTAGTGGTAAATACTCCTAAAAAAGAGCAAAACAAGGCAAAATACGCAAAAAATTTGTTTTCGAATTTATCATGCAAGTAGTTGTGTAAATACCATGTGCTAATTCCAAGCCCTAAAAAGACAAAAGAAAGTGATATAAACCACACATAAGTACCACCTAAAAGATCGAAAGGATTTACAAGCCCCATGATCCAAGTCTGACCTACGTGTAAAGTTTGCAAAACTATCGCGGTGCTTAATAAGCCTATGCCTATTAAACCTGCAAAGAATGACATTTTTCTTTCATGTTCGCTATTTTCAAAAAAACAATAATACACAATAGCTCCCAAAAATACAGCACTAGCAAAAAAATAAAGCAAGGTTATCTTAAAATCCCAAGTAGGAACGCTTTCTTGCATCGCACCATAAGCCCCACTCATAAAGAAAATGCCTAAAACTCCACATACTAATGCAAGGTAAAACACCCAGTTTTTTGTTTTTAAATAAAGCAAAAATCCTAAAGCACATACAAGAGAAACGAATAAAATTTCATTATTCATCCACCCTATATGCCAAGCATTGTTAGCATAAAACACCCCCATTCTATTTAATACATTGAAAATGTGTGTAATATCATTTAAATGAAACAAAGAAGGGATAAAAGCAACAAGCATAGCTACGCCTAAAACCAAGCCAAATGATTTCAAATGGGTGTGGTTTTTGTATCCGTTGATGAAAGCTGGAGCATATATGAAACTAAGTCCTATAACAGCTTGAGATAAAATGGTAAAAAGCACCAATGGTATTTCGCTTAAAATGTGACTAAATGATGTCATTTTTTACTCCTTGGTGGTTTTGTGGTAGATGAAAAATCGCACTTTTATTGCCTGAAGCTAGAGTGTTTTTTTCAGGTACTATACATAAATTAGGATGGGTTATTGATGCGTCGGGTAAAGGTGTTATGGAGGATAAATTTCCATATGCTTCTCTAAGTTTTGTGATATCTCCTGCTTTTAGTGCTCTAAAAGGACATGAGTCAACACAGATAGGGTTTTTACCTTCTTTTAGCCTATCATAGCATCCATCGCATTTACTCATATGACCACTTTCGTGATTAAATTGTGGAGCACCATAAGGACAAGCCATAGCACATGCTTTACAACCTATGCACATACTATCTTCTACTACAACTATACCCCATTTTACCTTCATGGTTGCACCGGTTGGACACGCTTTAAGGCAAGAAGGATTAGAGCAGTGGTTACAAGATATTGAAGTATAGTAAGCAAATACATTTTGCTCAACGCTACCATCTTGCATACAGGTCCACTCTCCACCTTCTGTTTCAAATACACGGCGAAAATTAACCCCAATAGGCATATTTTTGTAGTCTTTACATGATAAAGAGCAGGTTCTACAACCCACGCATTTGCTTTGATCTAGCATAAAACCAAATTGTGAATTTTCTTCTAGTTTCATTTTGTCCCCTTATGCTTTTTCGATTTCAACTAAAATAGAATGCTGACCATTTCCTTTGGAAATAGCAGTTGGTAGTAAGCTTGCTAAAGAATTGACACAAGTTCCCACATCGATACCATTTTCATATTTTACCCATGCTCCTTGTGGAGTTACGGCACAACCTGGTATGATTTTAGGGGTAACTTTTGCAACGCCTTGAATAACCCCTAGGTCGTTTTTGACCCGTATGGTGTCACCGGTTTTAATTTTTCTTTGCTGTGCATCTATGGTGTTTACCCAAATTTCTTGAGGGTTGACTTCTCTAATTTGTGGAATTTCCCAAAAACTTGAATGTGTTCTTCCTTTATAGTGGTATCCAAAAAATTGTATAGGGTATTTTTCTTTAAGTGGATCCAAAGGACCTTCTCTTTGGCTTTCAAATACCGCAATAGGAACGATTTGCTGACCTTCTTTTAGGATCCATGTTTTTTGCATTTTTGCTAATTCTATACTATAAATTTCAATTTTACCACTTGGGGTTTTTAGAGGGTTTTTGACAGGATCTTTTATGAAGTTTTCAAGTGCGACTGCTGGTTTAACAGGATCAAATTTTACAAGCCCTTTAGAAGACATTTCTTCAAAGCTTGGTAAAATAGGGTTGGTTTTTCTGCTTTCTTCATAAAGGTATTTTAACCATTCTTTTTGTGTTCTACCTTCGCTAAACTCTTTTTCTATGCCAAGTCTTTTAGCAAGTTCAAGACACATTTCATAGATAGGTTTTGCCTGACCTACAGGCTCAATAGCTTTTTGACAGTAAACAATATAAGGTCTATCACTATAATATCCTGCGCTAGGTCTTATGAAGTCTTCTTGTTCCAAAGTGGTTGCATCAGGTAAAATATAGTCTGCGTAGTTATTAGAAGGTGTTCTAGTTACATTTACATCTACTATACATTCACATAAACTCTCATCACTTAGAATTTTATCAACTTCTTTGATAGTGCTATGTTGGTTTGTTAAACAATTTCCAGCAGTATTGAATATAAATTTGATGTTTTGTTTTAGTTGTTTGGTTCCACGCACTCCATCGCTAAGATCAGTCATTTCTTTTCCGCGATAAATCGCATCAGTATACAAAAAGCAAGGTATAGAGTCTTTAATCGGATTGTCACAAGGCATTCCTTTGATATCATATGTTTTACTAGAGCCACTTCGACATCCTGTATTGCCACCTTCTATACCTATGCTCCCAATCATGCATGCTAGGGTTGCAATAGCTCTAGCACCTTGTTCTCCGTTAGAATGTCTTTGTACTCCCCAGCCTTGTTCTATAAAGCAAGGTTTTGCAGTTGCGATTTCTCTTGCAAGTTGTAAAATACGACGAGCAGGAATTTTTGTGATGTTACTTGCCCATTGTGGTGTTTTTTCAACTCCATCACTTAAGCCTAAAACATAACTTTCATAGCTTGAATTTTTTGGAGCATCTTTTGGTAGTGTTGCTTCGCTAAAACCTATGGTATAAGTGTCTAAAAATTTTCTATCAATTAAATTTTCTTTTATCATGACATAAGCAAGAGCTGCTATCAAGGCAGCATCAGTGCCCGGTGCAATAGGAATCCACTCATCACAATGGCCTATCATTGAGTCATTGTATCTAGGATCTATATGAATGATTTTACACTCGCTTTCTTCTAGTGCTTTTTGGTAGGCATATCCTATACCACCACCTCCCATTCTTGTTTCAACATGATTTGCCCCAAAAAATACAGCAAGTTTTGCAGATCTTAAAGTGGCTATATCGCTTGCAGGAGAACCTCCATAGAAAAAATTCATTGCATTAGAAATTTGTGCAGTAGAGTAGGAGTTGTGATAGTTTAAATATCCGCCATAAAGACTTAAAAGTCTTGCCCAAGGACCTTTTGTACAGCGATTAATAATCGTTCCGGTTGTTCCTGTTGCGTAGTTTATGTAAAAACTTTCATTGCCGTATTTTTCTTTTACTTCTTTCATTTTAGAAGCAATCTCATCTAGTGCTTGTTCCCAAGAGATAGGTATAAATTTACCCTCACCTCGTTTACCCACTCTTTTTAAGGGTCTTGTAATGCGGTTTGCATTATATACTTTATACCTTGAGCTTCTACCTCTAACACATGCTCTTGCTTGTCTTGTTTCAAAGCTATCATCACCTTCATTATCGGTGCTTACATATTGTATGATACCATCTTGAGTATGGACTTTTATAGGGCATTTTGTACCGCAATTTACATTACATCCTGCCCATTTGTTTATGAGTGGTGGGGTTTGTAGTAAATTTGCACTCAAGCCAATCGGACTTAAAGTTAAACCGCCAAATAATGAACTCCATTTAAGAAAGTTTCTACGGTTTTGCTGCATGGGAACTCCTTTTTTGGTAGCTATATTATAAATATATTTACTAATTATATATAAAAAATACCATTTTGTGTAATAAAATTAATAAAAATAAAATATATATTTATTATTTAATAATACTTATCAATTTTAAGAAAATATTAAAGCTTAAAAGAATATAATAATCCTTATCAATTTCAATTTAAAATAAGGGAAACTTAAAAATGAAAGCAAAAGTAGTTTTACTGTCTTTATTAACCGCGATGAGTTTAAGTGCTCAAGAGTTAACGATTTACTCACATCGTCATTATGATTCAGATAAAGGAATTTTTAAACTATTTCAAGAAAAAACAGGTATTAGTATCAATGTGGTACAAGCTAAAGCAAATGAGCTTGCTAAAAGATTAGAGGTTGAAGGTAAAAATTCAAAAGCAGATTTATTTATGACTGCAGATGCAGGAAACTTAGAACAAGTTCGCACTAATAATCTTTTTGTTTCAGTGAGTTCTCCTGAATTAGAAAAACTTTCTCCAAAAGAATTAAGAGGTAAAAACAACGAGTGGTATGCTTTTACAACAAGAGCAAGAATTATCATCGCTTCTAAAGATAGAATCAAAGATGGAGAAATCAAAACTTATGAAGATTTAGCAGATCCTAAATTTAAAGGTAAAGTTTTAGTAAGAAGTTCAAACAATGTTTATAACATCTCTTTATTAAGTGCGATGATCGACACTTTAGGTAAAGAAAAAGCAAAAGAATGGGCTCAAGGTATAGCAAATAATCTTGCACGTACTCCAAAAGGTGGAGACCGTGATCAAATTCGTGCGATTTACGCAAAAGAAGGTGATGTGGCTATTTCAAATAGTTATTATTTAGGTCATTTAGCAAACTCAAAAAATCCTAAAGACATCGAAGCAGCAAATTCAGTAAAAGTGATTTTTCCAAACCAAGATGGTAGAGGAACACACATCAATGTGAGTGGTATAGGTGTTTTAAAAACTTCTAAAAATAAAGAAGCAGCGGTTAAATTTATCGAGTTTATGCTTTCAAAAGAAGCGCAAGAAATTTTAACCAATCAAAACTATGAGTACCCAGTAAATAAAGAAGTAAAACCTGCTAAAATTTTACAATCATGGGGTGAGTTTAAAGTTGAAAAACCAAATTTTGAAGCTTACTGGGGTAATGCTAAAGAAGCGTTAATGATTTTTGATGAAGTTAAATGGAAATAATTAAGGAAAAATAAAACTTGAAATTCTTAAGTCTAAGGTGGTCTTTTGCCACCTTTTTTTTCTGTATTTTGATCATACTGCCTATACTTGCTATTATCTTGCATTTACCTTTTATAGATGTTCACACTCTAAAACATTTAAGTAAAAATGTCCTACCTCGTTATATTTTTGGCAGTGCTTGGATTTTATTTGGCACTTTGGTTCTTTGCTTGGTTATTGGTTTAATCAGCGCTTATTTGATTGCATTTTATAAATTTTTTGGTTCGAAAATTTTTGAATGGCTTTTGATTTTACCTTTGGCTATACCTTCTTATGTAATGGGTTTTGTCTGGATTGATTTGTTTGAATTTCAAGGCTTAATACCTACTTTTTTGGGTGTTGATAGGCGTATAGATATCATGAATGCATATGGTGTGGTTGTGATTTTATCTTTTGCGCTTTATCCTTATGTGTATTTTTTTGCTAAAAATACTTTTGCATATGGACTTGGAAACATCATTTTAAGTGCCAAAACGCTGAAAGCTTCAAATTTAAAAACTTTCTTTAAAGTGATTTTACCATTTTGCCGTGTGGGTATAGTGGGTGCTTTACTTTTGGTGGCTATGGAAGTTTTAAGCGATTATGGTTTGGTGGCTTATTTTGGTGTAGATACTTTTAGTGCAGGAATTTTTAGAACTTGGGGAAGCGGTGGTGATGAGGTTAGCGCTGTAGCTTTAAGTGTAGCCTTGTTGGTTTTTATCGCGCTTTTAATGCTTTTGGAAAAAATTCAAAGAGGCAAAAAAAGTTTTAATCAAAATGTTTTTTTACCTACTCCAAAAGATGAGCTTAAGGGCATAAGAGCGTTTTTAGCGTTTTCATGGTGCTTTTTAGTGGTATTTTTGGCTTTTATTGTACCAATGATGTGGCTTATTTACTGGGCTGGATTTGATTTTATGCAAAATTTAAATAATGTCTTAACCCCTGCGCTTTATAGTCTTAGTGTGGCTTTGGTAAGTTCTTTTGCCATTGTAGGAGTGGCATTTTACTTATGTTTTGTGGTACGTTTAAATAATACAAAAGCATCTAGGTTTATTCTTTGGACGACAACTTTGGGATATTCTTTGCCTGGAGCTGTGGTGGCTGTTGGTATTTTGGTGATTTTGGGTGTGTTAAATTATATATTTGATCTTTTATCGTTTGAATACGCCATAGGCGGAGGCTTTTTGGTATTGTTTTTTGGATACTTTGTGAGATTTTTGGCTTCTGGAATTTTCGCAACACAATCAGGTTATGAGCGAATTTCAAAAAATATCGACTATGCTAATTTAACTTTAAAGTCAAAACCACTTAAAATTTTCACTCAAATTCACTTTCCTTTGATGAAGCATTATTTGGCCTTAGCTGTGGTGATCATTTGTGTGGATATTTTAAAAGAATTACCTATTTCAACTATACTTTCACCTTCAGGTTTTCAAACGCTTTCATCGCTAGTATTTGCTTATAGTGAAAATGAGTTGATTTACAATGTTTCTTTGCCATCTTTAATTATAGTGTTATTTGGGATTATCCCTACATTTTTAATGCATTATTTGCAAAATAAAAACAACCAAAAAGGATAATAATGGAAATCTTAAAAATCGATAATCTTTATAAATCTTTTGGAAAAACAGAGGTTTTAAAAGGAATTTCTTTGAGTTTAAAAGAGGGTGAGATTATCAGTATTTTAGGCGAGAGTGGTTGTGGTAAAAGCTCTTTGCTTGGCTGTATAGCGGGATTTTTTGAAATTAATGATGGTAGTATTTATATCGCAAATAAGCTAGTTGCTTCTAAAAATATTTATTTGGCTCCGCAAGATCGTGATGTGGGGGTTTTGTTTCAAGATTACGCCTTGTTTCCGCATTTGAATGTAGAAGAAAATATATGTTTTGGCATTAGTTCTTTGAGTAAAAACGAGCAAAAGCAAAGACTAGATGAGGTTTTGGAAATTTTAAATTTAAGTACACTTTTAAAACGCTACCCAAATGAGCTAAGTGGTGGACAAGCCCAAAGGGTGGCGTTAGCAAGAACTATTGTTGCAAGACCAAAGATTATACTTTTTGATGAACCTTTTTCAAATTTAAATCATACTTTAAGCGTTAAAATGCGTAAAGAGATCAAAAACATCTTAAAAGAGCATAAGCTTAGTGCTATTTTTGTTACACATGATAAAGATGATGCTTTTTACTTATCAGATAATATCGCTTTGATTAAAGATGGCAAAATTTTAGACTATGGAAGCGCTAAAGAGCTCTTTTATAAACCTAAAAGCATAGATAGTGCTTGCTTTTTGGGCGAGGCATTTTTTATAGATCCAAATACAATTTTAGATGAGAAATTCAAAGCATATTTGCAAAGTAAAAATGGCATTTTACGCCCTAATGATATACAAATTTCAACAACACAAACTCCTTTAAAAGCTAGTGTTTTAGAATGCGTGTTTTATGGGGATTTTTATGAGTTAAGCGTAAATTTAGAAGAGCATATTTTTAGCATTTATCACCATAAAGAACTTAGTAAAAATGATGAAATTTATCTTGAGTTAAACGAAGCAAAAGACTTTTAAATCATAAATTGAAGCAAGTTTATAGCAAATATCGTATTTTAATTAAGATAAAATAAATCACGTTGCAAAAAATGCAATTTATTCATGTCTTGTGAGTGTTATATTTACACTGATGATGAGTTTAAGGTTATTGCATGATATACATTAAATCATAATACCACAATAAAATTTGCTAAAGATTATAAAATAAAGTAAAATCACAGCAAAAAAAGGAAAAAGATGATTAGTGTAGAATTGATAGAGCATATTTTTAAAGCTGCTTCTATATCAAGATGGAATGATTATCCTAGAATGACAAATTTAGTCGAACTTGATAAACAAGCGCATAAGTTTATCATCGCATATTTCATTGCTAAAATGGAAAAAGATGTCAATATGCGCTTTATCATAGAAGCGGGAATTTTTGAATTTTTAAGCAGGGTGGTTGTAACAGACATACGCCCTGATGTATACCATGAAATAATGCGTGCAAAAAATGAGCAAGTAAGTGCTTGGGTGTTAAGTAAAATCGCACCAATGATTCAAGATATCGATAATGGTGAATTTTTAAAACGTTATGAGCTTTTTTTGCAAGGTAAAGATCATGCCAAAGAAAGGCTGATCTTAAAAGCTGCTTCGTATTTTGCTACAAGATGGGAATTTAATATCGTTTATCAAACAAGTTCTTTTTTGCATGATATTGATGAGATTAAAACTAAAGTGGAAGAAGAATTAGAAGATTATTATGAACTAATTGGAGCTAGAAAAATCGCGTTGAATCAAAAAATTTCAAAAATCATTGATCTAAGCGGGCGTTTGCGTTTTCAAAAAAGATGGGCGCAAACTCCTAGAATTCCTGAAACTGCGGTTTTAGGGCATATGCTTGTGGTGGCGATTTTGTCGTATTTTTACTCTTTAGAAGTAAAAGCTTGTGATGGTAGGATAGAAAGTAATTTTTACTGTGCTTTGTTTCATGATTTACCTGAAAGTTTAACTCGAGATATCATCTCTCCTGTAAAATATGGCATAGATGGTTTAAATGAAATCATCAATGAATATGAAATGAAACTTATTAATGAAAAAATTTTACCTTTTATACCACTATCTTTTAGAGAAGAATTTAGCTATATACTTGGTATTAGAGAAGGGCAAAATGAAGAAAGCACCTTTGTAAAAAATGAATTTGAAAATCGTATTTTCAACAACAAACCAAGTGTTTATAGTGGTAGTTTAGATGCAGTGAATGAGGATCGTTTTAAGGCTATTGATGGAAAAGCTTTGAAGTATTGTGATAAATTGGCAGCTTTTATAGAGGCAGCATTGTCGATTAGTTATGGAGTGAAGTCTAAAGAGCTTGAAAGTGGCTTTGATGGGATATTTGACTATTTTAAAAGCAATCCAAACATTAATGGGGTAAATTTCTTTAGAATTTGCGAAGATATAAAAGGGTATTTTAAACTTTAAAAACCCTCTCCCAGATGGCTGCGGCACACACTAAGTCTAAGTGCTCTGCTGTGTTCCCACCCTGAAGCGGTGCTTAAAAATAGCATTGCACAGGTCTAAGAGAAGGCAGTTGAAATAATATCTTAAAATATCTTAAAAAACATTGAGGTGAAGTATGTTGAGTATATTTGCAAACTTTTTATCTAAATTTAGAGAATTTTTTGTACCTAGTCATTTATCTTTGGAATTTAGAGCCAAAACTTTTGCAGCAATGATCGTAGCAAAGAAAAACATCAAGCAAGAAAGTTGGCAAATTTTAGCTGATATTGCAAGTGAGATTTATCCTGATGATAAAAGCAGACAAGCAATTTTAGTGCAAACTGCTAAAGAATACGTCGAAAGAGTGTTAAAAAACGAGTTGAACTTGGACTCACTGTTGAAAAATATCGCTATGCTTTTAAAGAAAAATCCAAGATATGCTAAAAAGGTCAATTTTCATAGACTTGAACGTTTGATCGATAAAAACGAAGAAGAATCATTAATACAAATTAGAGTTTATGAATTTTTTGAGCAAGAAGTAAAATATATTATTGAACAAAATCAAAAAAGAATAAAATAACATGAAAAGCTAAAATTAGCGTTTCATGTTGATTGCTTTTTGTATCATTTGATCAGCAGTTGTAATGCTTTTACTGCTTGAGTCATAAGCCTTTTGCAGGGTGATTAGATTGGTAAAGGCTACAGATAAATCTACATTTGATTGTTCTAGTTTGCCACCTTCAAAAGTAGCTGTATTGAAATTTCCATTTGCATCGGTTAAAAAAGTAGGATTTCCGCTATTTCCTGTTTGACCGTATAGATTTTCTCCTAGTTTTTCTAAACCTTGTTCATTTGTGAAATTATACAAGGCAAGTTTTGCTATGGCTACTTGATCCCCATTGGTAAAAGTTGCAACAACTGTTCCATCTGTATTGATAGAGTAGTTATTTAAAAATCCCTCACCTTTTCCATCGATTTGAGTATGGACTGAAGGCTGTTTGTTTTTTAAAGCATGTAAACCATCATAACCTGAATTAGGTATATTAGGATCATAGTAAGATCCAAGGTTGATATTAACTTTGATGCCGTTATTATCTATAGAAGTAAGGGTATTTGATACTAATGCACCCGATTCATTAAAGGTAATCAATCCATTGCTTGTGCCGCCTATTTTATTACCGTTGTTATCATAAACTTGTGCTTGTGCTTTGTATTCTAAGTCGGTTCCATTTTGAGGTAAAACTCTATCAAGAGTTATTCTTACCCAGTTAACCGATCCATCTGGATTGATGAGTTTGGCAGAAAGTTCGGTGCTATCTGCTACTTCTTTTTCTACGCTTAAATGAGATGATTCTAATTTAGCTGTTGCTAGGTCCACTTTGTCAAGCTTTTGGTTGTTGATGTTAAACGCTAAATTCTCATCTAATGTAGCTTGTAGAGTTTGACTTGCACCTTTTTCATCGGTGATTTTAAAATATATGGTATCGCCAGGTTTTAGGCCATAAATTTTTTCATCTTTTACACTACCTGAAATATTTACACTGCCATCTTCATTTTTGTTAAATTCAAACTTAGAAGCATCTACGCTTACATTAACCGCTTCAGTTTTAGTGCTAGTGTCTAAATTTCCATGCCAAGTGATATTTTGTGTAGGTTGAGGTGGTAGGTAAAGGTTTTTAGGCACCGAAATAGGACCTTGTGTATTAACTCCACCCATTTGAAAATTTTGCTCAGGAGTTCCAGTCCAAGCGGTAGTGACTTTTTGTCCAAGTGTTTGGCCAAACATATTAGAAACTCTATCGCTTAGCTGAATTTCTTTTAATGATGGGTTCATTGTCCCAAGTACGTAATTTCCGTTTGAATCTACCAAGTTTCCATTAGCATCGGGTTTAAAAGCACCATTTCTAGTATAGTATACTCCATTGCCATTGCTTACACCAAAAAAACCTTTTCCGGCAATTGCCACATCAAATTCATTATCGGTTGATACGATAGGTCCTTGCTCGAAAATATCATTAGTTGCACCAGCTACACTACCATATCCACTTTGTCCTTTGTTGTAAGATTGGGTGGTAACGGTGCTGTAAAATACATCTTTAAAAGCTATATCAGAGTATTTAAAGCCAACGGTATTGACATTGCTGATATTGTGAGCGGTGTTGTCTATACCAAAGCTTTGAGATTTTACTCCATTTACTCCATTATAAAATGCTGTAAACATGATTTTATCCTGTAATCTCTTTAATATCTTCCCATTTAACCCAGCTACCGCCCATACCAACTAGGGCTTCGCCATCTTCAAATTTAACACCAGTGATAGGATAAGCACCATAGGTTGAGTTAACAGTTGTTCCATCTTCTCCTATGTAGCTTGCTCTTACATAGTATTTACCAGAAGGTACCGGGTTTCCACTATCATCGGTTCTATCCCAAACGATTTGTTTCATACCTGCTGTCATATCTTTAACACTCATAGTTCTTACAGGATCTCCTGCTTCGTTATAGATAGTAAAGGTAACAGGTGTACTATCAGACTTATAAGCAGAATCTATTTTTGCTGTTTTAATATCAACACTTGGGGTATGGCCAACTATTTTAAAGGTTTGATCTTCTCCGACTATTGCTTGGACAGTTTCTTCTTGACCTTTATCATCAACTAATTTAACATAAATAGTCTCTCCAGGTTCAGCTATTTCGCTATCTACTTTACCGCTGATATCGAGTTTGTCTTCGCCGTTTTTCTCAAGTTTAAAATCATCAATGTTAATATCAGTCTTTTTCCCTTTTTGTGGTTCTTTTGGTAGATACATATTGATTTGAAATTGTATATCATCATCTGCTACCACAAGATAGTCATCTTTAACGGTTGCAAGTTTACCAACTGCAGCCAAAGCGCTCATACCTGTACTTGCTGCGATAGAATTTTGTAATTTAGTCATCGCATCTACAAGTTGTGTCATGGTTTTGTTGGTGTTATCTTGCATTTCAAGTGCTGAAAGCTGTGCAGTTTGTGTAAGCATTTTTTCAGTATCCATAGGATCGGTTGGATCTTGGTGTTGAAGCTCGATTAAAAGTAGCTTTAAAAACGCATCTTTATCAAGTTCTGCACCCGGGTTGTAAACTAATCCACTATCGCCTTCTCCTGCTCTAGTGTTTGCATTTACCGGCATATCTTTGGTATTAAAAGCCAAAGGTCCTTGGAGATTTTGAGTGTTAATATTTGACATAAAAATCCTTTTTTACATGTTTTTAAAGCTTAAAGCAAAAAATATTCCATTTAAAAATATTTTGCTAAAACCATTTCCAAGCTAGGCTTTTCTTGAATTTCTTGTTCTAAGCTTAGCTTGTCTTCTTTTTCATGGTTATTTTTTTGTTTTTGATGGTTATTGTTTTGTTCTTTTCTTTCCTGGTTATTGAAATTCATTTCTAGGTTTGTAAAGCCCATATTTACAAGAGCGTTTTTAAATTCTGCTTGATGTTGTATGAAAAGATTTAAGGTGTTTTGGTTGGAATTAAAACTAATATTTAAATTAGAGCCTCTTTGGACCAAAGTTACTTCTACCTCTCCAAGATTATGCGGGTTAAGAGTAATGCTAAAGCGTGTTATAGGAGCTTTATAGCTTTCTAGTTTTTCTTTAAATTCTTGTGCAAAATCATTAAAAGTTTCTTTTATAGGGATATTTTGATTTTTGACAAAATTATGTGAAACTCTATTCATTTCTCTTACATAGGAATTTAAATTTTCCTCATGATGATCGCCATCATCTTTAGAGATTTCTTTGGTATTTTTAAATATATCACTAAAAGAAGTTGTGTTAGATTCACTTTTTTCTATCTTTTGTGATTTATCTTGAGAGGCAAGTAGACTTTCTAAGTTCACTTTCAGGTCTTGATTTTGTAAATTTTGTGTGTTTTTAGAGCTTGAAAGATCGTTTTTTAAGTCTTTTGAATTTTCTAAAACAGAACTTATTTTTTTACTAAAACCTTCTTCACTAAGACTTATTTTGCTTTCTTTTAGTGTGTCTTTGAAGTCAATTTTTTCTTTATTTTTAATTTCTTTTTTTAAATCACTATTTTGTGTAAGATTGATAAGTTCTATATTGTTTAATTTATCATTTTTACCGACATTTTTGGTGTTTTTTAAGTCTATTGTTTCTTTGTTATCTTGGGTTTTGATTTTATCTAGTAAATTATCTTTAAAATCAAGACTTTCGATTTTTTCTTTAGCATGAGTGTTTTTTTCTTTTTTAGGCAACTCGATATTTTTTAATGCAGAAGAAAGCAAGGAAACCCCTTCGCTTTCTTTGCTTTTTATATTCTTGCTAGAGCTTGGTTCTTCTTTGAGTAATTTTGACATTTTTTGGTTGATTAAATCTTGAAAAATATGAGTATTGTTGTGTTTTGAGTTTTCAAAAAAACCTTTTTTGTCAAGATTAGGAAAAGCTTCTTTTAGTTCTTTGATCTGTTCTAGTTTAATATTTTTTATATTTAAACCTAACTCTTTTGCGATACTTAAAAGTTCATTGATATTTTTGATATTTTTTAATTGGTGTAAGTTTTTTTCAAGATTCAAGATAGCCGTGTTGTCCTTGGCTAGCTTGTTGAGTTTAATATCCTTGCTATCACTTTGTAAAACTTCCAATAAAGAAAGTATTTGCATAAAATTTGCACCATCGAAAAGTTTTAAAGCATCTTTTTCATCTAGTGAAGTTTTATCGCTAGTAGTTTCTTTTAAATTTTTTTCACTATTATTGTCTTTTTGAGGTGCTTTAAAATCCTTTGGCAAGCTTCCATCTTTTTCATTGATGGCTTGTAATAAAGAATTTAAAAATTCTTCCCCATCACTTTGGGAGTTAGCGCTATCTTTACTTGTGTTTTCATTTTGTGGAGTGATGCTTAGTAAATTTAAAGCATCACTAGCTTGGATATTAGACATTTATTAACCTACTAAAAAATTATTTTTTGCTAAGTTTGGAAATAAATTTTGTAATTGTGTTGCACAATCAAGTTTTAAATTTTCATGAGAAAGATTAAAATTTTTAAAGATTACTAATAATTCTTCTATATTTTTAGCATTTAAGATAGCATTTTCATTATGAGTATCATCTAAAATTTCACTCATTTTTCCTGAAAGTTTTGCATAGTTTAGTTCTTTTTCTTCGTTTGAATTTACTACTTCTAGATAGTTTAAAAGTTCCATAAAATACTTGCTATTTAAAACTGAAGTTCCTTGTTTTTCTAAGTTAGCATTAAAAATTTGAGTGTTTAAGTTTGACATATTTTTCTCCTTAAAAATAATTGTTATCCAGACAAAAGCAACAAGCGTTCCAAATTTTTAATCTTAATTTTTAAGCATTTTTTCTATATAATATTAGATTTTAAATTTAAGACTTTGGAGAAAAACTTGGACAATATTAGAAATATAGCTGTTATAGCTCACGTTGACCACGGTAAAACTACCATGGTAGATGAGCTTTTAAAACAATCAGGAACTTTTAGTGAGCGCGAGCAAATAGCAGAGCGTGTAATGGATAGCAATGATATAGAAAAAGAAAGAGGTATTACTATACTTTCTAAAAATACTGCTATCAATTACAAAGGTACCAAGATAAACATCATAGATACTCCAGGGCATGCTGATTTTGGTGGAGAAGTTGAGCGTGTTTTAAAAATGGTTGATGGAGTTTTGCTTTTAGTTGATGCGCAAGAAGGAGTTATGCCACAAACTAAATTTGTGGTAAAAAAAGCTTTGTCTTTAGGACTTAAACCTATCGTTGTTATCAATAAAATCGACAAACCAGCTGCTGATCCTGAAAGAGTAATCAATGAAATTTTTGATCTTTTTGTAGCCCTAGAGGCAAATGATGAACAACTTGATTTTGCAGTGGTATATGCAGCGGCTAAAAATGGTTATGCAAAACTTGCGCTTGAAGATGAAAGTGTAAATATGGAGCCATTGTTTAAAACTATACTCGAGCGTGTGCCTGCACCAAGTGGTAGCGATGAAAATCCTTTACAACTTCAAGTTTTTACTCTAGGTTATGATAATTTCGTTGGTAAGATAGGGATTGCAAGAATTTTTAACGGTAAAGTAAAGAAAAATCAAAATGTTATGCTAGCTAAGGCAGATGGTTCTAAAATCAATGGAAGAATTTCAAAACTTATTGGTTTTATGGGACTAGAAAAAATGGATATTGATGAAGCAGGAACAGGTGATATCGTTGCGATTGCAGGTTTTGAAGCTTTAGATGTGGGAGATAGTGTGGTGGATCCAAACAACCCTATGCCACTTGATCCTTTACACATAGAAGAACCAACATTAAGTATAGTATTTTCAGTAAATGATGGTCCTTTGGCGGGTACTGAAGGTAAGCATGTAACTTCAAATAAAATTGCAGAACGTTTAGAAGCAGAAATGAAAACCAACATCGCTATGAAATACGAAAGCACAGGCGAGGGTAAATTTAAAGTAAGCGGAAGAGGTGAGCTTCAAATAACCATTTTAGCGGAAAATATGCGTAGAGAGGGCTTTGAGTTTTGCATGGGAAGACCAGAAGTTATCGTTAAGGTAGAAGATGGGGTAAAAACCGAACCATTTGAACACTTAGTGATTGATGTGCCTGATGATTTTACTGGTGTGGTTATTGAAAAATTAGGCAAAAGAAAAGCTGAAATGAAAACCATGACTCCAACAGGAGATGGTCAAACTAGACTTGAGTTCGAAATTCCTGCGCGCGGGCTTATAGGATTTAGATCGCAATTTTTAACAGATACTAAAGGCGAAGGTGTGATGAACCATAGCTTTTTAGAGTTTCGTCCATTTAGTGGAGCGGTTGAAAAAAGAAACAATGGTGCATTGATTTCTATGGAAAATGGTGTTGCACTAGGGTATTCTTTGTTTAACTTACAAGATAGAGGGGTGTTGTTTATCGATCCTCAAACAAAAGTATATACGGGTATGATTATAGGTGAACACTCTCGTCCAAATGACTTAGATGTTAATCCTATTAAAGGGAAAAATCTAACCAATGTTAGAGCAAGCGGTAGTGATGATGCGATTAAACTTGTGCCACCTAGAAAATTAAGCCTTGAAAGAGCTTTAGAGTGGATAGAAGAGGATGAACTTGTAGAAGTTACTCCACAAAATATTAGAGTGAGAAAAAGATATCTTGATCCTACTCAAAGAAAAAGAATGGAAAAGGCAAAGTCTTAATGGATTTTGAAGCCATAAGACAAGCTTTAAATAAAAGACTTAAAGCTCTGCAAATTTTAGCATTTGCAGAAGCTTTAGTGATATTTTTTCTTGCTTTTCAATTTAGTAAAGATGTGATTATAGCTTTATTTTTTGCGGTATTGGCAGGAGTTTTGTTTTTTAGAATTTTAGGTAGAAAGCTCATGTGGGGACGTGATGAGTTAGTGTTTAAAATGTGTGAAGATTTTCTAGAGCAAAACAATGCTAGATTTAACAAGCAAGGTTTAGATCAAAAAGATTTTGAAAAAATTGCTTTTGATTTTTCTTTAAAAACTTATCATTCGCAAAATTCTTTTATTTTTGATGATTTTAGTTTTTACGATGTAAAATTTAAAGATGAATTTGGGAATTTCTTTTGTGGAATTTTGCTTTATAGTAAGAAATTAAAAGAAGATATCCAATCAAGTGAAAATATCTTTGATAAGGTAAAAGAAAAAGAATTCTCTACACAAAGAGTATTTAAAAAAGGCGATTATTTGCTTATAGCTAGTTTGAGAAATCCTTTTTTTGCGGATTTAAAAATTTCTAGCGAATTAAACTTTAAACTATTTAGGGTGAATTTGTTAAAAATTCAGGCTTTTTTGCGATAAAATTTAATATTACTTCATATTCTTCATAGTGCTACTTTTTGTAATGCATTAAGACTTAAAACGGTATAAAAGATCATTTTTAAAATTTATATTTAAACTTTAGTTATTTAATGAATATAGCTATAAGATATTTAAAGGAGTTAGTGATGAAAAAAATTTTATTCTTACTAAGCTTGTCTCTTGTTTTAAATGCTAATAATATAGCAAAATACAAAGTAGGCGATGAGCTAAGCGATCAACAGGGCGTGGAGTATTTTAAAGATTTTTCAAATAGACCTGTGCAACAATGGCCTAATAAAAAGCTAAGTATTGATGATGTCCCAAAGGGAAAAGAAGGTGACTTGATCCGTTATGGTATTAAGTTGTTAAAAGATACAGAGGGAACTTTGGGGCCATATGGTAGTTTGAAAATAACAAAAAATGAAGTAAATTGCGCTGCCTGTCATATGGAAGATGATGGTAATGGTTTACCGGGTACAAAAAAATACGTTATCCCATTTTTAAATGTTTTTAATAACTATCCAAAGCTTGATATTGAAACCATGAAGATTATATCTTTAGAAGATAGAATTCGTGGAATGGGTGGTGTAAATTCACATCAATTTCCAGATAATTCAAAAGAAATGAAGGCTATTTTGGCGTATTTTAAATGGCTTAAGCAAGCTTATGGTATAAAAGATGGAGTAAAACTACAAGGTGACTTCTTTGCTAAAATGAATTTTCCTAATAGAATGGCTGATCCAGTTAAAGGAAAAAAACTTTTTGATGAGAAATGCGCTGTATGTCATGGAGAAAGAGGTTTAGGACTTAAAAATGATAATTATGAAAAAGGTGGTGGTCATTTATACCCTTCATTGTTGATTTATCCAGATGGTGGACATATGGCTATGATCCCGTTTTTAGCAAGATTTTTAAAATCAACCATGCCTTTTGGGGCAAGCGCGGATAATCCTATCTTAAGTGATGATGAAGCTTTGGATATAGCAGCATACGTAAATACGGGTTTTGTAAGAATGCCTATTGTAACTACAGAAAATAGAGCAGGCCTAGATACAGCATATAGCAAATCCCCTTCGCTTAAACCAGAATATTTTGCTTCACCGCAACAAAATTTAGATCCAAAAGAATATATTAAAGTCAAATATGGTCCTTGGAAAAATCCTAATCATTTCCCAGGAGAATAACTATAATCTAGCAAGTTATTTTACTTGCTAGAAGAATGATCGCTTTGTTTTAGTGTTTGAATTTCTTCAGTTTTAAGCTCGTTATTTTTACCCATTAGTGCTTGTATTGTTTGAATTTGTTCTTTAGAGGCATGAGATGTTTCTTTTAAAACTACCCAGGTGATTTTTTGTTGACAAGGTTTGTTAAGTTTGTTTTTAAAAAGATAAAAATCGTGAGTGTTGTTAGGTAGCAATTTGTTAGCATTTAAGCCTTGTACATAAAGTTTATCTCCTTCTTTTTTGGGAAAAGCACGCATGATCTTTTTGATAAAAGGATTTTCCATACCTTCTTGCAAGAATAACACAACTACAACCACATCACCTTTTTGACTAACATGGCTAAAGTGAACCTCTAAAGGATAAGTTTTTTTGTCGATAGAGACTTTAGAGGGAGCGTGAAAGTGAAAATGCGATAGGTGGTAAATTGTGTCATTGAGCAATATATGACTTCCATTGCTAGCAAAGTGCATTTTTATGGTGTACCCATCGTTAATTAAACCAAAAGAATCGTTGGTATAGTTAAATCCCAAAGAAAGATTTTGAGAGTGTTTTGCGTTTTTGGTGTGTAAGTTGAGAAAATTTTGGTTATATCCACTCTCGCAGTAGATCCAATTTGGATCCAAATTTTTCCACTTGTCTTGATCTATAAAATTTCCATGCGAGGCGTTTTGAGGCATTTGCTCATAAGCAAAAAGCATACTAGCTGTAAATAAACCAAAAAGTATTTTTTTAAAACTCATAATATTCCTTTTTTTGTATAATTATAAAAAAATAAATCCTATAAGAAGCTTATGTTTAAAAATAATTATATTAAAATTAAATATTTTAAAAAAATTACAGATAATATTAAGGATAAATTGATTGATATATGGGAGGATAGTGTGAAGCATTCCCATGATTTTTTATCTGATTTTGATAGAGAAAAGATTAAAAATGATCTTTTAAATTCTCAAGTTTTCTTTAGTTTAAATTATTTGATTTGCTATGATAAAGATGAAATGATTGGATTTTTAGCATTTGTGGATGATAAAATTGAAATGTTGTTTTTAAGGTCAAAATATTTTAACCAAGGTATAGGCACTGCTTTAATATCTAAAGCTGTAAATAATTATCATTTGAAATATGTTGAAGTAAATAAAGATAATTATAAGGCATATAAATTTTATCAGAAAAATGGTTTTTTACAAGAGAGTGAATATAAAGATGAATATGGCTTCATTGTTTTAAAAATGAAATTTTAACTATTCTTTACCATCTTTAATAGGCACAAAAAGACATTCATCTAAGATCTCTTTTTCAATTTTTCCCTCTTTTTTTGTGAATTTAGTGATGAATTGTTGCTCACCTATTAGTAAAGGAGCGACTAAAATTCCACCATCTTCGAGTTGATCAAACAAAATACTTGGAATATGTTCTATGTAAGCAGAAAGTAAAATTCGATCATAAGGTGCGTAATTTTTCCAACCATTTTGGCCATCATCAAATTTAACATGAATATTAGAATAATTAAGTTTTTTAAATTTTTCTATAGCGCTTATTGCAAGTTTTTCAATGCGTTCTATAGTAAATACTCTTCTTATTAACTTACTTAAAATTGCCGCTTGATACCCACTGCCACAGCCTATTTCTAAAACGCTATCTGCATCTTTAAAATCAAGCGCCATAGTCATTTTGGCTACAGTTAAAGGTGAACTTATCCATTGATTACCCATTAAAGGAAGCGCATCTAATCTATAAGCATGCATTTTCAAGGGAGAGAAAATTTCTCTAGGAGTTGAACAAAAAGCTTCGAATAATTCTTCATTGATAAAGGTGTTTTTACGAATTTCTTCTGCCATAGTTTGGCATTGTTTTTGCTCAAATAAATGAATCAATAAGCACTCCTTGAATAAAAAGTGTTATTTTATCTTAAGTTTTATTTATCTAGCTTTAAATTCTTAAGGCGTAAAACGCCTTAAGATTAATCAAGTGTATAAAGGATGTTTGCTCCATCTTGATAAGATAAGATATGCATTTTGTTATCTTTGAAGAATAAACTTCTTGCATTAGTAATGCTTTCTGGATACGCAATAGCTTCTACGATTGCTTCTTTAGCTAAGTCAATTACTGCAATTACATTGTGTTTTTTGCTTAGAGCATAAATTTTGCCATCTTTGCACGCCATTGAAGTGATGTAAAGATCACCTAAGGTTTTACCTTCTTTTAAATCAGCTTTAGGAGTAAATTCTGCCGAAAGAACTCTATCCGCTAAAGAAATTTTTGAAATAACAAAAGTTTTTGCATCTTTGTTGTTTGGAACTGTAGCGGTGTACATGTATTTGCCATCTGTTGTTGTGCTTAAGATGTGGTTGAATTTAGCTCTTACTGTGTCAATTCTACCGCGTCCTAGGTCTTTTCCTGTACCTTCAAATTTGTCCGCACCCTTCATAAAATGAGCATACTGTACCGCATCATCTGCGTTAGGATTTTGTGCAAATCTTAAGAAAGTTTTGTTTGAACCCATTAAGATGTATTTGTTGTCTAAGTAAGGAATGATACTTACGATAGGATTAATTGTTGCTGAGTAGTAAGGATCTAAAAGAAAATCAGTTTTAATACTGAAGTTGTCATCTAAGAAAAATACTTCCCATTTTGAACTTGCAACATATTCTCCATGAATGTAATCAAGTGTATTGATTGCTTTTGGAAAATCGATTTTTGTTTCGCTTGTGATTTTTAAAGTACCATTGATATTTGCAAATGGAGCATTGCTTGTGTTGTTGTCAAATTTGATACCAAGTTTTTCACTTGCAGGTGCAAAAGCAAAGTCAGGATCTTTTACATCGCGTGGTCCAAGTACAGAGAAGCTTTTCCAACTTTTGCTCCAGCCAGAGTCAGACCAAATGATGTATTTTGGATTTAAGCTAAAACGAACAGGATCACCTTGCCCGCTGTATGGAACAGGACCAGTACTTACAAAAGCTTGGAATATATTTGAAGCTACAATAAATGCAACAATAACCATAGCAGCTAGATTAAATTTGGTTAATTTTCTATAGCTAGCACCTTCCATTTCTTTTTCAAAAGAAGCAAATTTTGGTGCAAATGCAAAAATAACACCTAGTAGTAAAACTACAGCCCAAAATACTACTTCAGCCCAAAAATAAGTATGTAAACCAAAAATAGGTAAACCAAAACCTTGATCAAGATCACGATGTGCGTGCCAGCTTATGTGGTTGAATGATTGCCATAAACCAAATGCTGTTGCGATTAAAAGAAAAGCTAAAAATTTACCTTTTATACCATAGCGAACGATAAATAAAGCCGCTACACCGATAAAAATCATAGATTCTCTTTGCCCCCAACACGATGTACAAGGACTATCCCCTAGCATATATCCAAAAATTAGATTTGCAGTTCCAACAGGCATTAAAATCACTAAAAAGCCTGCCATGCACATTAAAAAATAAAAGAATTTAGTTTTGTTAATATCACACATGTTTGCCACCTTATAGATTCATTAGGCCTAAAATTGCGCCTGATTTACGACCTAAATAGTCAAATACCATAATAGCCCATGAAATTATAAGTATTGAAAAAGCAAGTTTTTCTTTTTCAGGTTTAACTATCATGAGAACTATGGCGATGAAGATTAACAAAAGTTCTAAAAACTCCATAATTACCCCTTTATTAAAAAATAAAACCAAGAATTATACAAAAAAATATTAAATGAATAAAAAATATTAAATAAAAGTAGAGAAATTATTTAATAAAAATATACAACAAGAGAAGTTTTGTGACTTAGAAGTCATCAAAACTCAAGCTTCCTTTGGAGTAGTTTGTAACCTTACTTTCAAAGAAATTACTTTTTTGATCGTTAAATTTAGAAAAATCATCAACCCATTTAATCGGGTGTTTAGCATTGTAAATTTTGTCTAAATTAATAGCAGTAAGCCTTTGATCAACAAGATAGTGAATGTACTCTTCTATAATATCATCTGTAAAGCCCATGATTTGATTTTGAGTGATGTATTTACCCCATTTGATTTCAAGTTCACCTGCTTTTTTAAACATATCATAGATTTTGTTTACATTGGTATCGTTAAACAAATCAGGTCTTTCTTTACGAACCGAGTTGATCATATTTTGGAATAAAAGCAAATGTGTGATCTCATCTCTTTGTATAAAACGAATCATTTGCGCTGAACCCAGCATCTTTCCTGCGCGCGCAAGGGCATAAATAGCAGTAAAACCACTATAAAAATACACCCCTTCTAGAATTTGATTTGCCACCATGGCGAGCAAGAGCTTGTTATCATCTACTTCTCCAGCCAATTCTTCATAGATACTCGAAATAAAATCGTTCTTTTCTCTTAAAGTTTCATCGTGCTTTTCCATCTCATAGATTAAATCTGTGTTTTCGCAAATAGCCTCTACCATAACAGCATAAGACTTAGAGTGATTTGCCTCTTCATAAGCTTGTCTTGCTAAAACTGCATTAATTTCAGGTGCTGTGATATATGGGTTGATATTATCAGCAAGATTGTTGGTTTGAAAGCTATCCATTGAGATGAGTTGAGACCAAACTAAATCATACATTCTTTTTTCAGCACTTGTGAGATTACAGCGATAATCCAATGCATCTTTGGTTGTATCTACTTCTTTAGGAAACCAAGTATTAGCTTCCATTAAATCCCAAAGTTTTAAAGCCCAAGTGTATTTTGCCTTAGTAAAATTTAAAATACCATGAGGATTGCCGTTAAAAACTTTTCTATCATTTAGAGTTTCGTTTGATTTTGGATTATAAATTCTTTTTCTATTCATTTTTCTACCTTTGTAACAATCGCACTTTGACTTAAAATATCATGTAAAGCTAAGCTATCTTTTCTTAAAAAACTTACCAAAAAGCCAATCAAAAAGCCAAAGCTTACAACAAAAAAAATATAACGCAAGAGTATTCTAAAAAAATTAAGCTTGTGGCCATTTTTAAGATCCACTAAGTATAAATCATAAGCTTTAAGACCGGGGCTTTGAGCTTTTTTGGTTAAAAATAAAGCTTGTAAGATACCAAAAATCAAAGAACATAAAAAAATTATAAATTGATTATTTAAAAAGGCTTCTTTAGAGCCAAGAGTAAAATAAAATAAGTACAAAATAGGCACATAAAGCAAAAATAGATCAATTAAAAAGGCTTTAAATCTAAGCCAACGAGTGGCTATTTTTGCTTTAGCTTTCATTAGTTTCCACGACTACCAGGTTTGATAGCTTGAGTGCCTTTTTCGCAAAGTGGACAAGCATTTGCTTCATAGATATCAAATTCGAAATTTCCTAATGCAAATAATGGTAAATTTTCAGGTAATTTTGCATTTTCTTTTCTTGGATTGTTTAAATTTTTTACCGCACAAAAACCACGGTTTGCTAAAGCTGCAAAACCTACTACCTCTCCACCTAAACTTTCAATAATTTTTGCACTTTCAAGTGCAGATCCACCTGTTGTGATGATGTCTTCACAAACAATGAATTTTTCACCCTTTTTTACTTCAAAACCGCGTCTAAGACTCATCACTCCTTCTACGCGTTCAGTAAAGATAAAGCGCTTGTTGCAAGCCCTAGCAAGCTCATATCCTGCTAAAATTCCACCCAAAGCAGGAGAACATATGCTATCAAAGTTGATATTAAAACTTGCAATTATTTTTGCAAGCTCATCGCAAAGCTCACCTGCAAGTTTTGGATTTTCTAAGACTTTAGCACTTTGAAGATAAAACTCAGAATGCTTGCCCGAGCTAAGCAAAAAATGTCCTTGTAAATACGCCCCGCAATCTTTGTA
Organism: Campylobacter sp. 2014D-0216; assembly: GCF_014931215.1. Taxonomy (NCBI): domain Bacteria; kingdom Pseudomonadati; phylum Campylobacterota; class Epsilonproteobacteria; order Campylobacterales; family Campylobacteraceae; genus Campylobacter; species Campylobacter sp. 2014D-0216. The sequence goes on along the minus strand of NZ_CP063089.1, from coordinate 1,558,421 downwards.
AATTTGTTCTAAATTCATTATCAAACCTTTAAAAGTTCTACTTCTTTATTTTTTACTAGTTCATCTACTTTAGCAGTGTAGTTGTCGGTTTGTTTTTGAACTTCATCGTAAGCTTTTTTTGCTTCATCTTCAGAAATTGCTTTGTCTTTTTCTAATTTTTTAACCGCATCATTTGCATCTTTTCTAATGTTTCTAATCGCTACTTTAGCTTTTTCTCCCATAGCTTTAGCGTTTTTTGCATTTTCTTCTCTTTGTTCTCTTGTCATAGGAGGGAAGAATAATTTCACACTTTCGCCATCGTTGTTTGGATTTACTCCGATATTAGCCGCAGCTATTGCGCTTTCTATGGCTTTAAGCATAGATTTTTCCCAAGGAGTAATGCTAATGGTTGAAGCATCAGTGGCTAGAACAGTTGCAACTTGATTAAGTGGAGTTGCGCTACCGTAGTAATCTACATGGATATGATCTAGTATGTTAATGTTTACTTTGCCTGTTCTTATGGTGGTAAAATCTTTTTTCAAGGCCTCTAGACTTTTATCTGATTGTTGTTTTTGTTTAGCATAAATTTCATTGAGCATAGTTTGTCCTTTTATTTGCTAGTGTTGGTTTCGCTTGTTGGTGCACTTGGTGCCACTGGAATGTTAGTGGTATTTGCTTCAGGTGCTTTTGGTAAAATTTGTTCAGCTTTTTCAGCTAATGAATTAGAATTAGTGTTATTATACATATAGCTTAAAGCAACTGTGTTGGCGATTAGTAAAATACCCATTACAAAAGTAAATTTTGCTAAAAACCCAGCAGGACCTTTTGCGCCAAATAAGCTTTCATTGCTTCCGCTATATGCTCCAAGTCCTATACTTGAACTTTTTTGTAATAAAACAGCGATACAAATGATTACAACTATTGCAAATTGTAAAATAATTAAAAGAGTAGTCATGAATTTTCCTTATTGAAAATAAAATGAGTATTTTAACTTAAAAAGTTTGATAAAAACTTGAAAGAGGTAAAGAAATTTTGCGAGAGAAAATCTCGCAAAAAATTATCTACTGTTAAAGCTTCTTAAAATATTAAGAAGAGAAATGAAAAGGTTGATAAAATCTAGATAAAGCGCAACAGCACCTTCGATTGGTGTTTCGTAGTTTCCTCTAATGATGTTTTGAGTATCATAAAGAATGTAAAAAGAAAACAAAATCGCACCTATACCAGAAATCGCTAAACTTAAAAGCGAGCTTTGGAAAAAGATGTTAATTAAAGAAGCCACTACAATAACGATTAGAGCTACAAAAAGCATTTTTCCCATCATGGTGAAGTCTTTTTTTGTATTCATAGCAAATATACTTAAAGCACCAAAAGCTACTGTAGTTAAAGCAAAAGCTTGTGCAATAATGCTAGCTCCAGCAGGTAGGGCTAAAACTGAATATAAAAGCGGTGTTAAAGTAAGACCTGAAACAAAAGTAAAAGCAAAAAGTAAAACCAAATTAAGCGGAGCTTCTCTTTTTTTCCATTGTAGCGCAAATAACAATCCAATTTCTACAATGAATAAAATCCAAAAAGTTGCTTGAGATTGTGCAAACAAATGCGCTAGAGCAAAAATTCCTATATAAGCACCGGCTGTTGCAGCTAAGAGTGAAGCAGCAAAAAGCTGATAAGTTTGTTTTATAAAAATGCTTAAATCACTTCTAGCATAACCTTCAAATTCTTGAGTTTTAGAGTTAGAATAATCTCTATCATAAAGACTCATTAAAATCCTCCAATAATTTTTAAAACTAAAATTTACAAAAAAAAGATAAACGAAAGATTAAAAGTGCATAAAAATAAAATAAAAAATAAATTTGTGGATTTATTTTAAGTAAAAATAATTTAGTATAATGTTTTATTAAAATCAAAAAAGGACTTTTTCTTGAAAGACTTGATCGAAGGTGCTTTGAAATTCATGCAAGAGGATTTTAAAGAGCATGCAGAACTTTTTGAAAGTTTGAAAAACAAGCAAAATCCGCACACTCTTTTTATAGGTTGTGCAGATTCTAGGGTTATACCTAATTTAATCACCAATACAGGTCCAGGTGAGCTTTTTGTTGTAAGAAATATAGGCAATATCGTTCCACCATATAGAGTAGGAGATGATTTTTTAGCAACAACTTCTGCTATTGAGTATGCTTTTAATTCTTTACATATTAAAAATATCATCGTATGTGGACATAGCAACTGTGGGGGGTGTGCAGCTTTATACGCAAGCGAGGGTGATTTAAAAACAATGCCTAATGTAAAAAAATGGCTTACTTTGCTTGAGCCTATAAAGCATAAGGTTTTAAAAATAGCGGGTGAAGATATTGCTATGCGAGCGTGGATGACTGAAAAAATGAATTTGGTCAATTCTTTGCAAAATTTGTTAACTTATCCGGGCGTGGAAGAAGCTTTAAATAAAAAAGAAATCGAACTCCACGCTTGGTATTACATCATAGAAACAGGCGAAATTTACGAATATGACTTTAATTTCGAAAATTTTGTTTTAATTCAAGAAAGGATAAAAAAAGCATGAAAAAAATATTTTCCATTGTTTTGTTGGTTTTATTTTTTAATACTTTATATGCACAAGAAAAAAACCCTTTAGAAAATAAAGATAGTATTTTTGCTTTGGTGCAAAATTACATTGATCTTAATTTGCTTTTGGAGAGTTTTAAAAATAGTGACACCAATAGTAGTGAATTTCAAGGCAATATTAAAGAGATAGAAAGACAAAAAAATGCTATTTTAACTACTTTGCCTTTGAAAATAGTTTCACAAAAAATCGATGATGAAGAGGCGAAGGAATTTTTAAAGACAAAAAGCAAGCTTCAAAAAAGCGTAGAAAATGCTCAAGCTCGTAAAAAATACTATGAGTATGTTGATAGCAAAATCAAGCTATTGAGTTTAACTTCTGCGGAGCATTTTTATCTTTGTATTTTTGAACTTGAGAAAGTATTCATACAAGGTGCGCAAAGTCAAGAGATTAAAAATATCATCGATAAAAGCATTGATTCACTAAAAGAAGATATGGTGTTTAATTTTACTTTAGATAAAGAAAATATCAATGATATTATTCAACTTAGAACTTTAGAAAATAATGAAAATGAGCTTAGAAACACCATTAAATCTTACAATGAAATTTTGGCGTATTTAAGAAATAATGCAAGTTTGCTCGAAACTAATTTTTTATTTACAGGTTTGGGTTTGCAAAATGCGATTAATTATATCAATGAAAAAACTACTGTAACTAGAGTAAATGTTGGTAAGATTGTTATTTCTATCGCAGTGATTATTTTCTTTTATTCGTTGAAATTTTATCTTGCGAAAATTTTATATTTTATCTTGATCCATTTATTTGGTAAAAAGTCAGAAAATTTAGAAATAAAAACACATTTTCTTGAAAAACTTCGAGGGCCTGTAGGTTGGTTTTTATTTGCATATGCAGTGGGAATTTGTTTTACTATTTTTTACTATCCAGCACCTGTGGATATAAGAATTGGCAATATCTTGTCTATTATATATACCATACTTACTGCTTGGCTTGTGATTAATATTTTTGATAGTTATGGTATGGTGATTGTTGCAAAGCTTGCTGAAAAAAGTGGTAAGCGTGAAGTGGTAAATTTGATTATTAAAATTTTATATTTTATTATTATAGTTATTGCTGCTTTGTTTGTTTTATCGCATTTAGGTTTTAATATTTCTGCTTTGATTGCTTCTTTGGGTATAGGTGGTTTGGCTGTGGCGTTGGCAGCTAAAGACATCATAGCAAATTTCTTTGCTTCTGTGCTTTTACTTTTTGATAATAGTTTTAATCAAGGCGATTGGGTGGAAATTTCAGGTATAGAAGGAACTATCGTTGAGATTGGACTTAGAAAAACTACTATTAGAACTTTTGATAATTCATTGGTGTTTTTACCGAATTCAACCATCATGGGAACAAATATCAAAAATTGGAGCAAAAGAAAAATTGGACGTCATGTGAAGTTGTTTATTGGTGTAACCTATGATGCAACACCTGAGCAACTTGAGCAATGTGTAGAAGACATAAGGTATTTACTAGCAACAAGTCCTTTGATTGCGCAAGTAGATGATAGCGCTTTAAATCATGGTGGCACACGTGCAAAATATAGACAAAACTTAGTATCAGTAAATGATCTAGAAGGGTATAAAAATAACACCTATGTTGCAGTAAGTGGATTTAGTGCAAGTTCTATTGATATAGAAGTGTATTTTTACACTAAAGCAGTAGATGCAGGTGGTTTTAGAGAGGCAAGACAAAGTATTTTACTTGAGTTGATGAAAATTATAGAAAGAAACAAACTAAGCTTTGCATTCCCTTCACAAAGTCTTTATATTGAAAAAATTTCCAAAGAACAAAAAGAAGAGCTTTTAGCTTAATAAGCTCTTCTTTTATTATCGCATTCTACAATCACTTTATCTGCGATAATAATACTGCCATTTTTCTTCCCGCTGATTTTAACTGTACTTCCTATTTTTAATTCTTGTGTGTTAGCTTGCTTTTTGTTGCTTCCAAAAATTCCGCAACTATAAATTGTGATTTGAGTTTGGGGTAATATAGTAATGATTAAATTATTATCAAAGCTTGTTTGTAAGCTTATGCTGTGTTTGGAGGTATGTTTTAAGATACCTTGAATTTTATAAGCAAATGAAAAGGTGCTAGCAAGGAATAACACCAATAAAAAGCGCATTACAATAACTCCTTTTTAGAAGTTATTGTAGCAAAGATTTTAGTAAGCTCTTTTTTTACATTCAATTTTAATCTCTTTGGCAGTTATGTTTTGTACCTGATTTGGTGTTTGTGGATTTGGCATAGTTTGAGCATATCCATGGAATACTTCAGCCTCTATAAAAGTACCTACTTTTAAATCTCTAAAAGTACCGTATTTGTCCATACCAAAAATACCACAATCATCCATATCAATTTCTGTATTTGGTAGAATTTTGATATTCATTTTTTGACCATAAGTTGTGTCGATTAAAATCGTTTTTGCACCATCATTTACATCTACAATTACACCATAAATTCCATCTGCATAAACAGCACTTGAAAGACCTAAAACTGTTAATAAGGTAGCAATTTTCTTTTTCATTTTTTCTCCTTTGTTTTTATGCGAGAATTATATAATTTTTTAAGTGAAGCAAGAGTGAATTTGGATATAATTTGCAAAATTTACTTTACTTTAAGGACGGTTATGAAAAGATTTTTATATGGTTTAATGATATTTTTTATAGCAATTTTTACTACTGCATGCTCTAAAAGCGAAGAAAAAAATTCGATGATAAGAGCTTATGGTTTTGATGAAAACTCCCAAAGTATTTTTATAGAATTTAATACCAATATCACAAATCAAGAGCTAGGTGTTATTAAAGAAAGAGAAGTTGTGGTTAATGGCCAAACAATCAAAGCCAAATATACACTTGAACATCCAAAAAGATTGGATATTTTTATCCCGCTAAGAGCAAATCAAAAATACGATGTAATGATAGATCTAAACGATATATTAAAAGGCGAAACAATAAAACTAAACTTTCAAACTCCATATGAAAAATTAGACATTAAGGGGTATTTTCAAAATATATCTAATGATGAAAGCGTATTGATTTTAAATTTGCAAAGTTATTATGTGTTTGATGAGGATATATTGCGTAAAGCACTTCAAATGCACGCAGAAAATCAAAATATAACAATAGATCAAATTGTAATCCAAGATAACATGGCGAGTATATATTCTAAGCCTTTAAAAAGCCAAAACACTAATACAAATATAAAAGTTTTGTTTGATAAAGCAGTTTTGGGCTTGGAAAATAATATCAAATATGAATGTATTTTGCTAGCAAAAAGCGATTTTGTCTTTCAAGGCGCAAATATAGCAAATAAAAACATAGAATTGCTTTTTTCTCAAAATGTTTCGCAAGATCAAAATTTAAAAGACTTGATTTTTGTTTCTCCTGAAGTAGATTTTAAGGCATTAGCTTATGGTAATAAAATTAAACTTATAGGAGCATTTGTTCCAAATAAAGACTATGAAATTCAAATAGCTCAAGGCATTAAAAGCGAAAGCGGTGTTAACACTAAGCAAAACTTTAAAGCCAAAGTAAGTCTTAAAGACTATGAGCCAGCTATAAGTTTTTCAAATCAAGGAGTTTTTTTATCTAGTAAAGCAAGTAAAAAAATTGCCTTTAAAACTTTAAACGTAAAAAAAGTTCATTTAGAAGTTTGGCAAGTTTTTTCAAATAATTTAAGCGAATATTTAAGGTATAAAAACTTGCAAGGTTTTAAAAATGTAAGCGATTATGATAGTGATATATTTTCAGAGAGTGATTATACCAGCGAAGTAGTGCTTAAGAGAGATTTTGATATCGAATATAGTAAAAACGAATGGCAAGAAAGCGAAATAGTCTTAGATGCTTTAAAAGATTTGAGTGGAGTTTTTATTGTTAAGTTGTATTTTAAAGAAGAAGATGTAGATTATGTTTTTGATGAGGATATGGAAAGTTGGAAAAAGTATAGATTTTTTGATCAAAAAGCAAAAGTGAGTAAAAATTTAATTTTTTCTGACATAGCGCTCATTGCTCAAAGTTTAGATAAAAAACTTATTGTAGATGTTAGAAATTATACCAATCAAAAGCTTTTAAGTGGAGTTAAGGTTGATGTGATTAGTAAAAATAATCAAATTCTAGCTTCTAAAATAAGCAATGAAGATGGTTTAGCTATTTTTGAAAATATAGACAAATCAAAAGCCTTGTTTGTGATCGCATCAAAAGACAAACAAGCTTCTATTTTGCGTTTAAGTTCTCCTTTGCTTTATGATGGCTTTGATGTAGATGGATTGGAGTTAAACTCACAGAATAAAGTTTTTATTTATACCGAAAGAGGGGTGTATAGACCAGGTGATGATATACACTTAAACATGGTTGCAAGAAATGACAAAGGCGTGCTTAAGCACCCGATATCTTTAAGTTTTTTTGATCCACAAAATAAAAAAATTCTTGATAAAATCAAACTACTTCCTTTAAGTAATGGAACTTTTTATAAAAAAATCACTCTTAGCCCACAAGCTCCAAGTGGAATTTATTTAGCTAGGGTTGAATTTGCTGATTCAATTTTTGATAAAGAAATTTTGGTGCAAAATATCATTCCAAATCGTATAAAAGTGAGTTTGCAAACGGAAAAAGAAACTAAAAACAAAGATCAGTTGGATTTTAATCTAAGCTCTAGATATCTTTTTGGAAGTCCTGCTAGTGCTTTGAATTTCCAGGCATCTTTGTTGGTTCGCAAACAAGAATATCGCAATTTAAAATACCCTAATTATGTTTTTTCTAACCCTAGTGTACTCATGCAAACTTATAGTGACAATATACAAGGTGTTTTAGATGAAAAAGGGCAAGAAAAAGGTGTTTTTGTTTTAAAAGAATTTTTGAAAAATGCACCGTATAATCTAGAAGCTTCAATTCAAGCAAGGGTTTTTGAAAAAGGTTCTAGATCAGCAGAGGCAAGCTCAAAAACGCAAATTATCTTGCATGATGATTTTGTAGGATTAAAACGCTTAGAAAATCGTTATCTAAACTCAAATTCAATAATTAATTTCGAAGCCATTGTGAGTGATTTAAACGAAAAACTAATTTCAAATAGAGAAATCAAATACACTATTTATGCAAATAGCTATTCATGGTGGTGGGATTATGATAATTATGATGATTTTTTAAAATCGTTAAAAAAAGACAAAAATACGCAAGTAGTAGCACAAGGAGTGGTTTTAAGTGAAAACAAACCAGTTAAAATTGAATTTGATCCAAAAGATTATCACGGTGAGATGTTTATAGAGCTTGAGGACATACAAGGAAAGACAAGCACGGGAGATTTTTTTTATGTAAATAGTTTTGGAGCCCCGAGTAATGCAGATATTGTAAGTTCTTTAAAAATAAAAAGTGATAAAAAAGAATACAAGCCAAATGATATTGCCGTGGTAGAGTTTGAAAGTGTCAAAGGTGCAAAGGCTATTGTAACTTTAAATGACAATACAAAAATTCTAAAGCGTTTTGTAATCAATACACATGAAGATACCACCAAGGTTGAAATTCCTATCTTAAAAGAATATACACCTAATGTGTATGTTAGTGTTATCTTGCTTCAAGATTACAACCAATATATAAATGATAGAGCTTTAAGGCTTTTTGGTGTACTTGCTTTAAAAGTAGCAGATGAGCAAAGTAAAATTAAGTTAGATATAAAAGCACCTAGTAAAGTTTTACCAAAGCAAGATTTTGAAGTAGAAATTCAAAGCGAAAATAAACAAAAATACACTTATACTATAGCGATTGTTGATGAGGGTTTATTAGATGTTAATGCGTTTAAAACGCCAGATATTTGGGAGTATTTTTATCAAAAAATTCGTTTTAATATGAGCATATATGATACTTATGACAAAATCATTGCTAAAAATACTTCAGATATTGCAAAGGTATTGACTACAGGCGGTGATGTTTTATTAAGTTCAAGGGCGGAAAAAAGCAAAAACGATGAAAAAGCACGACGCTTTAAGCCGGTTGTTTTGTTTCAAGAGCCAATGCAAAGTGATGAAAATGGCTACGCAAAAGTAAAATTTAATATGCCTTCTTATTTGGGTTCGCTTCGGGTTATGGTAGTGGCAAACAATGATGTGGGTTTTGGAAGTGCTGATAAAAATATACAAGTTAGCGCACCTGCTGTAATGCTTGAAACTTTACCAAGATCCTTAAGAATCAATGATGAATTTAAATTTTTGGTACAAGTGTTTAAAGTAGATGATGATGTGCAAAGCGCAACACTTAAACTCAATGTTAAAAATTCTCTCATAAATTTTGATAAAAACGAAATTAAGATTGATTTTAAAGGTGAAAAAACCAAAGATATTTACATCAATGCAAAAGTAAATGCAAATAAGATCGGAGTAGAAGAAATACAACTTAGCTTGAATGCAAAAAATTATACTTATACTCAAAATACTCAAATTGATATTAAGGCTTTAAACACCATCACGTATGAGGGAAATTCTTACAAAATTCCCGCCAATAGCTCTATGAAATTTGAAATCAAAGATGATTATATAAACCCAGTGGCATTTTTAAGTGTGAGTTTTAAGCCTATTTTAAATATAAATCATAGATTAAAGTATTTACAACATTATCCTTATGGTTGTATAGAGCAAAGCACTTCAGCGGTTTTACCACAACTTTTTTTGCAAAAGCTCGATCAAGGAGCAAATGAACAAAAAAATATCAACAATATTAATGCGCTATTGGGAAAATATGCAAATTTTCAAACAGCAAATGGTGGGTTTGCTTATTGGCAAGGGCTTAAAGACTCTGATGCATGGGGAAGCAATTATGCGGGTATGTTTATGATATTGGCTAAAGAAAGAGGCTATTATGTAAGCGATGGAATGTTTAAAGCATGGCTAGATTATGAAAAAAAATACATTCAAAATACAAGTAATAAAAACATTAGAATCAATTCTTTATATTTGCTTGCTTTAGCCAAGGAGCCAAATTTAAGCATTATGAATGCTATTTATGAAGATGAAGCATATATGAAGAGTTTGGATAGTGTAAGTCTTTGGCAACTTGGTGCAGCATATAAATTAGCAGGCTTTGATGAGGTGGCGTTGAATATAGCACAACAATTAAGCACAAAACCTGATAATAAAGATAGCTATGCTGATACTTATGGGTCTTTTTTAAGAGATGAAGCGATTATCGCAAATGCATATAAAATAATCTATGATAAAAATAACGATGTGCTGTTAGATGATATTAAAAAAACTTTAGAAGGTCATGCCTGGCTTAGCACTCAAAGCATAGGCTATGCTTTATATGCTTTGGCTAATAGTTTTGATGATAATGTCTCTAAAACCATTAAAGCAAAATTAACAATCAACCATGAAAATCAAAAGCTTGATTCATCTTTTGCAAAATTTGAATTTAACCAAGGCAGTGCTTTGATAGAGGCTAAAGAAGACACTTATGTGCATTTTGGCATAGAAGGTGTTAAAAAGGGTATTGCTGAACCTTTTAGACAGCGTATAGATATAGAAAGAAGTTTCTATGACGAAAATGGCAATACAATCGATGAAAGCATGATTAAAAGCTCTCAAATTTTCTATATGAAATTAAAAATTTCTAACAAAAACTATCCAGGCACTTCTCATTTTGCATTAACTCAAATTTTACCAAGTGGGTGGGAGGTCGTGCATGATCTTTTGGGCGAAGATACTCCCGATTTTGTAAGAAATTCTTACTATGACTTTATGGATATAAGAGATGATAAAATTATGTATTTCTTTCCTTTACATCATGATGAAACTAGAGAGTTTTTTGTAAAATTAAGCGCTATAACCCCAGGTGTATATACTTTAAGCGGGGCTTATGCTGAGGCAATGTATGATGATGCATATAAGGCTTTAAGTGAGAGTAAAAGAGTTAAAGTGGTGCAGTGAGAGTCAAAATAAGCCTTGCATTATGTGTTTTAAGCCTGTGTTTTTATATAGGTTTGGTTTATTTTAGTTTTGATAGCAAGGATTTATTTAAAGGGACTTATAGTAAGGTTTTGTTGGATAAAAACAAAGAACTTCTTAGTGTGTTTTTAGATCCTAATGAACAGTGGCATCTAGAAAGTGAATTTATACCACAAAAACTAAAAACCGCGGTGGTTTTATATGAAGATAAAAACTTTTACTCTCATTATGGGGTGGATTTTTTAGCGCTTGTAAGAGCATTTAAAAATAATCTTTTTTCAAGCAAAAGAAGTGGTGCAAGCACCATTTCTATGCAGACTATTAAACTTTTAGAGCAAAATAAACGTACATATTTTAATAAATTTAATGAAGTTATCAAGGCTTTTGCTTTAGAAAGTTTTTATAGTAAAGATGAAATTTTAAGACTTTATTTAAATAATGCTCCTTATGGTGGAAATCTAGTTGGTGTCGCAAGTGCTGGTTTATTTTACTTTGAAAAAGATTTAAAAAACCTCACTTGGAGCGAAGCGGCTTTGCTTGCGGTGCTTCCAAATAATCCTGGTTTGATTAATCTTGAAAAAAATAAAGATAAGCTTTTGAAAAAACGCAATGCCTTGCTTGATAGACTTTTTAAAAAAGGGTATTTTTCTCAAGACATCTTAAATCTCGCAAAGGCGGAAAAACTTCCCACTTTTAAACCAAGAAAAAACATAGCAGCTCATTTAGCCCGAAGACTTTTAGTCAACAAGGAAAGAGTTGTTTCGAGTATAGATAAAAACATTCAAATTCGGTTTGAAGATAAAGCGAAAGAGTATGCATACAAACTGCAGCAAAAAGGTATAAAAAATTTAGCCATCTTGCTTGCTGATACTAAAAGCGGTAAAATTTTAGCTTATGTGGGTTCGAATGATTTTTATGACTTTGAAAATTTTGGTCAGATTGATGGAGTCATAGCAAAACGTAGTGTCGGATCTGTTTTAAAACCATTGCTTTTTGCTTTTGCTATAGATGAGGGGCTTATAGTGCCTGATTCTTTATTGCTTGATGTGCCTACACTTTTTTCTAATTTTGCACCGCAAAATGCAAATAAAAAATACCATGGTTTAATTAGCGCAAGAGAATCTTTACAAAAGTCACTTAATATTCCTTTTGTAAATTTGCTTTTAGAGTATGGTTATGAAAAATTCTTTTTTAAACTCAAAGATATTTTAAAATTTAATGATGATAATTTTAAAAAATACGGACTTTCTTTAATTTTAGGGACAAAAGAATTTAGCTTGGAGGATATGCTTAAACTTTATTTGGGGCTTGGAAATTATGGAACTTTTAATGAGCTTTTATACGAAGAAAATGCTTATCATAAAGAAAGCAAAAAAATAATCAGTAGTGGTGCAAGTTTTTTAACCTTGCAAGTTTTAAAAGGCTTAGATAGAGCAGGGTTAAAGCAATATGATTCTAACATAGTTGTATCGTGGAAAACTGGTACAAGCTATGGTAGAAAGGATGCATGGGCTATAGGAACATCTCCAAAATACACTTTAGGTGTTTGGGTGGGTAATTTTAGTGGCGAAGCAAATGCAAATTTATATGGAGTGAGTGTTGCAGGCGAGTTATTTTTCGAGCTTTTATCTTTGCTTGATGATATGAATTTGGAGTTTGATCAACCTGGCGATTTGATTTCGATCAAGATAGAAAATCAAACAGCTTATCGATATAAGCATGGTTTTGGTTACAAAGAAGTGCTTTATCCTCAAAGTGCTAATGTGTTAAGAGTTTCTCCGCTATTAAAAGAAGTATTTGCATATAATGGAAAAGAAGTTAATTCCTTGGATAAGGACTTTATTTATGCAAAGAAAAAGGTCATTTTAAATTTGCCTTCAAACGCACAATCATTTTTTGCAAAAGAAAAACAAACCATTCAAAATACAAGTGAAAAATTTAAAATTTTATATCCATTGAATCATTTAAACATCGTTTTGCCTAAAGATTTCAAGCAAAAACAAAAATTGATTGTAAAACTTTTTAACCCAAAAAAAGAAAAATTATTTTGGTATTTAAATCAGGAGTTGATTCATGAAGGCTCAGAGGATTTTTTATCTTTAGATTTAAAAAAAGGTAAATATAGTCTTAATATAATTAGTCAGAGTGGAGTTAGTGATTTTGTAATATTTAATATATATTAAATAAGATTACCATAATTTATTTTATAAAAAACTCATACCCCCCCCCATTTTATCACTATTTGAAACAAAATATATTTTTTATTTTGTTTATTTTTAAAAATAAACAAAAAAATAACATAATTTATTAGTTTTTAATAATAAGTATTTATAATTACAACAAAAAATTAATTAAATTGAAGGAGAGTGAATGCGTAATTGGGGTTTGGGAACAAAAATTGTTGCCATAACTATAGTAACTGTGTTGTTGATTTTAGGTGTTTTGTCTATGATTATCATAGATAGATCTACTAAAATTTTAAATGATCAAATCGATAACACCTTGGTGGCATCAAGTCATCGCTATGGTAATCAAATAGAGGCTACTATTAAATCTTTATTTGTAAGTGCCATAGGTACTCAAAGAACTTTAAACAATCTCATTAGTGAAGGTGCTATTAATCCAAAAAGAATAGAAAATATTCTTGGAGAGGCGATCGATGCAAACCGTGACATAGCCTATGGATATTACTATTTGCAGGATGGTGCTATGTATAAAAATTTAGGAGTTGATCCAAAGTACTTTACTGATAATAGTGAATTTATGGTCTTAATGAGAGATACGGACATTAACAATGCAGGTGGTATGCAAACCCTAGCTGCGAGTGAAGAAATAGTAAAAACAAGAGCCATTAAGAATTTGATGACCGGAAGTAAACTTTATTTTGGTGAACCAAGATGGTACAACATTCATGGAAGCAAATTTTTAGGTTTGAATGTAGCTGCACCTATTATAGATAAAAAGGGCAAGCCAATAGGTGTGGTTGGTATGTTGTTTGATCTTAAGCCTATTTCTGATTTTATGAATGATACTTCAAGATCAATTTATGAAGGTGCTAGGAGAATGGTTATAGCTAGTGGTGGGACTATAGCGGTACACCCAAATGCTGATTATGTTACTAAAAAAATCAATGAAGTAAACCGAAATGCAACATTTATTTTGCAAGAGCAAAAAACAATTCAAGCAAAACCTATTAATTATATTGCAGATGATGGTGAGGAGTACCATGGAGCTATTAAGGTTTTTGAAGTTTGGCCAAATACAGGCATTCACTGGGCTATGCTTGCTATAGTACCTAATAAAACCGTATATGCACCTATTGTTGAGATTACAAATATCATTATGATTTGTTCCCTTGTCGCGGTTGTATTTATCATTATTGTTATAAGTACTTCAGTGAAGAAAATCGTAACTTTGAGGGTTCAAAGACTGCAAGCGCATTTATTGAAGTTTTTTAGATACTTAAACCATGAGATACCAACTGTTGAAGTTTTGGTTCCTAGATACAATGATGAGCTTGGAAAAATGGCATTAATGATTAATGATAATGTACAATATATCCATAATTGTTTGGAAAAAGATGAAATAACAGTGCAAAACATTTTAGAAGTATCTTGTGATATAGAAAAAGGTCATTTTACTCAAAGAATAGAAACCAATCCAGTAAATCCAAAGCTTGTAGAGCTTAAGGAAGTATTGAATAAAATGCTTGATGATATGCAAATGAAAATCGGTAAGGATTTAAACGAAATCGAAAGAGTTTTTACAAGTTTCCAAAACCTTGATTTTTCAGATAAGCTTGAAAATGCAGAAGGCGAAATAGAAAAATCACTCAATTCAGTAGGCGAAGAGATTAAAAAAATGCTTCAAGCCTCGCTAAGTCAAGGTGAGATGCTACAAACTAAGGCCGATGCTTTAAAAGAAAGTGTGTTAAAGCTGAATGAAGGTGCGCAAAAACAAGCTGATTCGCTACAAGAAAGTGCAGCAGCAGTTGAAGAGATGAGTGCATCTATGAACGCAGTTGCGGCAAGAACAGAAGAGGTTATTAAGCAAAGCGGTGATATTAAAGATGTGACTGATGTGATTAGAGATATTGCAGATCAAATTAACCTACTTGCATTAAATGCTGCTATTGAAGCTGCACGTGCTGGTGAACATGGTAGAGGATTTGCTGTTGTTGCAGATGAAGTTAGAAATCTAGCTGAAAGAACTCAAAAGTCTTTGGGTGAAATTGAAGCTAATACAAATATCTTAGTTCAATCTATCAATGAAATGGGTGAAAGTATTAAAGAACAAGCTTTGGGAATTTCACAAATTAATCAATCTGTTTCGGTGATAGACGGCTTAACTAAAGAAAATTCACAAATTGCACATGCAACTAACTCAGTTGCCAATGAAGTTGATTCTATGTCAGCTGAAATTGTGGCAGAAGTAAGAAGAAAGAAATTTTAAAAAACTACCCTTTAAAGGGTAGTTTAATTTATAAAGTATGCTTGAATTTTATTTTTATCTTCAAAAGCCATGCTTTGAAAAATTTTATCTTTAAAGCCTATTTTGTAGGTAGTATTATCTTGAGTTTTGGCATAAGTTAGTGCTATGCTTAATGCAAGTTCAAGATCTTGTGGGTGGATATTTGCATCTACTAAAGAATAAGCACCGACTAAATCAAATAATTTTAATTCTTCATATTTTTCAGTTTTAAGCTCTTTTAGAAATTGATTTTCTAATTCATTTCTACCTACTATCATTTTAGATCCATTAGGTAATCTCAAATGGCGACCATATTTTAAAAGTTGCGCGTCATTTACTTCCATATTTTTATCAAATCGAATAAAATCTCTAATTTTATTTGAAAAACTTTCAAGTGTAAGTAAACACCCACCACCTGGACTTTCAAAGTCTTCAAATCCAAATTTTGCAGCAAGTTCAAGCTGTCTTTTTCTACTTCTTCCGCTTATATTTTCTAGTTTTTCTCTATCTACCCAGCCTTCGCGTTCAGGTTTGGTTAGGGGTAAATTTTTTGCACACATAGGACGTAAAATCAAATCTTCCTCATCAAGTGCTAGTTTTTTAACTTTTGCCATAGCGTCATTTCTTTGACTCATAGGGCGTTGGCCAATCACTTCTCCTGTGATGATAAAGCTTGCATTTTCATCTTTTAACATAGCTAGAGCTGTTTTAAACATAAAAGCGTGGCAATCTATGCAAGGATTAAAGTGTTTTCCATAGCCATATTGAGGATTAAATAAAACTTCTTGCAAATACGCATTTCTTACATCTATCATTTCAAAACTCGCTCCTGCCATTGCAGCGCGTTTTGCCATCAATTCGCTTTTGTCGCTTGTGCCACCAAAGCCTATGTTGATATTTAAAGCCTTTACTTCTATGCCTTGAGAACTTATGAGTTTTATAGCAAGCATAGAATCAAGTCCACCACTAAAAAGTGCTAATGCTTTCATTTTGTCCTTTCGAATTTTTCGTAACATTGTAGTGAATGTTTTTTAATTTTTATGCGGTTTTTTGTTTAAAAAACTTCATCATTGATCTCATGATAAATAGCATTTTTATCTTTGATGTTTTTTTGTAAGCGGATGAAAAATAATTCCAAACTGTCTTCATCGTCAAGAAATTGTATATTTTTTAAAACTTCCATGAGATGGTTGAAAAACTTCTCATCATCTTGATAGGTTTTTTTGATTTTTTCTAAATTTTGATTAAGAATGTTGTAAATTTGTTTTTTAAAAGCTTGCTTTAAAGTTAAATTTTTTAGCTTATTAAAGTGTGCAAAATTAATTTTACATATGGCATATAGAAATTCTTCCAAGTTATTTAGAATTTTTATATTTTCTACCTCATAAAGTTCTCTTATACTTGGATTTTCAAAGTCTTTTTGATCAATAATGGCTTTAGCAATATCTTGGTGCAAAAAATACTCTTTTGCGCTTAAAAGTTGAAACAGTCCTATGGCTTTTGGATTTTCATATAAGAATTTCAACAGTTCAAGTTCGCTTATATTGTTGATTTTATTCTGTCTAACCGGGGTTGATAGGGTAAAATTTTTTCTTGTATTTTTAGAAAGTTTAATATCTGTGATATTTACGCCCAAAAGATTTGCCACTAAAGTAGTGTAAGAATTAGCTATTAAAGGCTCAAGATTAAAAGTATATTTTTGTACTTCTTCTAAAGCTTTTTGCTTGCTCAGTGCAGAATTTAGATCAAATCCTGAAATCAAACTTCTTATGTAGAATTCTCCTAACTCCAAACCTTTTTCTAAGATATTAAAAAGTAGTTTTTCTTGATGGGTAGCGACTAGTTCAGCAGGATCCTTTCCACCTTCTATTAAAACTACTTTTCCATCAATTTTTGCCAAACTTAGCAAATGTGCTGAACGTACCGCAGCATTTAGTCCTGCGTTGTCATTATCAAAACATAAAATCACTCTTGCTTCAAATCGTTTGATTAAAGGTATATGATGTTCTCCTAAAGCAGTTCCTAAAACCGCTACAGCATTTTTAAAACCTGCCTTGTGAAATGCTATGGCATCCATATAGCCTTCGCATATTATCATTTCTTTTTGTTTGTAAATCGCATCTTTTGCTAAATTAAGTGCGTAAAAAACACGTGATTTGTCAAAGAGTTTGCTTTGAGGTGAGTTGACGTATTTTGCCATATTAGCTTCATCTAGAGTTCTACCGCCAAAACCTATGAGTAAATTTTTATGATCATAAATGCTAAAAGTAATGCGGTTGATAAAGCTTGCATAAACCCCATTATCATTTTGTTTTATCGCGCCTACTTCTAAAGCTTCCTCTTGGGTAATTTGCTCATTTTGTAATAGTCTTAGTGTCTCATTAGAACTTGGCGCAAAACCTAGTTCAAAAGCTCTAATATCCTCATCATTCAAACCCCTTTTATAAAGATAAGCAAGGGCTTCTTTGTTTTTTGATAAATTTTGCTTATAAAAGGCATTAAGAGTGGGTAATATATGAATGATAGATTTTTTATTGTCTTGTTTTTGCGAGGTGTAAGTTAGCGAGAAATTACTCCAAGAGGCAACTTTTTCCACTGCTTCTACAAAGTTTAATTTTTCATAGTCCATTACAAATTTAAAAACATTACCTCCTGCTTTGCATGCAAAACAGTGATAAAATCCTTTCACAGAGTTGATGTGCATACTAGGATTTTTATCATCATGAAAAGGACAAACGCACACATAGCTAGAGCCTTGTTTTTTCACTTCAACATAATGAGCTATAATATCAACTATATCTGTTTTTTGTAAAAGTTGTTCTATACTTGCTTGTTCTATCATCTTTAAACCTTAAAGAAAATTATATAAGCATTTAGCTATAATTGTTATAAATTTGAAAGTTAAAGTTGTAAGATTATGGATTTTTTCTTTGTAGAATACCGCGATCCTTTATTTGGTCTTATTGTGCTAACTGCATTGATTTTTGTTGTTGCTAGTTCGCACTATATATGGAGTTTTTTTGCAAATAAAGATCAAAAAAGCAAGCTTGATCGTTTTGTTAAAAAATTTGAAATCAACTCTACCCATCAGCAAATTTTAAAAAACGCTAATCTAAGCATAGAAAATTTAAATTTTTTAGCACAAATTTTTACCAAAAGTGGCGAATTTGAAAAAGCGGTGGGAATTTATCTCATTGCTTTACAAAAATCAAGCGAAGCAAGTCAGAAAGAATTTATATTTTTTTCGTTAGCACAGGTTTATCTCAAGGCGGGATTTTTAGAGCGTAGCGTGGAAGCTTTGTTGAATGCCTTAAAAATTAAAGCACGCAATAAAGAAAGCTTGAAGCTTTTAAAAATTGTCTATTTAAAACTCAAAGATTACGATAAAGTTTTAGATGTATTGGAGTGTTTGTTTGAGCTAGGAGAAAATATATATGCAGAAAAAGCATTAGTTAAGGCTTTAAAAATTCAAGCAAGCTCTAAAGAAAAAACACAAAAGATTAAAGAAATTTTAGCATTAAGCAAAGAAAATGAGTATGTTTTGAGATTGTGTTTTTTGCACTATCAAGATAGATTAGAATGTATACCTAAATTTGAAAATGTTATTGATTTGCTTAATGAGTGCAAAAGTCCGCTTTATCTAGAAGATGAAAAATACCATGAATTTTTCTATGCTAAAAATTTAACCACCCAAGTTGCTACACTTAAAAACCAAAAACTGAAAATTTTAAAAATTTTAAACGATAATCAACTCAATGCAAATCTTAGCTTTACTTATGTGTGTAATAATTGCAAAAACCAAAGTCCTTTGTTTTTTTATCATTGTCCATTTTGTTATGAATTTGGTACATGTGAGATTTATTATGAGGTAAAAGCTTGAAAAGTATTGAAATTTACACCGATGGTTCTTGTTTGAATAATCCTGGTTTTGGCGGGTGGGCTTATGTTTTGATATACAAAAACCACCAAAAAGAACAAAGCGGGGCTTGCGAGAATACCACCAATAACCGCATGGAGTTAATGGCTATTATCGAGGCTTTAAAGGCTTTGAAAGAGCCTTGTGAGGTTAAGCTTTATACTGATTCAAATTTAATGGTGCAAAGTATTAATGAATGGCTTGAAGGTTGGGTGAAAAAAGATTTTAAAGGTAAAAAAAATACCGATCTTTGGAAAGAGTATTTAAAAGTGGCTAAAGATCATAAAATCACTGCATTTTGGATTAAAGCACATAATGGTCATGAGTTGAATGAACGCTGTGATGAGTTGGCTAGAAATGCAGCTTTAAAACTCCAAGAAGAAAGGTCAATAAATGCTTAAAAAACTCCAAGACAAGCTTAATTATCATTTTAAAAACGAGCAATTACTCATCGAAGCTTTAACACATAAGAGTTATAAAAAACCTTATAATAATGAAAGATTGGAGTTTTTGGGAGATGCGGTGATGGATTTGGTAGTGGGAGAATTTTTGTTTTTTAAATTTCAAAAAGATTCAGAAGGAAACCTTTCCAAACTTAGAGCCGCTTTGGTAAATGAAAAATCTTTCGCAACTTTAGCACAAAAACTTGATCTTGGTGCGTGTATTTTTATGTCTATTGCAGAAGAAAACAATGATGGTCGCAATAAGCCTTCTATACTTTCAGATGCTTTTGAAGCATTGATGGGTGCTTTGTATTTGGAAATAGGCTTTGAAAAAACCAAAAATATAGCTTTGACTTTACTAAAAGAAGTTTACCCGCATATTGATACACAGAGTTTGTTTAAGGATTATAAAACAAGGTTGCAAGAAATTACACAAGCAAATATGGCGGGAACTCCTGAGTATATCGTAGTAAAAGCTTTTGGACCTGATCATAAAAAACAATTTGAAATTGCAGTGAAAATTCAAGGTGTAGAAGTGGCAAGATCAACCGCGGGTAGTAAAAAAGAAGCTCAACAACAATGCGCAAAAATTGCATTAGAGAAATTAGGAAAACTATGAATAGTTTCGGAGTAAGATTTAAATTTACAAGCTTTGGTGAATCACATGGTCAAGCTATAGGTTGTGTAGTAGATGGTATGCCTGCAGGGGTTAAATTTGACTTTGATTTATTACAAGAGATGCTAAACAAAAGAAAACCAGGGCAAAATTCTTTTAGCACACCAAGAAAAGAGGAAGATAAGGCTCAAGTTTTAAGTGGTGTTTTTGAAGGCTATACAACAGGTGCTCCTATTAGTATTATTATAATGAATGAAAACACGCGTTCGAAAGATTATGAAAAAGATGTATTTCGCCCTGCTCATGCTGATTTTACTTATTATCATAAATACGGTATTAGAGACTATAGAGGCGGTGGAAGATCTAGCGCTAGAGAAAGTGCGGCAAGGGTAGCAGCAGGAGCTTTGGCTTGTATGCTTTTGAGAGAGTTTGATATAGAGGTTGTGAGTGGTGTTTTTGGTGTAGGAAAGATTGATAGTTGTTTGAGTAGTGATGAATTTGATTTTGATCATGCTAAAAACAGTGAAGTTTTTGCTTTGGATCAAAATTTAGAGCAAGGCTTTAAAGATGAAATTTTAAAAGCAAAAAAGGCAAAAAATAGCATAGGAGCAAGAGTTTTTACTAGAGTAAAAAACCCTATTAAAGGTTTAGGAGAACCTTTGTATGATAAGCTTGATTCCAAACTTGCACATGCAATTATGGGAGTCAATGCGGTTAAAGCTATAGAAATAGGAAGTGGTATTCAAAGTACTTATATGTATGGAAGTGAAAATAATGATGAATTAAAAAATGATCGTTTTTTAAGTAATCATAGCGGTGGGGTATTAGGTGGAATTTCTAATGGGGATTTTATTGATATTAAAACTTATTTTAAGCCAACACCGTCTATATTTTTACCCCAACAAACTCAAAACATTCAAGGGGAAAATATCATATATGAGTTAAAAGGTAGGCATGATCCTTGTGTAGGGATAAGAGGAAGCGTGGTGGTAAATGCTATGGTGGCAATATGCATCGCAGATGCTTTGCTTTTAAACGCTAGCTCAAATTTAAATAATTTAAAACAAATATATAAGAAAAATAAATAAAAAATTAATACTTATTTAGATAAGATGATAGGGTATTTTTAAAAAAAGGAGTAGCATGAAAAAAAATATTGTTTTTTTTGAAGTAAGAGGCGGAAGCGATAAAGGTGAAGATGGACATAGAAAAGACACTATGCCTATGGTAAATGCCCTAAAAGAGCAAGGTTGGAATGCTGAAGTAATCTTTTTCGAGGTGGCAAAAAAAGATGAAATTTATGAGTATGTAAAAAATAACGCCGATGCTTATGTTTCTAGGATTAATCCAGGAAACTTAAAAGAAGAAAATGAGTATTTTGATATGCTAAGAAAGCTTTGTGCTAATGGCGTTATAGGTATGCCTCACCCTGATGCGATGATAGGATATGGTGCTAAAGATGCACTTACTAAGTTAAATAAAACAGCATTGGTTCCAGAAGATACTTACGCATACTATGATATAAAGAGTTTTAAAGAAAATTTTGTGAAAACTTTGGCAAAAGGAGAGAGGGTTTTAAAGCAAAATCGTGGTTCAACAGGTGAGGGAATTTGGCGTGTAAGATTGATAGATGAGTTACCAGCAGGAACTGTGAGTGTGCCACTAAATGCAAAAATCAAATGTACTGAGGCAAAAGATAATCACACAGAAGAAAGAGAACTTGGTGAATTTATGGACTTTTGTGAGCAATACATTGTAGGCGATAATGGCATGTTGGTAGATATGACTTTTTTACCACGCATCAAAGAAGGGGAGATTAGAATTTTAATGCTCTATCATACTCCAATTTATGTAGTGCATAAAAAGCCAGCTGAAGGTGCTGATGCTTTTTCAGCAACACTTTTTTCAGGTGCAAAATATCGATACGATGAGCCAAAAGATTGGCAAGAATTGGTAGATTGGTTCTTAGCAACCTTGCCAGAAATTCGTACTAAACTTGGAAATTATGATATTCCTTTAATTTGGACAGCAGATTTTATCTTAGATACAGATGAAAATGGGAAAGATAAGTATGTTTTAGGTGAGATTAATTGCTCTTGTGTAGGGTTTACTTCTCCGGCTGAATTTGTTGAGCCTATTGCAAAAAAAGTGGCTCAAAATATCATTGATATTGTAAGTAAAAACTAACCCTTGTTTTAACAAGGGTTTTAACTCACCATGCTTTTAACTGTGCTTTATATTATCGGGATTACTGTTGATGCTATGACAGGAGCTATTGCAGCGGGTCGCCATAAGATGGATCTTTTTGGGGTGATTTTTATAGCACTTGTGACTGCAATTGGCGGAGGATCAATCAGAGATATTTTACTAGACCATCATCCTCTTACTTGGATAAAAACCCCAGAATATGTGATTTTAATTTGCGTTGCAGCAATTGTTACAACAAAAATAGCTAAATATGTGATTAGGCTTGAAAAACTTTTCTTGATTTTAGACGCTATTGGTTTGGTTGTTTTTAGTGTTTTAGGGGCTCAAATTGCTATACAAATGGGATATGGTTTCATTGTGGCTGTGAGTTCGGCGGTGATTACAGGGGTGTTTGGTGGTATTTTAAGAGATATTTTGTGTACGAGAATCCCGTTGGTGTTTCGCAAAGAAATTTATGCAGGTGTGGCTATTTTAACTGGAGCTTTATATTATGTTTTGCATGTTTTAGGGGTAGATGAGTTATGGGTAATTCTTGCTTCTTTGATCGTAGGAACAATCGCACGTCTTTTAGCGATACATTATGGATTGTCTTTGCCAATATTTTCTTTTAAGGAAGATAATCAAAAAGGAAATTAAAAAAGTGGTGACCCATACGAGACTCGAACTCGTGTTACCGCCGTGAAAGGGCGATGTCCTAACCGCTAGACGAATGGGCCTTTTAAAATTAATTAAGAAATGAAATTATATCTTATTTTTTTTAAAAAAAACTTAATTAACGAACAAATCGTAGGTAAAAATACCCAAAAACACCCGAAGCTAGCGAGGCTAGTAAAATAGCAAAGTTATCTACAAAATTAAATATATCACTAACTTCATAAGCAAGCGCATCGATAAAAAAGCTCATAGTAAAACCTATACCAGTAAGTATGCAAACGCCATAGAGTTGTTTAAAATTTGCATCTTTGGGTAATTTTGCAAGTTTAAATTTAATGGCCATATAGGCAAAACCAAACACACCTAGTTGTTTTCCAATAAACAAGCCTAGGAAAATACCTACACTTACGCCACTAAATAGCATATGCGTTTCAATTTTTGAAAGATCTACTCCTGCATTTGCAAAAGCAAAAAGTGGTAGTATCACAAAAGCAATCCAAAATTTTAAGCCATGTTCGATTTCTTCTAGTAATGCATGATTATTTTTTGTAAAAACCGGGATAAATAAAGCAGTGATAATACCTGCTAAGGTTGCATGCACGCCACTTTTTAAAACACTAAGCCACAGTAAAGCACCAAGTATGTAGTAGAAAGATTTTCTTTCATTACCTAAGCGATTAAGTAAAAATAATCCTATAATACAACAAAATGCAACAAAAAAAGCTAGAGTTGAAAGTTCATTAGTATAAAAAATAGCTATAATTAAAATAGCCCCCACATCATCAAAAATAGCCAAAGACACTAGAAAAACTTTGAGTGAACTCGGTATGCGTTGTTTTAACATGGCAAGAATTACTAGAGCAAATGCAGTATCAGTCGCAGTGGGTATAGCCCAGCCTTTTAAAACATATGCATCGTTAAAATTTACAGCACAAAAAATTAAAGCAGGTACGACTATGCCACCTATAGCAGCCATTAAAGGCAAGGTGATATTGCTAAGAGTTTTAAATTCTCCTTGGACAAATTCTTTCTTTAACTCAAGTCCAATTGCAAAGAAAAAAATCGCAATCAAACCATCGTTAATCCATAAAAGCGAAGGTTTAAAAAGCTCCCAAGATCCAACTTTTAAGCCCATTTCTACACTTAAAAAATGCATATAATGCTCCCCATAAGGGCTATTTTTAAGTAAAAGCGCGAGGATGGTTGCGACTAAAAGCAACAATCCTCCTAAAATTTCAAGTGATAAAAAGTTTTGGAAGCTTTTAAATTTCATTTTTTAAGGCTATATATGAGCTTGAGATAAACATACCCAACTACAGCACTTAGTAGTGACGCAACTAAAATGGCTAGTTTGTCAGAATATGCAAAAATATCACTATTTTGATAAGCTAAGCCATCGATAAAAAAGCTCATGGTAAAACCTATACCAGTGAGAATACAAACGCCATAGAGTTGTTTAAAGCTAACATTTTGCGGCAATTTTGCTAAACCTAACTTGATACTAATATAAGAAAACAAAAACACGCCAATTTGCTTTCCTAAGAATAAACCTAGAATAATCCCTAGACTTACTGATGAAAACATAAAGCTTGGATCCATGTCTTTTAAATCTACCCCTGCATTTGCAAAAGCAAAAATAGGCAAGATAAAATAACTCACCCAAGGAGCTAGATCGTGTTCGATTTCTTTTAGAAAAGATTTTCCGCTTTTAGTTTCAAGTGGTATAAATAAAGCAGTGATTACTCCTGCTAAGGTTGCATGCACCCCGCTTTTTAGCATACTAATCCAAAAAATAATTGCAATGATAATATAAAAAGATTTTTTAGTGACATGGAAGTGGTTAAGTAAGTAAAGTGCTAAAATACAAACCAAAGCAGCAATCATCGCAAATACTGAAAGTTCACTTGTGTAAAACAATGCAATCACAATAATCGCACCTAAGTCATCAAAAATTGCCAAAGAAAGTAAAAATAGCTTTAAAGAGGTGGGTACTTGTTTGCCCAAAAGCATTAAAATTCCCACAGCAAAAGCAACATCAGTTGCAGTAGGTATAGCCCAACCTTGTAGGGCAAAAGGATCTTTATAGTTAAAAAATGCAAAAATCAACGCAGGGACAATCATACCACCAAGTGCTGCAAATACAGGCAAGGACATAGCTTTAACACTGTTGAGTTGACCTTTAGTTACTTCGTATTTTAACTCAAGTCCAATTGCAAAGAAAAAAATCGCAATCAAGCCATCGTTAATCCATAAAAGCAAAGGTTTAAAAATTTCTAAACTTCCCGCTTGAAAACCAAAAGGTATATTTAAAAAGTTAGTGTATTGATCTGTTAAAGAACTGTTTTGTAAAATGAGTGCAAGTACGGTAAAGAATATCAGCAAAACGCCTGGAAAAGTTTCGCTTTGAACAAAGGT
Organism: Campylobacter sp. 2014D-0216; assembly: GCF_014931215.1. Lineage (NCBI taxonomy): Bacteria > Pseudomonadati > Campylobacterota > Epsilonproteobacteria > Campylobacterales > Campylobacteraceae > Campylobacter > Campylobacter sp. 2014D-0216. The sequence continues at coordinate 1,533,179 of NZ_CP063089.1, read as the reverse complement.
TTGAAGTCTTTGCATAAATAGCCTTTTTAAAAATTAATAAAATAATATTTTAACATAAAAAGGCTTTAAATTAAAAAGTTTAAGCAGAAAAAAACTGCTTAAACTGGTTAAACTGGTATAACGCGTATATTTGGACTTAGTTCTTCTTGTAAGATGTTTTCTATAGCGTATAAAGTTGCACCACTTCCACTTGAACAGCCACTGCAAGCACCAAGGTAGCGTATGTAAATATCTATATTTTTACTGTCGCTTTTTTGGATATCGATTACTTCTAAGTCTCCACCATCTCCATGTAGCATTGGGCGCACATCGCTATCTAGCACCGCTTCTACAGCTTTTAGTTGTTTTACCATAGTCATATCATCAAAAGCTATATCAGTTTTACTTTGATCTTTTAGTTTTTCTCTTTCCATTTCAGCTCTAGTTTCAGCCAAAATATCAACAAGATAATAATCTTTTTCCTCGTGTCCACCTGCTTTTACACATGATTTACAAAAAGCACCTGCTTTGGTAAATTGAGTGATTTCTTCCACGGTGTGTAGATCATTAAGTCTAATTACTTCTTTGATGGTTCCAAGACTAACTCTAGCGCACTCACAAACAATGATTTGATCTTCAAAATCTTCAGGATTTACCCCTTTATAGTGTGCTGCTGCTTGTTTGATAACATCATAAGCCATAACAGAACAATGCATTTTTTGAGGTGGAACCGCAGGAGTTTCTGGGTTATCTCTCATTGCAAATTCAACATCTAAATTGGTAATTTTTACAGCTTCATCTACGGTTTTACCTATACAAAGATCAACCATAGTATCACTACTTGCTATTGCTGTTCCACAGCCAAAACTTTTAAATTTAGCATCGATGATTTTATCGGTTTTTTCATCTACTAACCAGTATAATCTAACCGCATCACCACAGCTTTCTGCGCCAAAGTCTGCAACAATAAGTTTTGCATTTGCTTTTTCTGCATCTTCTTGTGTGAACTCTCCCATATGTTGAGGGTTGTTCATTCTATCTTGTACTTTTTGAGAGTATTCATCCCAAATTGATCCGCCAATTAAATTATTTTTTGCCATTTTTTATCCTTTAATTATTTTCAGGCTTATATGCATAAGTACTTGAAATTGCTCTAAGTCTTTGCGTTGCTTTTTTTATTTGCTCTGCTGCATAATCAATTTCATCTTCTGTGTTAAATCTTGACAAAGACAGTCTTAAAGCAGTGTGTGCTAAGTCATTTTCTGCACCAATTGCTTCCATGATAGGGTTGCTTTCTAGTGCTTCACTTGCACAGGCTGAACCAGTACTTGCTGCTATACCATTTTTGTTTAAATCCCAAAGCATAGCTTCACCTTCTACGCCTTTGATGCTTGCTAAGATTGTATTAGGAACTCTTCTTGATCGATCCCCTACCACACTTGTATCAGGCATAGCTAAGATAAGATCTTCTAATTTATCTCTTAATTTTCTAATATGTGAGTTTTCAAAATCAAGCATGGTGTTTGCAATTCTTAAAGCTTCTGCCATAGCTATAATATATGGCACATTCAAAGTGCCACTTCTTCTACCGCCCATATGCTCACCACCATGCAATAGCGGGGTTAGTTCTATATCTTTTCTAATGTAAAGTCCACCTACACCTTTTGGTCCATGGAATTTGTGTGCTGAAAAAGAAGCAAAGTCAACTCCAGATTTTGCGAAATTGACTTTAATTTTCCCAACAGCTTGGGTTGCATCAGTGTGAAATAACGCCCCATGTTCATGTGCTATTTGAGCCATTTCTTCTATAGGGAAGATCATTCCAGTTTCATTATTAGCCCACATAATGCTAACTAATGCAGTTTTATCAGAAATAGCCTCTTTTAGATCTTTTGCACTAGAAACACCTTCATGATCTACTCCTAGTTCTATAACTTTTACTCCTAAAGATTTTAAAAACATAGCACTAGCTGCTACTGCAGGGTGTTCTACGCTAGAAATAATCACTTCATTTTTGTCGCTATTTAAAATTCTATCAAAATACACACCTTTTAATACCCAGTTGATACTTTCAGTAGCACAGGAAGTGATAATGATATCATCTAAATCACTTGCACCAAGTCCCGCATAAAGCTTGTCCATAGCTTCTTTAAGTGCAGGGTGGGTTGCGCTACCCCATTGATGTAAGCTATTTGGATTGCCATAATGCTCGCTTAAAAAAGGCTTCATAAGTTCATAAGCTTCTGGCGCAAGTTGCGTTGTTGCGTTGTTGTCTAAATATACTTTCAAATCAGTCTCCTTTAATTAGGATAATTTTTATCTTTTTTGTTAATATACACTAAAATATTAAATTTAACATTAAATCGTTTGTGTTTTTAACTTGTGCAAAAATTTTGTTATTATTTTAGCACAAGTTAAGCCATTGCATTCAAGTAAGAGTGTAAAATTTTGTTAATACTAGCTTGTCTTTTGCGATTTTCTAAAAATTGTGTGTCTAAATTTTCTTTTTGGATATTGATTTTTTCAAGATCAATATGAGAATCATTTTGGTTAAATTCTTCTTTTAAAGCCTCTAATTCTTTGCTAGTTTGTTCACTATAAAGACTATAAATAGAGCTTGAATTGGCAAATTCTTGCATATTGATGCTGTGTTGGTAGTTGATGTATTGTTGGAAGAAAACCGAAAGTTTATCTTCTGAAGTGTTGTTTTTATTCACCCCGTTAATGTGTAAGTATAAATCAAAACTCATTTTTTCCTTGTTGCTTTCATTTAGAAAATCCTGCACACTTAATTCACCTCTCATGAGCTTTTGAAATTTGACATTTGAAGACATATCTAATTCAATGGGCGATAAAAAGAAATTAGCCTTTTGATGGTTTTGTTCTTTTAAATCATGATAAATATAATTAAGCAGTAAACCACTTTTTGAAACTTGCCCTTGTTTGTTTAAATAAGGCTTGATGATAGGGTTGCTAGCTGTGTTTTCGATACTCGCATTAAATGCAAAATCACCTATTTTGTTATCTAGCATAAGGGTGTTGAGATTTTTATTAGCTTCTTTTGCACCTTGCAAACTTTTTGCGCTTTCATAAACTTTTAAAATTTTTCCTTCATAAGTATAGCTATAGCCTTGGTGTAAATCTAAAATCTGACTTTTGTTTAAAAAATCATTGTTGTTATTTTGAAATTCAGTATTGATGGTTTTAAGTGTATTATGATATGTGTTTAAAAGCCTTGGTAGATCTATTTTGTTGTAGTTTAGGTTTTCATCTAGCTTGATAAGTTGCTTTGAAATTTCTCTTATGCTTTTTATATTAATATCATAATCAAGTGGTATTGCTGCTGTTTTGTTAAGATCTTTTTCAAAAAAACCTTGCTCATCGATTCTAAATCCAAACTCACTTGCATAAGTAGTTTTATAATCTAAATTAGGACTTTTGATCTCATGAAGATCGTTTTTGACATTAGTGTTTTCTTTTTTTTGTTCAATGTGTTCAGTTTTTGCAAATGGATAATTTGCAAAATTCTGATACGGGTTGACATTAGAATTTACAAACATAACTCTTCTCTTCAAAAATATTGCTTAGCTTTAAAAAAGCAAAAGCTATGCCAAAATTTTTGAATCGAAGAGAAAAATTAAGCGTAAATGTCAAGCAATCCTGAACTAGCAGTAGGAGTAGTAGTTGGAGCAGGGTTTGCATTTACGCCTTCTAATACTTGCATTACCGCATTTTCATTAACCTCTATGGTTTTTTTCATCATAGTGGTTGCAATGTTAAGCATTAAACCTGCTTGAGAATTGGTAACTTCGCCCATAACATACTCCTTTTGTTTGGATTAGTACTATTATCGGCAAAGTTTGATTAATATTAAGCTATATTATAAATTTTTGATAAGTAGTGATTGTGGGTGTTTTCTTTTGTTTCAAGCATATCAATGTAGCTTTTAAATTCATTCATGTCTTTAAAAAGATTTTTCATTGTGGTGCTGATTTCATTAGAAAAAATTTGAAGATTGTTTTGTATTTTTAAATATCTTTCAATCTGATAAATTCTAGCAATTTCTCTCTCATATTCTTCTTGAGTCATTCTTTTTGCGCTGAATTCTTCATTTAAGCTTTTTTTATTGTTGATAACAAAAGATTTTTTTTGATTATTGATTTTAAATTCGACGATAAATTCTTCTTTTGAATTGATGATTTTTAAGTATTTTAGCTTAGCTTTATCTTCTAATAAAATAAAACTGATAAATTCTAAATACATATGTGTAAAGATTTCTCTTTCAAAAATATTTTGACAAATATCAGTATATTTTAAACCTAAATTTTGTTGATGATCTAAAAATGCTAAATTTGACATGATCCATCCTTTTTTCATGACTTTTTGTCAAAATAAAAGCAAAAATCATTCCAATTATTGCATATCGATCATCTTAAGCATATTAATCGTATCATCAAATTCAAAGCTTTCTTCTGGGTTTTGACTTAAAAATTGTTGCATAAAGTCTTTTTTGGTGATAGCTTGATCTAGTTCTTTATCGCTTCCTTTTTGATACGCGCCAATACGCAGTAATACTTCATTTTCTTTTAGTAAAGAATTTAAACGTTTGAATTTTCTAGCAGCTAGCTTGTGTTCGTTGCTGATAATATCTCCCATTACCCTTGAGGCTGAATTTTGTATATTTATAGGTGGATAAATTCCAAAATCAGTAAGTTCACGACTAAGTACTATGTGTCCATCTAAGATAGATCTACTTTGGTCAGCGATTGGATCACTCATATCATCTCCATCAACTAGCACAGTAAAAAAAGCCGTGATGGTACCTTTACCTTCTTCTTTTCCTGCTCGCTCCATAAGTTGAGGTAAAAGACTTAAAACGCTTGGTGGGTAGCCTTTTGTTGTAGGTGGTTCACCTAAGGCCAAGCCTATTTCTCTTTGTGCCATAGCAAAACGTGTTACGCTATCCATGATAAATAAAACATCTTTGCCTTGTTCTTTGAAGTATTCAGCCACGCTCATGGCGCAAAATGCACCATACTTTCTCATCAAAGCACTATCATCGCTTGTTGCAACGATGATCACGGTATCATCGAGTTTGCCACCAAGGTTTTTTTGTATAAATTCAGGAATTTCTCTGCCACGCTCCCCGATTAAAGCGATCACTTTAATCGGAGCTTTGGAATTTTTTACTATCATGCCCATTAAGGTTGATTTTCCCACACCACTTCCTGCAAAAATTCCAAGCTTTTGTCCTACACCACAGGTTAAAAGCGCATCTATTGTTTTAACGCCAACTGGAAAAACCTCTTCTATTAAACCTCTTTTCATCGCATCAATGGGGGCGCGCATAATAGGCATAAATTTACTTGCCTCGATAGGGCCTTTACCATCTTTTGGACGCATGAAAGGATCTACCACTCTTCCCAAAAGCCCATCGCTTACGCCTATTTGCATACCTGCATCGTTAATGAATGCACGATCACCTATTTTAAAACCTTCCACAAAACCAAAAGGACTTAAATAGCTTAAATTTTCATCTACTTCTACTACCATGGCCATTGCTTCTTTGCTTTCATCTTCATTAGAAACAATTTTAATAATATCTCCTATGCTAGTTTTTAAGCCATTTATTTCTATACTGGTGCTTGAAATTTTAGTGATTTGTCCAAATACACTAGCTAGATTTTGTGAGCTGATTTTATTGCGAAGTTTTTCTAAACCCATTAAAATCTAACCTGTTTTGCTGAGTTGATGAGAGTGAAAAATTCTTTTCGGGTTTTTTCGCTTTTTAAAAAGCTACCTCTTAAGGCTGAAGTACTAGTGGTTGAATTTGCCTTTTGTACCCCACGCATTTCCACACACATGTGCCTTGCTTCGATAACCACCCCAACACCTTTGGCGCCTACATGCTCCATTAGTGCTTCTGCGATTTGTTCTGTGAGTTGTTCTTGAATTTGCAAGCGTCTTGCAAAAACTTCTACAAGACGTGGAATTTTACTAAGTCCTACTACTTTTTTATCTGGTATATATGCAACATGTACACGCCCAAAAAACGGTAAAAGATGATGTTCGCAAAGACTATAAAATTCAATATCTCTTACTAAAACCATTTCGTTGTTTGAGCTTTCAAATAAAGCATCATTTAGTATTTGTTTTGGATCTTGTTTATAACCACTACTTAAAAATTCAAAAGCTTTAAAAACCCTAGTAGGAGTTTTTAAAAGTCCTTCTCTTTGAGGATTTTCTCCGATAATTTCTAACATATTTTTTACTGATTGTTCAAATTTTTCTTGCATTTTTTCTCCATCAAAAATTAAAATTTTAACATATTTTTATTTTTATATAAAGCGATAAGGAAAATTTTGGTATATTATCGAAAAATTTTATTTAAAAAGGGAAAATATTATGGAAGTTACAGCAAAACTAATTGATTTTGCAAATGCAAATGCTACTGTGAAAATTGCTCAAGGAGCTATTAAAGCAGAAGTGGAAAAATTAGCTAAAAAAGCATCTAAAACTATGAAAATGGATGGCTTTAGAGCGGGAAAAGTTCCTGTGGCTGCTATACTTAAAAGATATGAAAAAGAGCTTACAAGAGATGCGGAGCAAGATCTTTTAAGAAATGCTGTAGATAATGCATTAAAAGAGATCAAAAAAGAAGCAAAAGATTTAGTAGGCGAACCATATTTTGAAAAATTTGATAGAAAAGATGGTGACATTGAAGCTCAAATGGTATTATCTTTTAGACCGGAAGTAAAACTAGATGGCTATGAAGCTTTAGTTCCAACTTATAATACACCAAAAGTAACTCAAAAAGAAATTGATGCAAAAAAAGAAGAATTGTTGAAAAGATTTGCTACTCCTGAAGCAATCAAAGAGGCAAGAGCATTAAAAGAAGGCGATTTTGCTAAATTTGACTTTGAAGGTTTTGTAGATGGTAAAGCTTTTGATGGCGGGAAAGCACAAAATTATGTTTTAGAAATCGGTTCAAAACAATTTATACCAGGATTTGAAGAAGGTATGGTTGGTTTAAAAGCAGGTGAAGAAAAAGATATTAACGTGACTTTTCCAAAAGAGTATGGCGCAGCACATTTAGCAGGAAAAGATGCGGTATTTAAAGTAAAAATTCATGAAATTCAAGAACTTAAAATGCCTGAATTAAACGAAGAGCTTTTAAAAAATCTAATTCCTGATGAAAAAGAACCAAGTGTTGAAAAACTTGATGCTAAAATCAAGGAACAGTTAAAAAATGAAAAGATTTTTAAACTTATTAATGATGAATTAAAAAATCAATTTGCAGAAGCTTTGGTTGAAAAATTTGATTTTACTTTGCCAAGAAATATCGTAGAGCAAGAAACTGATATGCAGTTTAGAAATTCTTTAAGAACTTTAAGCGAAGAGGAATTGAAAGAATTTAAAGATGAAGCAAAATACAAAGAAAAAAGAGATAGCTTTAAAGAAGATGCGCAAAAAAGCGTGAAATTGACTTTTATCATTGATGAGTTAGCAAAACTTAGAAATATTCAAGTAAGTGATCAAGAATTAATCCAAGCGATTTATTTTGAAGCATATAGATATGGTTTTAATCCGCAAGAACACTTAGAAAACTATAAAAAACAAGGTGCATTGCCAGCAATTAAAATGTCTTTAATTGAAGAAAAACTTTTTGCAGATATCTTCAAAAAAAATGATAAAAAGAAAACTGAAAAAGAAAGCGAAAAATAATGAGTTCATATATCCCTTATGTGGTTGAAAAAACAAGCAGAGGTGAAAGAAGTTATGATATTTATTCAAGACTTCTAAAAGACAGAATCATTATGTTAAGTGGTGAGATCAATGATGATCTTGCTGCTTCTATAGTGGCGCAACTTTTGTTTTTAGAAGCAGAAGATCCACAAAAAGATATTTATCTTTACATTAACTCACCAGGTGGAGTAGTTACAAGTGGATTTAGTATCTATGATACGATGAATTATATTAAAGCCGATGTGAGTACTATTTGTATTGGTCAGGCTGCTTCTATGGGTGCGTTTTTGCTTAGCTGCGGTGCACCGGGTAAAAGATTTGCTTTGCCTAATTCAAGAATCATGATTCACCAACCATTAGGCGGTGCAAGAGGACAAGCAACTGATATTGAAATTCAAGCAAAAGAAATTCTAAGATTAAAATCAATCTTGAATGATATTTTGGCTAAAAACACCAAGCAAAAACTCTCTAAAATCGAAAAAGATACCGACAGAGATTTTTTTATGAGTGCAGCTGAAGCTAAAGAATATGGCTTAATTGATAAGGTTTTGGAAAAAAGTTTTAAATAAGGAAAAAGCATAGCAATGTTAGATGATGATTTATTTGCTGACTTAAATTTAAGTAGCGATCCAACTCCGGCCAAAGAAGCTCCAAAAATCCAAAAAATTAGTGGTGGAGAATTTGAAAAATTTGCAAAGTCTATACTAACTGAACTTGTAAAAGACAATGTGCCTCCAACACCTACTAACTATGGAGTTTATTTTCAAAAAATGCTCGAAGAGCGTCCTTCGGCTTTTAAGAAAAAAGTACATGAGATCATGGAATTTGAGCAAAATGATGATGATATCAAAAGAGCTAATATAGAGCAAGAGATTAAAAAAAGCTTTAGTTCTACTTCGGCGCTATTACAATACATTGCTATGATTTATAGACATCTTGAAACAGTTAAAGATATGCTAAGAAGACGTAATTCAGAACTTGCTATTAGCACAGGTAATTTAGCTGTTTCAAATGTAATCCACGCTTTAGAATCAGATCTTTCGAGATTTTCAAGTATTTTAGATCGATATTCAGATGATATTAAAGAAAATTTTGATGAGGTAAGGCAAACTTATAAACACATTGAAGAACAAAGTGATTTTGACTCTAAATTTGGAGTTTATAACAAAAAATATTTTTTAGAAAATTTAGAAAAAAGCATAGAAAGTAATGCAAAATATAATTATCGAACTTCTTTGATATTTTTTAGAGTAAAAGAAGGAATTTTAGAACAAACTTATACACAAAAAGAAAAAAACGCTTTTTTGAAAAGCATTTGTAGAATTTTTAGTAAAAATGTATCATCAAGCGATATTGTTGCTCATTGTGGCAATAATGTTTTTGTTATGATGATCTCACACACTAATTTAGAAAAAGCACAAGAAATATGTAATAAAATTTTAGAATCCTTAGAAAATTCCAATTTTTTCTTAGCAGATAAAGAAATAGAAGTTGATGTTGAAGTGGCTGTTAGTGCGGTTAATCAAGACAGTAAAAGTGAAGAATTGATAGAAAAATGCACCCAAGCTTTAAAAAATTCGGGTAAAAATTTAGAACCCTTTGTGGTAGTGGAAAAAGAAAAATGATCAGAAAAATAATCACCTATCCTAATCCGAGACTGTTTTTGCAATCTCAAAAAATAGAAAAATTTGACAATGAGTTACATACATTGTTAGATGATATGTATGAAACTATGATAGCAAATAAAGGAGTTGGTTTAGCTGCCATTCAGGTGGATGTGCCGGTTAGAGCTTTGCTTGTAGATATTGGAGATGAAGAAGGCGAGCAAAAAGAAGACAAGCAAACTCTTTTAGAAATCATCAATCCTATCATTACTCCTTTAGATGATGAGATGATATCATGTAATGAAGGGTGTTTAAGTATACCAGGTTTTTATGAAGATGTTTTGCGTTATAAAAACATACGACTTGATTATCAAGATAGATTTGGTAAAGCACAAAGTCTAGAGGCACATGAATTTTTAGCAGTAGCTATTCAGCACGAGATCGATCATCTTGATGGGCATTTATTTATAGAAAAACTTTCTTTTTTAAAACGCCAAAAATTTGATAAAGATTTTAAAAAAAAATCCAAAAAAAATAAATGAAAAAACTAAGATGTGCGAGTTTTTCTACAGAGCTTGATATAATCGATGTAGAATCAACTTTCACAAGAGGTTTGCCAGGTTTTAGCATAGTAGGTCTTGCAAATTCTACCATCAAAGAAAGCACAGAGAGAGTTAAAGCAACTTTATTAAGTCAAAATTTTAGCTTTCCAGCGCAAAAAATCACCATCAACCTTAGTCCTTCAGATATACCTAAAAATGGCTCTCATTTTGATTTAGCTATTGCGATTTTGATTTTATTTCAAAAAGAAAATCTAGATGATTTTTTTGTTTTTGGCGAACTTGGATTAGATGGAAGTATCAAAAGCACAGCGAGCTTGTTTTCTATTTTGCTTTTTTTGAGCGCGAAAGTGCAAAATGCCAAGGTGGTTGTGCCAAAAAGTATAGCGCAAAAAGCTTCAATGATACCCAATCTAACAATTTATGCTTTAGAAAATTTAACTCAAGCGATAGATTTTTTTAAAGCAAAAAATTACGAAAATTTTCATGTATCTAATGAACATCCTTTGTTTGAAAATGCTATAGAACTCAATGGGCAAAAATACATCAAAAACACTTTTTTTCCTTATGACTTTAAAGAAGTTAAAGGGCAAGAAAGCGCTAAATTTGCATGTATTATAGCTGCTTTGGGTATGCATAATGTTTTATTCGAGGGTAGTCCAGGAAGTGGTAAGAGTATGTGCGCTAAAAGACTTCCTTATATTATGCCGCCGCAAAGTCTAAAAGAAATTTTGGCTCAAAATGCATACAAATCTTTAAATTCTTTAGAGGATGATTTTAGTGCAAGTAGGGTTTTTAGAAGCCCTCATCACACAAGTACTAGAGCTAGTATTTTTGGGGGAGGAACTAAAAGTGCTAAAATGGGCGAACTTGCTTTGGCAAATGGCGGTGTTTTGTTTTTTGATGAATTTCCTCATTTTTCAAAACAGATTATTGAAAGTTTAAGGGAGCCTTTGGAAGATTTTAAAATTCTTATTTCAAGGGTTAACACAAAAGTAGTGTATGAGACTAAATTTTTATTTGCTTGTGCGCAAAATCCTTGTCCTTGTGGGAATTTATTTTCTAAAAGTCTTGCCTGTCGTTGTCAAGAGATAGAAATCAAAAAATATAAAAATAAAATTTCCTCGCCAATTTTAGATAGAATTGACCTTTATGTGGCTATGGATGAAATTTCACACGAAGATAAAACAAGCCTAACATCAGAACAAATGAGTGCAATGGTGTTTAAGGGGTTTTTGTTTCAAAAGCAAAGAAAGCAAGAAGAATTTAATGCTAAATTAAACGAAGAACAGATGAAGCAGTTTTGTATTTTAGATGCAAATGCAGATGAAATTTTAAAAAAAGCTATAGCTTCGTATAACCTTTCCCAAAGAGGTGTAAATAAAACAATAAAAGTGGCAAGAACTATAGCAGATTTAGAGCAAAGTGAGTTTATTTTAAAAAATCATATGTTAAAAGCATTAAGCTTTAGAATGAGAACTACATAGGAGTGAAAATGGAAAATAAAAGCATAGCGATATTTATCGATGCAGAAAATATTCCATCAAAATACGCAAAATCGATTTTTGATATTGCTTCTGATTATGGAGAAATTATCATCAAGCGCATTTATGGAGATTGGACGCAAAAAAATATACAAAATTGGAAAGAGCAAATTGGTCAGTATTCTATTATAGCTATGCAGCAGTTTAATTTTACTGCTAATAAAAACTCAAGTGATATGTATTTAATCACTGAAATTATGAGTATTTTTTATGAAAAAGATATTGATATTTTTGTAATTGTTTCTAGCGATAGTGATTATACTAGTTTAATTCAAAGACTTAAAGAAAGCAAAAAGCAAGTTATAGGTATGGGATTAAAACAAGCTGTAAAATCTTATGTTAATTCCTTTAGTGAATTTTTTTATTTAGATCAAGATGAATCTAAAGAAAAAGTATTAAGCACCAAAGAATATATTAAAGATTTGATCAATATCACAGAAGCTTTGATAGAAGAAAAGGGTCGTGCAGAATATGCTCAAATTCGCACCAATATGAGCAGAAAACATGCGAATTTTATCCCGCAAAATTTTGGTTTTAAAAATTTTAGAGCCTTAGTAAAAGAATTCTTACCACAAATGAAGCAATTTAAAGAAGGTAATGAAAAAAACATTTATTTTCTGATTGAAAAAACAAAAGGGTAAAAATGGAAAACATTTTAATAGCACTTTTGGCGGTTGTAGTTTTGTCTTTTGTATGGTATGTGTTTAAAAGTCAAAAAGAAAAAGCAAAGTTAGAATTTTTAAACCAAACTAATTTAACATTACAAGATCAAATTTCTATTTTGGAATCAGAAAAAAAATCACTTATGGAGAAAAATTCAACTTTATTAGAAGAAAAAATAAACTATTTATCAAAAAGCGAAGCTTTAGAGGCAAAATTAGCGCAAAAAGAACACACCCAACAAGAACTTTTAAATATGCACTTAAAAGAACGTGCAGAATTAAGAGATGAATACACTCAAACTTTGCTAAAGTTAGAAGAAAAATATAAACAAAATTTGATAGAGTTGAAGCAAGAATTAGAGCAAAATTTACAAAAACAAAATACTAATATATTAAATCAAAACAAGCTTATGCTGAATGAAGATGCGAAAAAAATCCTAGAAGAAATCTTTTTACCGGTTAAAAAAAGTGTTAAAGAATACAGTGAAAAACTTGCCCAAAATGAAACAAGTATTAAAACACAAATTGAACATATGTTCAAATTTAGTCAAAATATGGGTGAAAATGCGGATAAATTAGCCAAAGTTTTAAAAGGCGATAAAAAAATTCGTGGTAATTTTGCAGAGTTACAACTTAAGTCTGTTTTAGAAAATAGTGGTTTAGTAGAAGGTGTGCAGTATAAACTACAGGAGAGATTTCAAGAAGAGGGTAAAACCTACATTCCTGATGCGGTGGTGTTTTTAGATAAACAAAAAAGCATTATTATAGATGCAAAATTTTCACTACCGAGTGATTTTGGTTTTGAGGAGATTAGTAAAAATACTTGCCTTGATTTAGCATATAATCTAAAAGCTAGGATCGATGAATTAGCCAAGAAACCTTATATGCAGTATGATAAGCATACTTATGAGTTTGTTTTGCTTTTTATACCTTATCAAAACATTCTAGATTTGATTTTAAGTGTAGATCTTGAAATTTATCAATATGCTTATAAAAAAAAGGTATATTTAACTACACCAAATACTCTTTTTATGGCACTAAATACGATAAATATTTCATGGAAAAACACCCAAAGTAATGAGAATATCTTAAAGGCCTTTGAAGAGCTTGGAAAATTTCACGATAAATTTGCTGGTGTTTTGGAAGATTTTGAAAAAATCAAAGATAATATTAAAAGATTAAATTCCAATGTAGATAATATGCAAACAAAACTTACTCACGGAAGTGGCAATATTGCTTCAAGAGTGATAAAGCTTAAAGAATTAGGTGCTAAAACTCAAAAACTTATAGCTTGCGAGGCTGGTAATGAAAGCCATATGTAAAGATAATATTTCTTATGAAAAACAGCTGATTGAAAAAGGATTAGATGAATTTTTGATGATGGAAAATGCAGGCGTTGAACTTGCAAATTTTATCAAGAAAAAAAGCAAAAAAATACACAATGCTAAAATTTTATTTTTACTTGGCACAGGCGGCAATGGAGCCGATGGACTTGTAGCCATTCGACACCTTAAAAAAGCATCTGCTTATGTTTTGGCGTATAAAAAAAGCACAATGTTTCTCAAACAAGAACAAATTTTGCAAAACATCGGTTTTGAATTTTTACAAGAAGAACCTTGTTTTGAAGATTTTGACATTATTGTTGATTGTGTTTTTGGTAGCGGTTTAAATAAAGCTTTAGATGAAAAGTTACAAGGAATTATTCAAAAAATCTCTCAAAGTAAAGCAATAAAAATTGCTTGTGATATTCCTAGTGGGCTTGGACAAGATGTGTGTTTTAAAGCAGATTATACACTTTGTATGGGGGTAGTCAAAGAAAAGCTTTTGGAAGATTTTGCAAAAGAGTTTGTAGGAAAAATCAAAATCGCACATTTGGGATTAAAAATTCAAGCACAAAGTACATCGGGTTTTTTACTAGAGAGAAAAGACTTAAAGCTTATTCAAAAAAAGTGTAGTTTTAACAAAGGTGATTTAGGTCATGTATATATTTTTGCCAATAAAAGTGCGGGTACTTTAGCTGGACTTGGGGCTTTAGAGTTTGGCTCGGGTTTGGTTTCTTTAGTAGCAAAAGAGAGTTTTTCACCTTTATTGATGTTAAAAGATACTATTGAAAGTAAAATAAATGCAGCTGCTATAGGCATGGGTTTGAATGATCTAAGTATTTTAAAAGATGAAAGATTGCAAAGTGTTCCTTTGGTATTAGACGCAAATTGTTTTCAAAATGCTGATTTAACTTTGTATTTAAATAGAAAAGATGTGGTTTTAACGCCTCATCCTAAAGAATTTTCTATGCTTTTGAAGTTATATATGAATAAAAATATCCAAGTTGAAGAAATTCAAAAGAAGCGATTTTTTTATGTTAAAGAATTTAGTAAACAATTTGAATGTGTTTTAGTTTTAAAAGGAGCAAATCCTATCATTGCCCAAAAAGATAAGCTTTTTGTGGTAAATTGTGGCAATGAGGCTTTGGCAAAAGCTGGAAGCGGAGATGTGTTGAGTGGCATGATCGCTGCTTTGCTTGGAGCTAAATTTAGTGCTTTAGAGGCTGCGAAAAATGCGGTATTAGCACATGCATTAGTGGCTAAAGATTACAAGAAAAACAAAAACAGCTTTGATGCTTTAAAATTAATAAAGGGGTTAAAATGCTTATAAAATTGGCAGTTTTATTTAGTGGCAATGGAAGCAATCTAGAAAATATTTTAGAGAAATTACACCAAAAAACTTTTGGAGAAAATACCTTTGAAGTGGTTTTATGTGTGTGCAATAAAAAAGAAGCTTATGGCATACAAAGAGCTTTAAAATACGGTCTTAACACAAAAATCATAGAGCATGAAAAATTTACTTCAAGAGAAGAATTTGATGCAGAGTTAGTAAAGACTATAAAAGAAAGTCAAGCAGATTTAACTGTATTGGCAGGGTTTATGCGAATTTTAAGCCCTGTTTTTACGCAAGAAGTAAAGGCTATCAATCTTCATCCATCTTTGCTTCCATTGTTTAAAGGTGCTCATGCTATTCAAGAAAGCTATGAAAGCGATATGAAAGTTGCAGGCATTAGTGTACACTGGGTCAATGAAGAATTAGATGGTGGAAAAATCATCGCGCAAAAGGCCTTTGAAAAAGGAAAGTTAAATTTTGAAGACTTTGAAGCTAAAATTCACGCACTAGAACATGAGCTTTTACCTGAAGCGATTGTGCAAATTTTTGAAAATAATTAATTTTTTGTCATTATAATTACGCTTTTTTTGTCTTAAGGAAAATAAATGTTTGAGTGGATTTTTAGTGTAGATGCTTGGGTGGTATTGTTTACCCTTACTGCTTTGGAAATTGTGCTAGGGATTGACAATATCATTTTTTTAGCGATTTTGGTAAGTAAGTTACCACCAGAACACAGAGATAAAGGGAGAATTTTAGGACTTGCTTTTGCAATGCTTACTAGAATTTTGTTGTTGTTGTCTTTATTTTGGGTGATGAAACTTGTTACACCTTTGTTTAGTGTTTTAGGCAATGAAATTTCAGGTAGGGATTTGGTGCTTATACTCGGAGGCTTGTTTTTGATAGTTAAATCTATTAAAGAAATCAAAGAAAGCATTAATCATAAAGAGCAAGAACAAAGCAATATAAAAATTAGCAATAAATTGTGGATTGTGGTAGCTGAAATAGCTGTGATTGATATTGTATTTTCACTTGATAGCGTCATCACTGCTGTGGGTATTGCTCAAGATATTGAAATTATGATCATAGCGGTTATTATGGCTGTGCTTGTGATGTTGTTTGCTTCTAAACCAATTGCGGATTTTGTTGAAAAATATCCTAGTATCAAGATTTTAGCTTTGGCGTTTTTAGTAATGATAGGTTTTGTTTTGGTAAGCGAAGGTTTTGATATTCATATAGATAAGGCATATATCTATGTGGCTATGGTTTTTTCTTTGGTGGTTGAAATTTTAAATATTATTTCACAAAAGCAAAATAAAGACTAATTTTTAAAATATTTAGCATTTTTGTGCTAAATATTTTTGTTTATCTTGACTTTTGATATTTTTTTATGTAAAATAACGCTTTATTTTTGTACATCGGGGTGTAGCGCAGTCTGGTTAGCGCACTTGGTTTGGGACCAAGGGGCCGAAGGTTCGAATCCTTTCACCCCGACCATTTTTATAAATGGTGAGTGTAGCTCAGTCGGTTAGAGCATCAGATTGTGGTCCTGAGGGTCGTGGGTTCGATTCCCATCACTCACCCCATCAGCGCTCGTAGCTCAACTGGATAGAGCGACAGACTTCGGATCTGTAGGTTATGGGTTCGATTCCTATCGGGCGCACCATTAAGCCCATTGTTGTTTATTTTTATGCGCTCATAGCTCAGCTGGATAGAGCAACGGCCTTCTAAGCCGTAGGTCAGAGGTTCGAATCCTCTTGAGCGTACCACTTTGCGGATGTGGTGAAATTGGCAGACACGCCAGACTTAGGATCTGGTGCAGCAATGCGTGAAGGTTCAAGTCCTTTCATCCGCACCACTTATTAGCAACTCCCATTATAAATATAATTTCATAATACATTTTAATTTTGCAGTGATATAAAGTAAATTATAAAATATACAAAATAGGACATATCATGATCAATGTGTATCAAGTAAAAATCATCAAGAGTTTCAATGAAACTAAATTTAGAAAAGACTCAAGAGTAAAAGATTTTTTTCATACCTTTTTAGCACAAAATTTACAAATCTATACCAATATAGAAGATCAAAAGTATGCTAAGAATACGATAGTAGTATATAAAATTTTTGATATATGTATTATATGTATAAAAGGTGGGGTTTTAGTAAATCAAGAGTATTGCCAATTCAAAAAAGGTGTGATAGATCACATGGCAGTATATACCGATGAAAGTATGAGTGATAGTGCTATATCGCAACTATTAAGGGGTAGCTCTACTTTAAAAATTGACAAATCAAACTGTTATGATAATCCAGATGCTAAAGTTGTGTTTTCAGAAAAAGGTTTTTTATTTCAGGCTAAATTTAGCAACTGTGAGAGTAAATTTGATGATACTATGACGATGTTTGCTCTTTCTTTGGCATATCGTGAGAAAATGGAGTATTATTTGAATTTAACATCAAGCATTGTAGATAAAGAAAATTATCACGATGTGATCGATGTAAAAAAAGACTTTTATACTTTTAATCTAAAATATTTTTTTAGCAATCCGGTGCATTATAATTACCAACAAAAACACACGATATGGAAAATTATATTTCAATACTATGATATTTTAGAACAACATCAAGAACTTAAAATCCAGATAGAAAATCTTGTAGACATCTTATATATAGACCAAAATCAAGAAGAAGAAAAAATAGAAAAAATCAAAGAAGATAAAAGAAAAAAAATCGAGATGTTTTTTTTGATTATCGGTGGTTTTGTTACTTTGGCTTCACTTATTAGCGCATATAAAGATGCGATGGAGTTATTTGGATAAAAAATATTATTTTATTGGAAAACATATTTTTATAAAAAAGGTATTTTGTTTTGAAGTTTAAAATACTTCTTAGCTAAATCCCCCCCCCCACTTCTTTAACACACTTCACTTCATACACCCTATATCAATACACTTTATATTCTTTTATATTTATTATTCTATATTTATAAATTCTCCTTTCTATAAATTTCTTTTTTTATTTTCATTTCTTTTTTCATTTAATAAAACTTTAAGCTTTTGTTGCTATAATTTCATTTCCTTTTCAAACGAAAGGGATTTAAAAAGCTAAGATTTTTTGTCTTAATTTTTTAGTATTTGTTCTTTAAATTATTAATATTGTTAATCAAATCTTATAGTCAATCTTTGAAATCTAAATAAGTGATCGATTGAGCCAGAAAGATTTATTTTTAAATCTTAACAATCAACTTTTTCTTTGAAGAAAAAGATTAAACTTATCCAATTATTTTTTATGGAGAGTTTGATCCTGGCTCAGAGTGAACGCTGGCGGCGTGCCTAATACATGCAAGTCGAACGATGAAGCTTTTAGCTTGCTAGAAGTGGATTAGTGGCGCACGGGTGAGTAAGGTATAGTTAATCTGCCCTACACAAGAGGACAACAGTTGGAAACGACTGCTAATACTCTATACTCCTGCTTAACACAAGTTGAGTAGGGAAAGTTTTTTCGGTGTAGGATGAGACTATATAGTATCAGCTAGTTGGTGAGGTAATGGCTCACCAAGGCTATGACGCTTAACTGGTCTGAGAGGATGATCAGTCACACTGGAACTGAGACACGGTCCAGACTCCTACGGGAGGCAGCAGTAGGGAATATTGCGCAATGGGGGAAACCCTGACGCAGCAACGCCGCGTGGAGGATGACACTTTTCGGAGCGTAAACTCCTTTTCTTAGGGAAGAATTCTGACGGTACCTAAGGAATAAGCACCGGCTAACTCCGTGCCAGCAGCCGCGGTAATACGGAGGGTGCAAGCGTTACTCGGAATCACTGGGCGTAAAGGGCGCGTAGGCGGATTATCAAGTCTCTTGTGAAATCCAACGGCTTAACCGTTGAACTGCTTGGGAAACTGGTAGTCTAGAGTGAGGGAGAGGCAGATGGAATTGGTGGTGTAGGGGTAAAATCCGTAGATATCACCAAGAATACCCATTGCGAAGGCGATCTGCTGGAACTTAACTGACGCTAAGGCGCGAAAGCGTGGGGAGCAAACAGGATTAGATACCCTGGTAGTCCACGCCCTAAACGATGTACACTAGTTGTTGGGGTGCTAGTCATCTCAGTAATGCAGCTAACGCATTAAGTGTACCGCCTGGGGAGTACGGTCGCAAGATTAAAACTCAAAGGAATAGACGGGGACCCGCACAAGCGGTGGAGCATGTGGTTTAATTCGAAGATACGCGAAGAACCTTACCTGGGCTTGATATCCTAAGAACCTTATAGAGATATGAGGGTGCTAGCTTGCTAGAACTTAGAGACAGGTGCTGCACGGCTGTCGTCAGCTCGTGTCGTGAGATGTTGGGTTAAGTCCCGCAACGAGCGCAACCCACGTATTTAGTTGCTAACGGTTCGGCCGAGCACTCTAAATAGACTGCCTTCGTAAGGAGGAGGAAGGTGTGGACGACGTCAAGTCATCATGGCCCTTATGCCCAGGGCGACACACGTGCTACAATGGCATATACAATGAGACGCAATACCGCGAGGTGGAGCAAATCTATAAAATATGTCCCAGTTCGGATTGTTCTCTGCAACTCGAGAGCATGAAGCCGGAATCGCTAGTAATCGTAGATCAGCCATGCTACGGTGAATACGTTCCCGGGTCTTGTACTCACCGCCCGTCACACCATGGGAGTTGATTTCACTCGAAGCCGGAATACTAAACTAGTTACCGTCCACAGTGGAATCAGCGACTGGGGTGAAGTCGTAACAAGGTAACCGTAGGAGAACCTGCGGTTGGATCACCTCCTTTCTAGAGTACAAACTGATAAGTCTCACAACTATCAGTTCATATATAGACTCAATCATCCTTGTTTAGATTTCAAAGATTGATGAAAAGCTAATTTTGGGGAATTAGCTCAGCTGGGAGAGCGCCTGCTTTGCACGCAGGAGGTCAGCGGTTCGATCCCGCTATTCTCCACCATTTATTAAGGGCCTATAGCTCAGCTGGTTAGAGTGCACCCCTGATAAGGGTGAGGTCACAAGTTCAAGTCTTGTTAGGCCCACCATAAAAGATTTGTTTATCAATCATAAATTAAAGTTTTAAAACTTAAAGCAAGTATATAGCTAATAATAAAGCAATAAGTAAAGTAAAATGATTTATTACTTATGTTTTTAAATTATTTAAACTCTTGATATATACTTCCTTTAGGTTTTAAGACCTAAGCTAAATAAATAATAGAATATTTTATATATTAGATTAGTTATTTAATGTTATTTGAATTATCATTGTTAAGAGTCACAAGCAAGTTTTAATAAAAACAATTTTACAGGACTTGTTAAAGGATAAAACCTAGCTATCTTTTCTTTAGCTTTTAGTTAAAGACAAGTTTTAAACTCACAGCTTAGTTGGACTAATATTTTTAGTTTTATTAAGTGTTTAAATGCTTTCCGTCTTAAGATAGTAAAGTCTTATCATAAAAACTTTAGCAAGGAAGTGATGCGTTTTAGAATGAATTTAAAAGGTAAGCTATTAAGAGCGAATGGTGGATGCCTTGGCTGGTAAAGGCGATGAAGGACGTACTAGACTGCGATAAGCTACGGGGAGCTGTCAAGAAGCTTTGATCCGTAGATTTCCGAATGGGGCAACCCAGTATATAGAGATATATACTACCATAATGGAGCGAACGTAGGGAATTGAAACATCTTAGTACCTACAGGAAAAGAAATCAATAGAGATTGCGTCAGTAGCGGCGAGCGAAAGCGCAAGAGGGCAAACCCAGTGCTTGCACTGGGGGTTGTAGGACTGCAATGTGCAATAGGTGAGGTTAGTAGAACACTCTGGAAAGTGTAGCCATAGAGGGTGATAGTCCCGTATACGAAAACCAAACCTTAGCTAGCAGTATCCTGAGTAGGGCGGGACACGAGGAATCCTGTCTGAAGCTGGGTCGACCACGATCCAACCCTAAATACTACTACCAGACCGATAGTGCACAAGTACCGTGAGGGAAAGGTGAAAAGAACTGAGGTGATCAGAGTGAAATAGAACCTGAAACCATTTGCTTACAATCATTCAGAGCACTATGTAGCAATACAGTGTGATGGACTGCCTTTTGCATAATGAGCCTGCGAGTTGTGGTGTCTGGCAAGGTTAAGCACACGCGAAGCCGTAGCGAAAGCGAGTCTGAATAGGGCGATTAAGTCAGATGCTGCAGACCCGAAACGAAGTGATCTATCCATGAGCAAGTTGAAGCTAGTGTAAGAACTAGTGGAGGACTGAACCGATAGGCGTTGAAAAGCCCCCGGATGACTTGTGGATAGGGGTGAAAGGCCAATCAAACTTCGTGATAGCTGGTTCTCTCCGAAATATATTTAGGTATAGCGTTGTGTCGTAATATAAGGGGGTAGAGCACTGAATGGGCTAGGGCATACACCAATGTACCAAACCCTATCAAACTCCGAATACCTTATATGTAATCACAGCAGTCAGGCGGCGAGTGATAAAATCCGTCGTCAAGAGGGAAACAACCCAGACTACCAGCTAAGGTCCCTAAATCTTACTTAAGTGGAAAACGATGTGAAGTTACTTAAACAACCAGGAGGTTGGCTTAGAAGCAGCCATCCTTTAAAGAAAGCGTAATAGCTCACTGGTCTAGTGATTTTGCGCGGAAAATATAACGGGGCTAAAGTAAGTACCGAAGCTGTAGACTTGATTTTATCAAGTGGTAGGAGAGCGTTCTATTTGCGCCGAAGGTATACCGGTAAGGAGTGCTGGAGCGAATAGAAGTGAGCATGCAGGCATGAGTAGCGATAATTAATGTGAGAATCATTAACGCCGTAAACCCAAGGTTTCCTACGCGATGCTCGTCATCGTAGGGTTAGTCGGGTCCTAAGTCGAGTCCGAAAGGGGTAGACGATGGCAAATTGGTTAATATTCCAATACCAACATTAGTGTGCGATGGAAGGACGCTTAGGGCTAAGCAAGCTAGCGGATGGAAGTGCTAGTCTAAGGTCGTAGGAGGTTATATAGGCAAATCCGTATAACAATACTCCGAGAACTGAAAGGCTCTTCAAAGTCTTCGGACAGCGAGGAGAATTGCTGATGCCGTCGAGCCAAGAAAAGTTTCTAAGTTTAGCTAATGTTGCCCGTACCGTAAACCGACACAGGTGGGTGGGATGAGTATTCTAAGGCGCGTGGAAGAACTCTCTTTAAGGAACTCTGCAAAATAGCACCGTATCTTCGGTATAAGGTGTGGTTCGCTTCGTATTAGGATTTACTCCGAAAGCGAAGAAACTTACAACAAAGAGTCCCTCCCGACTGTTTACCAAAAACACAGCACTCTGCTAACTCGTAAGAGGATGTATAGGGTGTGACGCCTGCCCGGTGCTCGAAGGTTAATTGATGGGGTTAGCATTAGCGAAGCTCTTGATCGAAGCCCGAGTAAACGGCGGCCGTAACTATAACGGTCCTAAGGTAGCGAAATTCCTTGTCGGTTAAATACCGACCTGCATGAATGGCGTAACGAGATGGGAGCTGTCTCAAAGAGGGATCCAGTGAAATTGTAGTGGAGGTGAAAATTCCTCCTACCCGCGGCAAGACGGAAAGACCCCGTGGACCTTTACTACAGCTTGACACTGCTATTTGGATAAGAATGTGCAGGATAGGTGGGAGGCTTTGAGTATATGACGCCAGTTGTATATGAGCCGTTGTTGAGATACCACTCTTTCTTATTTGGGTAGCTAACCAGCTTGAGTTATCCTCAAGTGGGACAATGTCTGGTGGGTAGTTTGACTGGGGCGGTCGCCTCCCAAATAATAACGGAGGCTTACAAAGGTTGGCTCAGAACGGTTGGAAATCGTTCGTAGAGTATAAAGGTATAAGCCAGCTTAACTGCAAGACATACAAGTCAAGCAGAGACGAAAGTCGGTCTTAGTGATCCGGTGGTTCTGTGTGGAAGGGCCATCGCTCAAAGGATAAAAGGTACCCCGGGGATAACAGGCTGATCTCCCCCAAGAGCTCACATCGACGGGGAGGTTTGGCACCTCGATGTCGGCTCATCGCATCCTGGGGCTGGAGCAGGTCCCAAGGGTATGGCTGTTCGCCATTTAAAGCGGTACGCGAGCTGGGTTCAGAACGTCGTGAGACAGTTCGGTCCCTATCTGCCGTGGGCGTAAGAAGATTGAAGAGATTTGACCCTAGTACGAGAGGACCGGGTTGAACAAACCACTGGTGTAGCTGTTGTTCTGCCAAGAGCATCGCAGCGTAGCTAAGTTTGGAACGGATAAACGCTGAAAGCATCTAAGCGTGAAGCCAACTCTAAGATGAATCTTCTCTAAGCTCTCTAGAAGACTACTAGTTTGATAGGCTGGGTGTGTAATGGATGAAAGTCCTTTAGCTGACCAGTACTAATAGAGCGTTTGGCTTATCTTATTTAAGCATCACTTCCTTGTTAAGGTTTTTATTAAGCTTTAGTCTTAAAAGTAAAATCTTATAGTAGAAGTTCGTTGATATTAGAACTTGCTCTTAACATTGTTTTTTAAGTATTCTTGATAAAACAGTATAAAGATTTAAATAGAATATTTAAATAACAATGTCCGTGATTATACAGATGTGGAGACGCCTTGCTCCATCCCGAACCAAGAAGCTAAGCACATCGTGGGTGATGATACTACGCCTTACTGGCAGGGGGAAAGTAGCTCATTGCGGACTTGTTAATTCTCTTATTATTCTTACTTATTACTTAGTTAAATCCTTAATTAGTTTATTCTTTGTTTTTTTATTAGAGATAGTTTTTATTGTTTTATAATTTATTTCTTTTATGGTTTTTTATAATAAATATCTTTCTAGGAAAGTGATTAAATTATAATAAAGAGCTTTAGAGATAGTTGTAAAAAGTAGGTTTCTTTTATTTCTTTTATGGTGCGATCATGAATTGTTTAGTGGTTAAGTTAGTTTTTACTGCTTGTCGTGGATTAGTTTGTGTAGTTTGTGTAGTTTGTGTAGTTTGTGTAGTTTGTGTGGTTTGTGTGGTTTGTGTGGTTTGTGTGGTTTGTGTGGTTTGTGTGGTTTGTGTGGTTTGTGTGGTTTGTGTGTGGGGGGGGTGGGCGTAGCGTTTTTGTATAGAGTTGGTTTATTTGGTTGCTATAGCTTTTAAGTTGTGTTATTGTGATTGAATTATTTTAATAGTTGGCTTAGTTGGTTTGAAGGTTTAGTTGTTTTAGCTTTAAAATGCTTATAGTAAGTTTGGTAAATTACTTTTTTAGTTTTTTAGTTTTTTAGTTGGCGGTGCTTTGTAGTTTGTATTAAATTATTTTAATAATTTATGGAGGCTTGTTTTAATTTTTAATTGTGTATATCTTTTTTATTGCTTTATTAAATTTGCTTTTATGGGTTTTTTAGATGAAATTGTAGTTTTATGTTCTTAGGTGTGTATTATTTATAATTGATAGATTGCTTGTTTATTTGCTTAGATTGTTATAGATGTTTTTATTTAATAAGATATTGTTTTTTATCATTAATAGGCTTAGGATTATTGATTAATATAAGAAAGTAGCTTTGGTAAACTTGTTGGTGTAATTATGGCTTTTTAGGGTGTATGGTGGATGTGGGTTAATTGTTTTTTATAGTTTTTAGGTTGTTTGTGGGAGGGGGTATTTTTATGTATCATCATTTTAGGTTATGGCTAATTGTGGGTAAGTTGTAGTTTATTTGCTTTGTGTGGAAAATGCTATTTATTGTGAATGTTATTTTTTTATGGGCTTGAGTGTTAAAAAAGTAGGCGGGGTGAAAATTGGATTTTAGTAGTTTTTATAGTGAGGTTGGTAAAGTTTTGGAGTAAATAAACTTTTCCTTAGATTTTCTAAGGAAAAGTTAACGTTACTGTGCGCCTTTTGGAGCAGAAAACGCCGTAACTTCTGGTAAAGAAGAATTATACTTTTCTATGTTTACTAAAGCTGTATGCGAGATATTGCCATTTGCAAGTTCAGAAGTTGGCATATCTATGGTTAAAACATTCACATTACCATACTTACACATGCCATTTTCATCAGGATCGTACCAGCCACCTTCACAAAGTCTTACTACATTTGGCATGATGTCTTTTGTTACCACAGCGCCCGCTAGGGTTTGACCTCTTTTGTTAAACACTCTTACAACATCGCCATTTTTAATGCCTAGCTTTTTAGCATCAGCAGGATTGATCAAAATAGGCTCTCTTCCTTTCACTGCGTATTTATCGCGTAATGATGTATGGCACATTTGCGAATGCAGTCTGTTGGTTGGGTGATTGGTTAAAAGATGAAAAGGTGCTTCTTTAGTGGCATTTCCTAACCATTCTATCGGCTCCATCCATGTAGGGTGTGCTTTGCAGTCTTTATAGTTGTATTTTTCGATAGTATTAGAGTAAATTTCTATCAAGCCTGATTCGGTGCCTAGCGCATTTAAAATAGGATCCTCGATAAACTCTGAAAATCTAACCCACTCCATGCTTTCTATGGTTGGAGAAAAAGTAATCGGCTCATTTTTTGCCCAAAACTCTTCAAAACTAGGCATAGGTGTTTCAAAAACATCTCCATAAGCTTGAGTTTGTTTTAAAGCGCTATTGTAGTATTCTTTGATGAAATCTTTAGCTTTTTTGCCATTTTCGGTATAAGCATTAAATACATCATCTCCATATACTTTGCAAATATCTGAAAAAATTTCATAGTCATCTTTACTCTCGCCTATAGGTAAAACCGCTTGTTTCATCGGAGCGATATTCATATTAGAATAATCTCCTGTCATAGTGATATCATCTCTTTCGTAAGAACTCGTAGCAGGCATGATGATATCTGCCATTTTGGCTGTTGGAGTCCAGTAAATTTCATTTACCACTACCGTTCTTGGTTTTTGCCATGCTTTTACGTTTGTATTGGTATCTTGGTGGTGCACAAGAGGATTTCCACCCGCCCAGTATATAAAGTCTATATCAGGGTAAGTGATCTTTGCTCCATTGTTGTCTATGGTTTTACCAGGGTTAAGCAAGGCATCTGCTATCCTAGCTACAGGAAAAGAGTAGCTAGCGGCATTTTGTAGCCATTCAGCACCACTTTGAGTAGCACCTGCTTTTGGAAGACCTTTAAATTTTCCATTTTCCCAAATTCCCACAGCACCAGCAGTGATCCCTCCGATCACTCCACCTTTACACGAAGGAACGCCACCATTACTGTAATGATAGCTTAAGCCAAAGCCACCTCCTTTGGTGCCAATTTGCCCGATCATCGAAGCAAGAGTGACCAACATCCAGTGAGGTTGTTCGCCATGGTGTGCCCTTTGCATACCCCAACCACTCATGATCATAGTAGGATTATCATAGAAGCTTTCAGCAAGAGATTTGATTGTTTTTTCATCGATTCCACAAATTTTACTTGCCCATTTTACATCTTTTTTTACACCATCTTTTTTGCCATCTAAATATGCTTTAAATTTATCAAAACCACTAGTATAGGTTTCTAAGAATTCATAATTTACTTTATTTTTCTCGATCAAGTGACTAGCCATACCAAGCATCATAGCAACATCGGTATTTGGCTTAGGTGCGATCCATTGTGCGTTTAAAAATTTAGCAGTTTCTGTTTTGATAGGATCTATACAAATAACCTTGATTTTGCTATTTTTTAATTTTTCAAAATACTGCAAACCTCTTTGATCGCTTGAAGTCCACGCTATCCTTAAGGTTGCAAGAGGGTTAGCACCCCAAATGACAACGCATTTAGAATGCTCTAAGATGTTTTCCCAAGATGTTTGCTGCTCATATACTTCAATAGACCCTACAACATAAGGCATGATCACTTGAGAAGCACCGGTTGAGTAATCGCCCGTAGTTCCGACAAATCCACCGGTTACATTTAAAAACCTATGCAGTAAAATTCTACAATTTTGCATATTTCCGCTTGATTTCCAACCATAGCTACCGCCAAAAATCGCTTGAGTGCCTTTTTTCTCTCTTGTTTTTTTAAGTTCTCTAGCGATCAGCTTGATCGCCTCATCATAGCTCACACGAACAAATTCTTCTTTACCTCTAAGCTCTGGTTTTGGGCTGTCAGGGTTTGCAAGGTAGCTTTTTCTCACATAAGGGTATTTTACACGAGATTGATAGATCATATCAGGGGTGTAATGCTGCAAAGGATTGTCCATTTGCGTAACCTTTTCCCAAGGCTCACTTTTAACAACCACCCCATCTTTGATAGTAAGTTTTAAAATTCCCCAATGTGCTGCGGTGATCACTGTGCCGTTTTTTACTAATCCTGAATTTATACTAGAAGCTTTCACACTCTTACCCATAGCCAAACTAGGCACCAAAGGTAGCACACTTAAACCCGCTCCGATTTTTAAAAATTTTCTTCTATCTAGTCCCATTTTATTTTGCCTCCTTGAAGTCTTTTGCATTTTTTTGCAAATACTGTATCACTAACCAATGATCTTTTTTATCAATACCTGTTCGATTTACCATTGATCTAAACGTAGCAGGCCAACCATTAGCGGTAAATTCACTTTCTTTATGCACGCTATGGCAAATTCCACAGTTGTTCATATAAAGTTCTTTGGCTTTTATAAACATTTCTTTATCACTCTTGGCAAAATCTTTCTTATCAGTCCAAACTTCTATGGTGGCTTTATCCCATTTGCCATTTTTGCTTTTTGTGTAAGTTTTAAAATCAAGCTTTGTATTTTTAGAAAATGCAGCTACGATGATCCTTTGACTATCATTATAGTATAGCACAGAAGCAGAAGCGGGATTAACATAGCCTGTGATTTTGATCAGTGCTTTATCTCCTTCTACTTTTAACACCTCAAAAGGATTTGTAGGTAGTAGTCTACCAACAGCTTTTGTGTCATTTTTGCTTAAGTAAAGCGAATTAACCTCACTTGTGAAAAATTCCTCCCTAGCACATACTAAAGAAGCTAGTGCTAAACATGTGATGAAAATCTTTTTCATTTAACCTCCTAGTTAAATAATCATTTATATTTTATTGCATATATATAAAATAAAACTTAATCATCGAGAATATTTTAAAATATTTAGTATACTGTGTATTAATGATAATAAAACAAAAAGCTTTGCATATTTGTGATTAGTTACAATATAAAATAAATTTAAGTAAAATCAACGATATAAAAACAAAAGGCTAAAGTGATGAATGTATTGATTTTAAACGAAAAAGATTTTTTCAACCCTTACTACCGCAAAAAGCAAATCACACAAAATGAATTTGACACTTTTTGCAAAGCTTTAACGCAGTATCTAGAAAGGCTTGAAAACTCACAAAGCGAAAACGAAGACTACCTAGTCGCAATGCACTTAGCCCATTTTTAACCACGCTAAATTTCAAAACCCACATCAAAACCAAACAAAAAGGCAAAAGCGAGATCGACTTAGCCATCGCTAAAGATGAGCTTAGTAAAGACTTAGAAGTTCTCATCGAAGCTAAAAAGCCCAACTCAAAAGAATTCATCACCCACACAAAGCCAAATTCTAAAGCTTTGCATGAAGCCATTTTGTATTATTTTAGAAATAGAGAACATAGCTTTAGTTTGAAATTTATCATCATCACAGACTTTTATAAATTTTACATTTTCAAAGCTAGTGAGTTTGAAGAGCTTTTTTATAAAAATACAAGCTTTAAAAAGCTTTTTGAAGAATTTCAAAGCCCAAATTCACTTTTTAAAGGCAACACCGATGAATTTTACAAAGAAGCAAGCAAACTCATAGAAAATTCTAAAGAAAGCTTAAAAGGCTTTTTCATCGATTTAGCCTTTTTAAAAGACAAGCAAAAGTCAAATTTCAAAAACCTAGCAAGCATTTTTAAAACTTTCCACAAAGACTTTTTGCTAAATGAATTTAGCCCAAATGACGCAAACTCGTTAAACAATGCATTCTATAAAGAGCTTTTATATATCTTGGGTTTAAGCGAGAGCAAACAGCTTTCTAAATTCATCATCACACAAAGTGAGCAAAGCAAACAAGCCCAAGGCACACTTTATCATCTCATAGCGAGCAAGCTTCCAAAGCACGACTTTGAAGAGGTGTTAAAATTCATCATACTTTGGCTAAATCGCATTTTATTTTTAAAGCTTATAGAGTCAAATTTGGTTAGATTCAACGATGATAAAACCCTAAAATTCTTAAACTATGAAAAAATTCCAAATTTCACCACCCTTTCACATCTTTTCTTTGATATCTTAGCTAAAGAAAAGCACACAAGGACGCAGAGTAAATTTAGCTATTTGCCTTATTTAAATTCATCGCTTTTTGAAAAACAAGCCATCGAAAAAACCACACTAGAAATCGCTACTTTAGAAAATGACGCTTTACTAGAGTACCACCCACATACGCAGTTAAAAGATGACAAAAGCAAAAGTAAAAAAGGCAAAGTAGGTTTGCTAGAGTATTTGTTTGAGTTTTTAGACAGCTTTGACTTTGGAGCAGATGAGCAAAGCGAAGAACTCATCAAGCAAAAAGAACTCATCAACTCAAGCGTTTTAGGAAATGTCTTTGAAAAGCTAAATGGCTACAAAGAAGGTAGTTTTTATACCCCAAGCTTTATCACTTCATACATGTGTAAAGCAAGCATAGAAAAAGTCGTGCTTGATAAGTTTAACCATACTTTTAAGCTAAATGCCACCAAGCTAAGCGAGCTAAGAACCCAGCTACGCCAAGAAAAAATCCCTCAAGAACAAAAACTAGCCTTGCTAAATTCCATACGCATTTGCGATCCTGCGGTGGGAAGTGGGCATTTTTTAGTTTCAGCTTTAAATGCCATGCTTATGGTGCATTATGAGCTTGGTTTGTTTGAAGAGGACTTTTACCTAAGCGTGCAAAATGATGAAATTTTAGTGCAAAATCACAAAGGCCAGTTTTTAGAGTATAAACGCCCTGATTTTGACAAAGACAAAACCCACCTTTGCCAAAAAGAACTTTTCGAGCGTAAAAAAGACATCATAGAAAACAACCTTTTTGGAGTAGATATCAACCCAAACTCATGCGAGATCACTAAACTAAGACTTTGGATAGAGCTTTTAAAACACAGCTTTTATGAAAGCTTTGATGATGCAAACTATCATGATCTTAAAACCCTACCAAACATCGATATCAACATAAAATGCGGAAATTCTTTAATAAGCTACTTTGAAATTCATAAAAGCCTTTCTCACTACCCCAACATCAAAGAACGCATGGATAAATACAAACGCATAGTCAAAGACTACAAAGAAGGCTTTTACACCGACAAAACTCTCATCGCAAAAGAGATCAAAAACCTCAAAGAGTCTTTTAAAAATTTCTGCTTAAAAGACAAATTTGCCAAAGAGATCAAGCAACTTACCAACGGTGCTAATGAATACTCTAAAAAATACGGCGATTTTTTAGCACAAGATGAAAAAGATGAGAATTTTAGAGCATTTTTCTCTAAAAATATGTTTGAATTTGACTTTGATGAAAGTGCTGCCAAGAAAGAATTTAAAAAGCTTAAAAAGCTTTATGAGAGTATATTTGACTTAGAAAGTGCAAATCCTTTTGAATGGCGTTTTGAATTTAGCGAAGTGCTTGATGAGGGTGGGAATTTTCAAGGGTTTGATCTCATCATCGGTAACCCACCTTACATCAGACAAGAAGACATCAAAGAGTTAAAGCCAAATTTAGCCAAAAACTATAAAGTATATAAAGGCACAAGTGATATTTATACCTACTTTTATGAGCTTGGGTTTAATGTGCTAAAGCAAAATGGTGTTTTGTCTTTCATCACTTCAAACAAATACACAAGAGCAGGTTATGGAGAGTCTTTGCGTGAATTTTTGCTCAAAAATACCACACTTTTAGAATACATCGATCTAAATGGCATAAAAGTCTTTGAAAGTGCTACGGTAGATACTTCCATACTAAGCTTTGAAAAAGCAAAAACTAAAGATAGTAGCTTCAAATACCTAGCTCCAAACACCGAGCTTTTAAAAGAAAACGACTTTAACATAGAAAGCATTTTAAATTTTAACAAAATCGCACAAAATTCCTTAAGCAAAGAAAGCTTTACTTTTAACGATGAAAGCACAAACGCACTAAAAGCAAAGATAGAAAAGCACGGCACTCCACTTAAAGACTGGCATGGGCTTAATATATATCGTGGAATTTTAACAGGGCTTAATGAAGCCTTTATCATCACTACTGAAAAAAGAGATGAAATTCTAGCTAAATGCAAAGATGAAGCCGAAAAAGAACGCACCGCCAAACTCATATGCAAAATGCTACGCGGTAGAGATATAAAAAGATATAGTTATGAGTGGGCAGGGCTTTGGGTGATCAACACTCACAATGGCTATAAAAGCAAAAGTGGAGAAAAGATAGAAGCAATAAACATAGATGAATACCCTAGCTTAAAACAGCATTTAAAGCCGTATTATAAAACTTTAGAAAAAAGAACTGACAAAGGAAAAACACCTTATAACCTTAGAAATTGTGCTTATTTGGAGGAATTTGAAAAAGAAAAGATAGTGTATAGTGAAATAGTAAGAAAACCACAATTTTATTTAGATACAAAGTTAAATTTTTACGCAGAAGCAACAAGTTTTATTTTAACAGGGGAAAATCTAAAATATCTTATTGCTTTTTTAAACAATGATTTTGTGGCTTTTATGTTTAAAATGTTTTATGCCGGTGGAAACTTAGGTGAAAATGGGTTTAGATACAAAAAAGCATTTTTAGAAAGACTTCCTATACCAAAAATAAATTCTAAAAATGAAAAACTAGCAAACGAGCTTATAAGCTTAGTCGATGAGATTTTAGTTTTAAAAGAACAAGACAAAAACGCAAACACCAAAACCCAAGAAGACAAAATAAACTCTATCGTTTACAAACTTTACAACCTAAACGAAGAAGAAGTAAAAATCATTGAGACATAGTTAATTAATATTATTTTGTTATAATCCTTGCAAAATAATTAAAGGGAATTGCAAATGAAAGCTGAAAATGTTGCAAGACATGTTATTAATTATTGTATAGGTATAGAAAATCCTATAAGCAACTTACAATTGCAAAAGATAATGTATTTTATGGATATTTACAATTTAATAAGAACTAGAAAAAGATTAATCACCGATGAGAATTTTAGTGCTTGGGATTATGGTCCAGTAATAGAGAGCATATATAAAAAATATTCTTTTTATGCGTCAAATCCAATTAATGTTTATGAGGAAACAAGTGAAGAGTTTGATGATAATATGAGAGGTGAGCTATATGGTTATATTGATAAATTATCTAAT
This sequence comes from Campylobacter sp. 2014D-0216, assembly GCF_014931215.1. Classification (NCBI taxonomy): domain Bacteria; kingdom Pseudomonadati; phylum Campylobacterota; class Epsilonproteobacteria; order Campylobacterales; family Campylobacteraceae; genus Campylobacter; species Campylobacter sp. 2014D-0216. The sequence goes on along the minus strand of NZ_CP063089.1, from coordinate 1,501,153 downwards.
ATGTATGCGTCTGATTTAGTTAAAAAAAGCCATGAAAAAAATAGTCCTTGGGATAAAACAAAAAAATATGGAATAATTTCACCTGATTTATTGGAAGAATATGCAAACAGATACAGAAAGTAACAATGAGTCGTTATTTGATATTATCGACAATAAAAAAGATGCTAATCTTGCTGAAACCAAAAATAAATCTTCTAAAATTGAAAATATTTTAGAGAAACTATCTAGCGATAAATTAGAAAATATTCAAGATTTAAAAAAAGATATAAAAAATTTTTATGATACTAATAAAAGACATAGGTATTCTGATATAACATCACATTTATTTCGTTTGCATATGAAACAAGATGGCAAAATAGATAATATAAGAAAAAATATCCAATTATTGATAGATAAACCAGATAATATAAAACAACTTAAAGATAATTTATTGAAATTACAAGATCATATATTATTGGAAATTGTAAGATTAAATAATATCAGAGAGATAAAACAAGAAATAGAAAAAACAAGCAAAGAAGTTCAAGAAAGTAAAATAGAAATAGAAAAAACAAGCAAAGAAGTTCAAGAAAGTAAAATAGAAATAGAAAAAACAAGCAAAGAAGTTCAAGAAAGTAAAAAAAGTTATATAACTATATTGGGTATTTTTGCTTCTATAATCTTATCGTTTGTTGCAGGTTTGAATTTTTCAAATTCTGTATTATCAAATATAGATAAAGCGAGTATTTTTAGATTGGTTTTTGTTATGTCTTTTATAGCTTTGTTTATAGGAAATATTCTTTATGCCTTGTTTTCTTTTCTCTTAAAAATTTCTTCAAATGTTTACATTAAAATCAATTGGTTTTTTGTTAGTTTTAATTTTATGATATTAGCAATCATGTTTATTGATTTTATGTGTTATGTTTTTAATATAACAACTCTTGATGATATGGTAAATACGATTGATCATATTAGCCAATTATTGTATAAAAAAAGTTCTTAATTGGGTTTTTATGATAAAAATTTACAAATAAATATTAAGAATAAAAGAATTGTAAAATATAAATAAGTTTTTGTTTGTAAATTTTGTAATTTCACTAGAAAATAAAAATATCGAAGGAAAACAATGCAAGAAAATGAATCGTATTTTGATAAATTTGATATCATAAAAGCAGAGTTGATAGATTCTCTTGGAGTAAAAAACATATGCTACAATTTTTATCTAGAGTGTGTGGAAATTTCTAATGAAATAATGCACAGTTTCGATTTTCAATTATTTCAATTATATAAATTATCTTTTATTAATTGTGTTTTTGATTGCTTCGTTTATAACTCAGAAAATATAATATTAGATATACAAAATGATATTTTCATACATAAATGTATATTTAAAAAAGATATAAATATCAATGATGCGATATTCAGAAAAAAATTAGATATAACATCTTGTGTTTTCAAAGCAAAATGTCGCTTTAATAAAAATATTTTTTTTGGATCATGTAATTTTAAAGATAATTTATTTAATAATGCTCAATTTGAAAAAAATCAATTTCTAAATGATGTTATGTTTTATAATTCTGATTTTAATATGTTTAATTTTTCTCAATCTGTTTTCAAGGGAAGTCTAAATGTTGTAAATACAAATTTAAATTTTACTTTTGATGATTTACAAGAAAAAATTAAGCAAGAATATGAAAATTTTAATAAAGATAAAAATGAACAATATCAAAAATCTTTAGATAAATTTGCAAATGATTTTAGAGATTCTTTTAGAGTTTTTAAAAATGCATTGATAAAAGATAATAATCTTTTAGAGGCTTCAAATTTTCACAAATATGAGCTTTATTGTAAAGAAATAGAATTAAATTCAAATGATGTACTCTCAAAATATGAAAGAGATGAAGTTTTTGATAAGTTATCTTTGCGTCTTAAACAAAAAGTCGATTGGTGTTTGTTGTTATTTTATAGAAAACTTAGCGATCATCATACAGATTTGCTTAAAGTGATAAATAATTGTTTTATATTGATAGCAATATATTTTATATGTATATTTAATTTTACAAATATTGATTTTTTAGGAATAGAAGAAATTAATATTTTTTCTTTTTTAAAGTCATTTAGTTTTTATGGTGATGATAAAATTGTTGCAGCTGCTAAAGTTTCACCTTTATCTTGTTTGCTTTTATTGTTTTTTGCTCCAATAGCTATATTCATTGCTTCATTGTATTATAGTGACAAACAAAAAAGAAGCGTTGTTTTTAAAAAAATTAAATTTAAAATAGGAAGGTTTTTATCGGTTGTCAGTATTTTTGCCGCGATCTGTTTTATGCTTTTTGTGATAAATTCTAACTTTTTTATCCCTTTGACTAAAATAGTTGTTTTTTTGAGTATATTTTTTTTAGTGATTTATATTGATTCTTTGTATCTAAGATATTATTGTGCTATATTAAGTTATATAAATTTTATTTTAGTTATTGTGTATTGTCCTATTATTTTAAATCCACTTATAGGTAAAATTTTAAACGATAAAATAAAAATCGAAGATCCATTAGCAATGGTAATGACATTTACTTATACCATCTTAATGTTTTTAGTCCTTTTCTCACTCCAAAAAACTGCACGTAAAAACTCCATAGTGCCAAGCTAAAAAGCATAGTGTGCTTTTTAGCTTAGGATTTACAAATTTCAACATCAGGTGTTACTCTTATACTCATAGTGCTGATTTTATTTAACAAAAATACAAAAAAAAGAATATATTTGTTAAGCTAAATGTTGGAGATTTTATCAAAAGGAAAAATATGTGGCAGCAAATATATAATCCATTTGACAACATACTTTTAAGTGCTTTGGTGGCTTTTTTGCCTATTTTGTGCTTTTTGCTTTCTCTTGTAGTGTTTAAACTCAAGGGTTATCAGGCGGGGTTTTTGACCCTCATTGTATCAAGTTTTGTGGCGTTATTTGCTTATGATATGCCATTTTCTTTGCTTGGTGCGAGTTTCATACAAGGCTTTGCAAACGGTATTTGGCCTATTGCTTGGATCATTATCGCGGCTATATTTTTATACAAACTTTCCATTAAGTCAGGTTCGTTTGAAGTGATCAAACAAAGTGTGATGAGTATCACTCCAGATCATAGAATTCAAGTGATTTTGATCGGATTTTGTTTTGGTTCATTTTTAGAAGGTGCTATAGGTTTTGGAGGGCCAGTGGCTATCACGGCGGCTTTGCTTGTGGGGCTTGGGCTTAGACCATTATATGCCGCAGGACTTTGCCTCATCGCCAATACCGCTCCAGTAGCTTTTGGTGCAGTGGGAATTCCCATCATCGCTATGAGTAACCTAGCAGGCATAGAACAGCACGGTGTTTCGGCTATGGTAGGTAGAATGCTCGTGCCACTTAGTCTAACCATACCGTTTTTTATAGTATTTTTAATGGATGGCTTTAAAGGAGTTAAAGAAACTTTTCCGGCTATTTTTGTAGCTTCGGTGTCTTTTACCGCTACGCAGTTTTGGAGTTCAAATCACTTAGGAGCAGAACTTCCTGATATCATTTCGGCGGTTGTTTCTTTGTCTGTGACTACGGTATTTTTAAAATTTTGGAAACCAAAAAACATCTTTAGACTAGATGATGTAAAAGACTTCGATAACACGCAAAAACTAGAATTAAAAAAAGTCCTTCTAGCTTGGATGCCTTTTGTGCTTTTGATCATCTGTATAGTGATATGGACTCAACCATGGTTTAAAGCTTTGTTTGCAAAAGATGGTGTTTTAAATTTCATGCAATTTACTTTGAAATTTAACGAAACCCTAGGCGCGATCATAAGCCCTGACATAGTCAACCCACAGATCACAAAAACCATGATCCCATCACACACTATAGACTTAGTCGCACAAGCAGGAACAGCCATTTTAGTGGCAGCTTTGCTAAGCATTGTTGTGTTAAAGATCAAAATCAACGAAGCAACCGAATGTTTTTGGGACACCTTAAAAGAAATGGCCACACCATGTTTAACCATAGGTTTGGTGGTTGCTTTTGCTTTTATCGCAAAAAATAGCGGTATGAGTACGACTTTAGGGCTTGCATTTTCAAATACAGGCGATGCTTATGCGTTTTTCTCTCCTATCATAGGTTGGATAGGTGTGTTCTTAACAGGTTCTGACACTAGTTCGAATTTGCTTTTTGGGACATTACAGCAAGTGAGTGCTCAAAAATTAGGAATTTCAGAGACTTTATTTTTAGCGGCTAATTCCGTTGGTGGAGTGGTAGGGAAAATGATATCACCGCAAAGCATAGCAGTTGCTTGTGCAGCAGTTGGACTTGTGGGTAAGGAGTCTGAGTTGTTTAGATTTACTTTAAAATACTCGCTTGGATTTATCATCTTGATAGGAATTTGGACCTTTATCATAGCGTTTTTCTTCCATGGGATCATACCTCAAGCAGTACTTTTAAAATAAGGAAGTAAAATGAAAAAAGTATATTTATTTGCTACTTGTTTGGGTAGCGCTATCATGCAAGAAAGTGTTTTAAATGCAGTTAGGCTTTTAAGAAGAGAAGGGGTGGAAGTGATATTTAAAAAACAGCAAACTTGCTGTGCCCAACCCTCGTTTAATTCGGGGTATTTTAAAGAAAGTAAAAATATCGCTTTGCACAATATCAAACTTTTTACGCAAGATTATCCCATCATCGTGCCAAGTGGATCTTGTGCGGGTATGATGAGCCATGATTACCTAGAGCTTTTTAAAGATGATGAAAACTTTAGTTTGGTGAAGGATTTTAGTGCTAGAGTGATTGATCTTAGTCAGTATTTAGATGAGGTTTTAAAAGTAGACTATGAAGACAAAGGCGAGCCTATAAAAGTAACTTGGCATTCAAACTGCCATGCATTAAGAATTCAAAAAAGCATCCAAGCGAGTAAAAATTTACTTAAAAAACTCAAAAATGTAGAGTTGATCCCTTTGGAATTTGAAGAAGAATGCTGTGGCTTTGGTGGGACTTTTTCGGTGAAGGAACCTCAAATTTCAAATTCCATGGCACAAGAAAAGATCAAAGACATTCAAAATACAGGCGTAAAATACGTGCTAAGTTCTGATGGCGGTTGTTTGATGAATATCGCAGGAACGATGAGTAAAATGGGGCTTGATATAAAAGGAATTCACTTATATGACTTCTTAAACAAACGCCTTGAAGGGGTAGCGATATGAAAATGGCACATGAGCAAATTGTCGATGTGAAAATTCACGACAAGCAAATGAGGGAAAACTTAAGATCGGCAATGCATACATTGCAAAAAAATCGCTTGAAAATCATCGATGAAAAATTCGAAGACTGGCAAGGTTTGCGTTCTAAAGCAAAGCAAGCAAAAAACAACGCACTTTCAAGCTTACATGATAGACTTTTAGAATTTGAACAAAATGCGACAAAAAACGGTATCAACGTGCATTGGGCGAGTTCTGATGAGGATGCATGTGAAATCATCTATGAACTAATGATCGAAAAAAACATCAGTAAAATTCTCAAAGGAAAGTCTATGGCTAGTGAAGAGATAGGGTTAAACCACTATCTAGAAGCTAAAGGTTTAAAAGCCATAGAAACTGACTTAGGCGAACTCATACTACAGCTAAATGATGAAACACCGGTGCATATCGTGGTTCCTGCGGTGCATAAAAACCGCTATGAAATCGGAAAAATTTTTGAAGAAAAGCTAGGTTCTAGTTTAGAAAGTGAACCTGAAAAGCTTAATTCTATCGCAAGAAAACACTTAAGAGATGAATTTGAAGGTTTGAAAATGGGCTTAAGTGGTGTGAATTTTGCCATATCTAAAGAAGGGGCTTTTTGGCTGATAGAAAATGAAGGAAATGGCAGAATGTGCACTACCGCAAGTGATATCCATGTGGCACTTTGTGGCATAGAAAAAGTAATGGAAAGCTTTGAAGATGCTGCGACTATGGTTTCACTGCTCACACCATCAGCAACGGGGCAGTTTATACCAACATATAACAATATCATCACAGGCCCTAGAAAAAATGGCGACTTAGATGGCCCTAAAGAAGTGCATGTGATCCTTTTTGATCATAATCGAAGTAAAATGCTAAATGACAAAGACTACTATGAAGCCTTACGCTGTATAAGATGTGGTGCTTGTATGAATTTTTGTCCCGTGTATGATAAAATCGGTGGCCATACTTATCAAAGTGTTTATCCAGGGCCGATCGGAGAGGTTATCAGTCCTAATCTTTTTGGTATGCAAGAAAATGGAGATATTCTTTCTTTTTGTTCGCTTTGTGGAAGATGTTCTCAAGTGTGTCCGGTGCAAATTCCTCTTGCGGATTTAATACGCAAACTAAGAGCAGCCAAAGTAGGACAAGGAAGTTTTGAAAATATCACGCCAAATTCAGCCGAAGCAATGGCTTTTAAAATTTTTGAAAAAGTGGCTACTTCTCCATTTATCTGGAAAAATACTTTAGCAAATTTGCATAAGTTTAATTGGTTTTTACAAAAAGGAAAAAATTCCTTACCTGTGATCAAAAAATGGAGCGCTTATAAAGAATTTCCGCAAGCTAAGCTTGATCTTTATAAAGAGCTTGAAAAAATGCAAGGAGTTGAGTGTGAGTAGAATAAACGAAATTTCTTCACAAAGCAAAAGATTGATTTTAGATAAAATCAAAAATGCACCATTGTCGCTTGAAAAAATTCCAACTATAGATCCTATCGAGCATATCAAAACAAGTGAAGATATGCTGGGTGAGTTAAAAGAAAAAATGACTGCAAACAAGTACATCGTAGAAGAAAGTACTGCAGATAAACTAGAAGAAAAAATCAACCAAATCGCAGCAAGTTATGGATATAAAAGTTTGATTTATCCACGTAGTTTGAATATAGATATTCAAAAAATCAACGCAGAGCAAAAAACTTGTTTTAATCAAGAAATCGAAAATTTAAGAACTGAGGTTTTTCACAGTGATTTTTCTATCATCGAAGCAAGGGCAGGGGTGAGTTCACACGGAGTGGCTTTGGTGCTATCAAGTAAAGATCAACCAAGAATGCTTTCTTTAGCTCCTATGCTTTGTATTGTTTTGTTAAAAAAGGAAAATATAGTTAAAAGTATCAGCGAGGCTTTAAATTTAGTCAAAAAAGAAAATGCGATTTTGCCGAGTAACATTTTATTTATCGCAGGTCCTTCAAGAACCGCAGATATTGAACTTATAACGGTTTTTGGGGTGCATGGCTCTCAAAAAGTCCATATCGTGCTTTATTGATCATAGAATTTACACTTAGTGTAAATTCTTGATTGATTGGAACAAAAATCATTTTAACTGCAAAATCAACACAAACTGCAAGATATGTAAGCAAATAACAATTTTAGCGTAATGGTGGCTATTTTTAAATTTAGTAGTATTTAAGATGTTTTTTGACATAGTAAAAAAAGACGCTAATAAATCAAAACAACAAAAAAGGAGTTTCATGATAAAAACAAGTTTTAAAAAAGCAGTGTTTATACCAAGTATTAGCGTGATTATCATTTTAAGTCTTAGCTGTATTTTTTTGCCTAAGGTGACAAATGATTTTATCAATCACATTAAAAGTGGTATTTTTGCAAATTTTTCATGGTTTTACATCTTGAGTGTAAGTTTTTTCGTGTGTTTTATGCTAGCGCTTGCACTTTCAAAATTTGGCGATATTAAGCTGGGCGATGATGATGAAAAACCTCGTTTTAAATTTACATCATGGCTTGCTATGCTTTTTGCTACGGGTATGGGTGTGGGGCTTATGTACTTTGGTGTGGCTGAACCTCTCATACATAAAAAAGCATTGCAAACAAGTGATGAAGATGCGATGTTGCATACGATTTTTCACTGGGGTATTCACCCGTGGGCAGTTTATGGAGTGTGTGCTTTAGCTATGGCGTATTTTGGTTTTAGATATAAAATGCCATTAAGTTTGCGTAGTGCGTTTTATCCGTTATTGAAAGAAAAAATTTATGGTTTTTGGGGAAATTTGGTCGATGTTTTGGCTTTGATCGTAACGGTTTTTGGTATTAGCACTACGCTTGGTTATAGTGCTTCACAATTGAATGCGGGTTTTTTAAATTTAGGAATTTTGAGCGAACAAAGCTTTTTAGAACAAAGTGTGATTATTATCATTATCATTTCTTTGGCGACACTTTCTTCGATTAGTGGTTTGACAAAGGGTTTGAAAATTTTAAGTGAAGCAAATTTGGTTTTGGCAGTATGTTTAATGCTCTTTGTACTTTTTTCAACCGAGACAGTAGAAATTCTTTCGCAGTTTACTTCTAATATTGGCAATTATTTGCAAAATTTAATCGCTTTGAGTTTTAAGACTTATTATTATGAAAAAGAGCATATTGAATGGTTTAATAACTGGACTATTTATTACTGGGCTTGGTGGCTTAGTTGGGCGCCTTTTGTAGGATTTTTCATCGCTAAAATTTCTCGCGGTAGAACGATACGGGAATTTATCTTTGGTGTACTTGTGGTACCAACGAGCTTGAATATACTTTGGTTTAGTATTTTTGGCAATAGCGCATTAAATCTTAACGATGTTTTAAGCCCATATACTTCCACTCCTGAAAGTTTGTTGTTTTATTTTTTGCATAATTTTTCTTTTTCTTATCTTAGTTCTTTGCTTGCGCTTTTGGTTTTAGCTTTATTTTTTATCACTTCAGCAGATAGCGGGATATTTGTGTTAAATTCTTTAAGTAGTGGCGGGGCAAGTGAGCCTTATAAATGGCAAAACATTCTTTGGGGTTTTGTGCTTGCGTTATTGGCTACTTCTTTGCTTTATTCAGGTGGCTTGGGTGCGATCTTAAATATCACAATGATCGTAGCGTTGCCTTTTGCGTTTTTACTGTGCTTGATGTGTTTTTCGCTACTAAAAGGTTTAATCGTAGATGTAAACTACTCTTTAACGAAGTTAAGCCAAAGTAGCGTGTATTTTTCAGGAGACTTTTGGCAAGAAAGACTTGCAAGAATTTTAAAACAAAGCAAAGAACAAGACATACAAAGATTTTTAAGCATTCAAGTTAAAAATGCCATGGAAGAATTAAGCCAAAGCTTAAAAGATTATGGTTTAAAAACGCAAATCATTCAAGAAAAATCAAGCATTAGTTTGACCATCAAAAAAGAATTTGCTAAAGACTTTATTTATGGGGTGCAAGTGGTAAAAAAACAAGCAAGCCAAAGTATAATTGATGATAAATTTATGCCAACTTACTCTAAAGAGTTTATTTTCGAGCCGCAAACTTTTTTTGCAGATTCGCGTAATGGCTACAATATAGAGTATTTAAACGAACAAGAAATCATCGTGGATATACTAAAACAATACGAACGATATTTGCAGCTTTTATTTGATGATAAAAATGAAATTTTTACTAAAGCTTATGATTAAAAAGCGTTATAATTACATTTTATCTTTGTATGAGAAAGGTTAAGAATGTTACGTTTTTTGTTTATGTTTTTTTGTACATTCAATCTTTTTGCCGCTACGCCAAATGATACGATCATCATCGCGGTAGAAAATGAACCAGAGCGTATCAACCCGCTTTTTAGTGAGGATCATGATGTGGCGATTGCACTTGTGTTTTCAGGATTGACACGTTTTGATGAAAATATGAAGTTAGCGCCTGATCTTGCTAGTGCTTGGAAGGTTAGCAAAGATGGCTTGACATATGAGTTTGAGTTAAGAAAAGATGTATCGTGGCATGATGGGGTGAAATTTAGTGCCAAAGATGTAGAATTTAGCATAAATGCCTTAAAAGATGAAAAACTCAATTCTCCTTCAAAGGTAAATTTTGACGCAGTTAAAGCAGTAAAAATCATCGATGATTATCATCTAATCATCACTCTTTCAAAGCCTTTCCCTGCTTTTTTAGATGCTTTAAGTGTGGGTATTTTACCAAAACACTTGCTTGAAAAAGAAAATTTAAACACCACTAAATTTAATCAAATGCCTATAGGAACGGGTGCTTATAAGTTAAAACAATGGAAGCAAGGTCAGTACATGATCTTAGAAGCAAATGAAAACTACCATTTAGCAAAGGTAAAAACACCAAAGCTTATATTAAAACATATTAAAGATCCAAGTATTAGCGCGATTGAACTTAAAAATGGTTCTATTGATGTGGCTTTGGTGGATTTTGCTTTGGCTTCTAATTTTAAAAACGATCCAAATTTTAAAATGCTTGTAGAGCCTTCGGCTGATTACCGTGCTTTAATGTTTAACTTTGATCATGAATTTTTAAAAGATCAAAATGTGCGTTTGGCGTTGAATTATGCTATTGATAAACAAGCTATTATAAATTCTCTTTTGCATTCTTTTGGAAAGGTAGCTAGCCACCCTTTAGAGAAGTCATGGGCGGGCCCTAAAAAATTTGCAAGTTATACTTATGATGTAAAGAAAGCAAATGAACTTTTAGCTAGAGCAGGTTTTGTAAAAAACAAAAATGGCATTTTAGAAAAAGACGGCAAAGAGCTAAGTTTTGAAATGTATGCTATGAGTGAAGATCCTTTAAGAGTAGCTTTGGTGAATATCTTACAAAGTGAGTTTTTAAAGCTTGGTATAAAAGCAAAAGCAGTAGCTAAGCCAAGTGGAAGTTTTGACTATACGAAAATTGATAGCTTTTTGGTGGGTTGGGGTAGTCCTTATGATCCTGATTTTCACACCTTTAGGGTTTTTGAGAGTTCTCAAGATAGTGCTTTGAATTCAAGTGGGTGGAATTTTGGACATTATCACAATGCTAAAGTTGATGAGGCTTTAAAAAAAGCTAGAAACTCACTTGATATAAATGAAAGAAAAAAATATTATCAAGAATTTATCCACGCTTTATATGAAGATCCTGCGTTTTTGTTTATCGCTTATATTGATTATCCTTTAGTTTTTGCCAAAAATATCCACGGTATAAAACCACATATTTTAGGTCATCATGGAGTGGGCTTTACGTGGAATGCTTATGAGTGGAGCAAAAATTAGTGCTAAAACTCATTTTAAAACGCCTTTTATGGGCGTTTTTTTTGATAGTTTTTGCAAGCTTTCTTTGTTTTGTGATGGTTTATCATGCCAAAGGAAGTGTGGTATTTGCTAGTGTGCCACAAGGTACTAGCTTAAAGATAAAAGAAGAAATCGAGCGTAATTTAAATTTAGACAAACCTTTGTTAGAGCAGTATGAAAATTGGGCTTTTAAGGCTTTAAAAGGCGACTTTTCCTACTCTTTGATCAGCGGAGAAAAAGTAAGCGAAATTTTAAAAGAAAAACTCCCTTATACACTCATACTTGGAGGCTTAGCTTTTAGTGTGCTTTTTATTTTGTCTTTGTTTTTGGCGCTTTTGTGTGTGATTTATAAAGATAGTTTTTTAGATAAGGGCATTACTTTTTTAACGATGAGTTTTTTTGCTTTACCTGCCTTTTCTTTATCTTTGATACTGATTTTAGTGTTTGCGGTATTTTTTAAACTTTTTCCAAGCTCTGCGATTGCAGATATTGGTTTTGAAGATGATGTGTTTAATCGCTTGTGGCATTTGTTTTTGCCTGTATGTGCTTTGGTGCTTTCTCATTTAGCGGTTTTTGTGCGTTTTATAAGAACAAGTTTGATTGATAGTTTCAATCAAAGCTTCATAGAGAGTGCTTTTGCAAGAGGGTTAAGTAAAAGAAGAATTTATTTGCATTTTGTGTTAAAAGATGCGATGGTGCCTATACTCGCGTATTTTGGAGCTTCTTTTGTAAGTTTTTTAATGGGGACTTATATTATCGAGAGTGTTTTTTCCTATGAGGGCATAGGAAATTTAGTGATTAAAAGTATATTGTTTAAAGATTATCCAGTGGTTTTGGCTGTGGTGGTTTTTAGTATTATTATTGTGGTGTTTGTAAATTTGCTTGTAGAGATAGTTTGCAAAATGATCAATCCAAGGTTTGCAAATGCGTAGGTTGTGTGTAGTAGCGATATTGCTAAGTGTGGCTTTGGCACTTTTTGCACCTTTGTTAAGCCCTTATGATCCTAATTATGTGGATTTAAGCAAGGCTAAAATGGCGCCGAATTTAGCGTATATCTTTGGTACAGATTTACTTGGTAGAGATATTTTTACGCGTATTTTATATGCTTTGCGTGTTTCTTTGTTTGTAGGGATAATGGCGGCATTTTTTAGTGTGTTTTTTGCTTGTGTTTATGTGTTTTTAACAAGATTTTTTGCATATGCGTTTTTTGCAAGGGTGCTTGATATGCTTTTAGCTTTACCTTCTTTGCTTGTGATTATGTTTTTTCAAAGCTTTTTGGCAGGATCTTTGTGGAGTATGATTTTTATCATTGCTTTGGGGCATTTTGCCTTTGTAGCAAAAGTGCTTGATACCCAACTGAATAAATTTCAAAAACTTGAATTTTATCAAAATGCTATCGTACTAGGTTCTAGTAAGATGAAGGCTTTATTTAGTGAGCTTTTGCCTGCTTGTTGGAATTTGCTTTTTGTGCTTTTTGTTTTAAATATCGCTCATGCGATTACAAGCGAGGCTACTTTGAGTTTTTTTGGTTTAGGGGTAGAGCTTTGGACTCCAAGCTTGGGAAATATGCTTAATGAAGCAAGCAAAGCGGTTTTTTTGGGTTTTTGGTGGATGATATTTTTCCCTGTGGCTTTTATACTGATACTTATTTTGCCTTTGCTTGCTTTGGGCAATGATTTGCAAGAAGAGAATAAAGCATGATAGAAGTATCTTGTCTAAACCTTAGCTTTAAAGATCAAGTTTTATTAAAAGATGTAAAGTTAGAACTAGAAGATGGCAAAGCTTTAGCTATTATGGGCAAAAGTGGATCGGGAAAAAGTTTATTTTTAAAAAGTATGATTAGACTTTTTGATAAACGTTATTTATTGCACGCTGAAAAACTTTATCTTGATGATCAAGATGTATTAAATTTAAAAGAAAAAGAACTGAATGTATTAAGATCAAAGGCTAGTTTGCTTTTTCAAGATGTTTATGGGAATTTTTATCCGCTTGTAGATATAGGGAGTTATTTTAATATAGTTTTAAAAACTCATACGAGTTTAAGCACAAAAGAAATCAAAGAAAAAGCTTTTTTTTATTTTGAATGCTTAGGGCTTAAAAATCATGATCTTTTGTGGCATTCTTTTATATATCAGCTAAGCGGTGGCATGGCAAGGCGTGTTCAAATAGCGTTAGCTTTGCTTAGCGGGGCGCAGTATTTGTTGTGTGATGAGATCACAAGTTCACTAGATAAGGCAAATGAAGAAAAAATCATCGCAATTTTAAAAGACTTAAAATCACAATTTAAAAATCTCATTTTTATAACCCATGATATACATTTAGCTAAAGAACTTTGCGATGAGGTGGCCATTATGGAAGATAAAACTTTGCTTTACCAAATGCCTGTGAAAGATTTTTTAAGTAATCCACAGGGTGCTTTTGCTAAAGAATTATTTAGTTTTTTTGAGAATGAAAATGCTTTTAGAAGTTAAAAATTTAAGTAAATCTTATCGTTTTAAAAAACATTGGTATTTAAAAGAGGAAGAAATTTTCGTTTTTAAAGATGTTGGTTTTTCTTTACATAAAAACGAAAATTTATTACTTTGTGGCGAAAGTGGTAGTGGTAAAAGCACACTAGCTAAAATTCTTTGTATGCTTGAGAGTGCAAATTCTGGAGAGGTTTTGTTTAATGGCAAAAATATACTTAGTTTAGACTTTGATAAGCAAAGAAAATTACGCCAAAAAATTCAATACATCTTTCAAGATCAAAAACTCGCTTTAAATCCTTATAAAAGTGTTAAAAAACTTTTACTTGATGTATATGATAACTTCAAGATTTCGCCTGATTTTGAAGCGCTTTTTGAGCTTTTTGATATTTTTGAACTTGAAAAAGATATTTTAAATTTAAACTCTTCTAAGTTAAGTGGCGGACAAAGCCAAAGATTAGGTCTAATAAGGGCTTTACTTTTAAAACCACAATTGCTAATTTTAGATGAAATCACAACGGCGCTAGATATCCCAACTGCACACAAAATATTAAATTATTTGCGTTATTTTCAAAATACACATGATATTACTTATATATTTATTTCTCATCAGGAAAAAACCTTGCAAGGCTTGTATCATAAGAAGGTGCTTTTGTAAAAAGATAAAAATTGTTTCTTTTTGAAATACTCAAAAATTTATTTTTTTGATAATAAGTTTTTATATAGCTAAGTTAAAGTAAAATAAAATTTAACTATGTATGAATAAAAGGTTTTACTATGACGCACGCAACCATAGAGCATCAGTATTTTGGTATCTTTGCGATGCTTATTATCGCAAGTGTGATATTCTTTACTTTGGTATATATTTCTTCAAAAATAGGCTCCAAGCTTGCCTCTCATAATAGAAAAAAACTAGGATTAGGAATTTATGAGTGCGGACCTATGGCTTCAAAACAAGCAAATAAAATCAATTCTCAATTTTTTGTTTTTGCTTTGATTTTTATTTTACTTGATATTGAAGTGGTGTTTTTATTTCCTTGGGCGGTGATTTTTAAAGATTTAACCGCAGAGCTTTCAAAATACGGTTTGTCTTTATTTGCTTTAGTGGAAGTGTTTGTTTTTATTTTATTACTTGCAATAGGCTTTTTATACGCTTATAAAAAAGGAGCATTCGCATGGCAGAGTATCAAAAAATGAGCAATGCGCCAGTTGTTTTAACTACGGTTGATAAACTAGTCCAATGGGGAAGAAGTAATTCTTTATGGGCGTTATCTTATGGGCTTGCCTGTTGTGCTATTGAGATGATGGCAGCAGGTGGCGCAAGATATGATTTTGATAGATTTGGAACGATTTTTAGAGCAAGTCCAAGACAGTCTGAAGTGATGATTATAGCAGGCACTTTAAGTAAAAAACACGCCGAATTTACAAGAAGACTTTACGATCAAATGCCTGATCCTAAATGGGTTATTTCTATGGGTTCTTGTGCAAATACCGGTGGTATGTTTAATACCTATTCTACTGTCCAAGGGGTTGATAGAATCATTCCGGTGGACATTTACGTGCCAGGTTGTGCTCCACGGCCTGAAACTTTTCAATTTGCTTTGATGATTTTACAAAAAAGAATTCGCAAAGAAAAAGCGAGTAGAAAAATCGCTCCAAAAAGGCTTATATAATGAGAAAATACAGCGATAAAAAAAATGCCCAATTAAAAAATTATTATGAAGATAGATTTTACCATGCACCTGTGACTAAAAAACTAAGTATAGAAGGTAGTGTTTTTGAAAGTGACCATCAAATTTTAAGCCAAAAATTTGAACTAAAAAATTCTTTTATCGAGCTTGATTTTTGGGTGATTGAAATAAACAAAGACGATAATGTTGCTATTTTAAGTTGCTTGAAAAAACTAGGCTATGAAGCTTTTAATGATGCAAGTGCGCTTGATTTTGTCGCACAAAAACAAGGGTTTGAAGTGTATTATCAGCTTTTAAATATGGAGAAGAATTTAAGAGTGAGAGTGAAAACCTTTGTTGGTTTAAAAGAAAGACTTCAAAGCGTTATGAGTGTTTTTAAAGGGGCTAATTGGTGTGAGAGAGAAATATATGATATGTTTGGAATTTTCATTATCGACCATCCTAATTTAAAAAGACTTTTAATGCCTGATGATTGGTATGGACATCCTTTTTTAAAAAGCTATCCTTTGCATGGTGATGAATTTGCTAAATGGTATGAGATAGATAAAATTTTTGGAAAAGAATACCGCGAGATAGTGGGCGAAGAAAATAGGGATCCAGGTTTTGTGGATGAAAAAGACACGCTAAACTTTAGCAGAATTTATCATGAGGTTGGCAAGGGTGAAGCCCCAAGAGAAGAGAAGTACTTGCAAGAGTATCAAGAAGAAGGTGGCGTGCCTTTTGTAAAAAAAGCTAAAAGAGCGCAAGCAAAATTTTTAGACAAGAGAAGATAAAATGCAAATTTCTACTAAATTAAAACCTTATTATGAAAATATAAGCTTCGAGCGTGAAGATGGCACGATGATCGTTAACCTTGGGCCTCAACACCCTAGTGCACACGGAAATTTACGCCTTATTTTAGAGCTTGATGGAGAAGAAATCACCAAAGCTGCTCCTTGTATAGGTTATATGCACCGTGGTATGGAAAAAATGGCTGAAAATATGATCTATCAAGAGTTTATCCCAACAACAGATAGAATGGACTATATCGCAGCAAGCGCAAACAACTATGCTTATGTGGCTGCTGTAGAAAAACTGTGTGGTTTGGAGATCCCACGTAGAGCAAGCGTGATAAGAATGATTTTGCTTGAATTAAACCGCATTGCTTCGCATTTGTTATGGCTTGCTACACATGCGCTTGATATTGGCGCGATGACGGTATTTTTATACTGCTTTAGAGAGCGTGAGTATGTACTTGATTTGATAGAAAAGTATTGTGGTGCAAGATTGACACATTCTTCTATGAGAATAGGTGGGGTAATGCTTGATTTGCCTGAAGGTTTTTTAGATGAGCTTTTAGCATTTTGCAATAAATTTCCAAATGATATAAAAGATTATGAAGCCTTGCTTGATGATAATAGAATATGGCGTGCAAGAACTGAAAATGTTGGTGTTGTAAGTAAAGAACAAGCTTTAAGTTGGGGTTGTAGTGGGGTTATGCTAAGAGGAAGTGGCATTGCTTATGATATTAGAAAAGAAGAGCCGTATTTGCTTTATGATGAGGTAGATTTTGGTGTGCCTGTGGCCAAAATGGGTGATTCTTACGCAAGATATAAGGTTTATATGCAAGAATTTAGAGAAAGCTTGAAAATTTTAACCCAATGTGCTAAGCTTTATCAAGATACCCCGCCTGAAATTTTATGCAATCACCCTGAGTATGTAAGTGCTTCTAAAGAGCAAATCATGACACAAAATTACTCACTAATGCAACATTTTGTTTTGGTAACTCAAGGTTTAAAACCACCCAAGGGAGAGGTGTACGTGCCAACTGAAAGTCCTAAAGGTGAGCTTGGGTTTTTCATTCATTCAGATGGTAGCGGTAGGCCATATAGACTAAGAGCTAGAACTCCTAGCTTTTTTCACTGTGCGTTTTTGGAAGAAATGCTTGTAGGGTCTTATTTGGCTGATGCGGTGGCTATTTTAGGAAGTATTAATATAGTTTTAGGTGAGATAGACCGATGAGACGTGTAGATTTAAGAAAAAGTCAAAATTTATTTGAAGATTTAAAACAAATCATTCAAAATGCTTATATAGGTGAAGTTTTGGTGGTTTTGTTTGAGATAGGAGACTTTTCTAATGTGGAAAAAAGTTTTGCCTTTGTAAAAGAGCAAAATTGTGAACTTTTGAATTCTTTAAAATTCAATCAGGTGGATTGGACTATAGTATTGAAAAAGGTAGGACAATGAAATTAGCAAAATACCAAGAAGGTTTAAATGCTTTGTGCTTTGTGGATTTGCTTTCTTTAAAAAATCCTTCGCTTTGTGCTAAATTAAGTCAAAGTAAAAACTACAATATCTCTTGTATAGAAGATAAAAACTTAAAAGCAAATTTTTATAAATGTGAAATCGCAAGTGTGTCTTTTGTGCTTGCTTTGCTTTGCAAGATGAGTATAGAAAATGAATTTAATGAGCTTGATGAGGGATATTTGAGTGCTGAATCTTGTTTTGGCGAAGAAGAAGCTTTGGAAATTTTGGATTTTTTAAAAGAAGCAAAATGCATTATTTTTGATGAAAACTTATATCAACATAAAGATTTTGAAAATATCAAATATTTTTTAGAAAAGCTTTGCTGTAAATTTAATCTTTTGCTGATTTGTTCTAATGAAAATGAAGAAAACTTGCAAGTACAAAATTCTTTTACTGAGCTTTTAGAGTTGGATAATTTTGATGGAACTATCATTATGCAAACACCTTTAAAAGACAAAGAGCTTCATTGTTCTTCATCTTTTGCCTTGATTGCTAAAATTAAAGATCAAGACACAATAGCAATAAGACTAAACCAACAAGAAATTACAACAACAATAAAAATCGATCAAGAGTTAAAAGGTACGGTAGCTTTGCTAGATTATGAAAGTACTACTTTTGCTTTTTCAAAAGCTCAAATTAAGGTTATAAAATGAAAGTCATCATCAATGGTATAGAATGCGAAGCAAACGAAGGTGAGTATATTTTAAATGTCGCAAGAAAAAATGATATTTTCATTCCTGCTATTTGTTATTTAAATGGTTGTTCCCCGACACTTGCGTGTCGTATGTGTATGGTAGAAGCTGATGGTAAAAAGGTTTATTCGTGTAATACCAAAGTAAAAGAAGGTATGGTTGTAGAAAGTGATTTACCTAATTTATGGGATGAGCGTAATGCTATCATGCAAGCTTATTGCATTAACCACCCTTTGCAATGTGGAGTATGTGATAAATCCGGCGAATGTGAACTTCAAAATTTTACGCATAAAGCAAGAGTAAATGTGCAAAATTACTGGATCAAAGATACTCATAAAGAGCATAAAAAATGGGGTGAGATTAATTACGATCCGGCTTTATGTATTGTGTGTGAAAGATGTATTACGGTATGTAAAGATAAAATAGGCGAAAGTGCTTTAAAAACTACTCCAAGAGGAGCAAGCGCACCTGATGCAAGTTTTAAAGAGAGTATGAGTAAAGATGCGCTTGCAATTTGGACTAAATTTCAAAAAAGTTTAATTGCACCAAGTAATGGCGATGTGCTTGATTGTTCTTTTTGTGGAGAGTGTACAAGTGTGTGTCCTACCGGGGCTTTGGTGGGGTCGGCTTTTCAGTATACATCTAATATTTGGGAGTTAAAAAGAATTCCAGCTAGCAATCCACATTCGAGTGATTGTGAGTTGATGTATTATGATATCAAACAAACTAGCATTAATAATCAAAAAGAGAAAATTTATAGAGTAAGTAACGACTTTGCCTTTGCTACTTTAAACAAAGCCGCAAGATATGGTTTTAATACTCAAAATGAAATTCAAACCAAAGATGAAAAAGCTTTTGAAAAACTTGTTAATATGATAAAAAATGATGAAATAAAAAATATTGTTTTTAATAGCTTTATCACTAATGAAGAAGCTTTGATTTTGCAAAATTTAAGCAAGAAATTTAATCTTCATCTTATAAACCATGAGGCTAAAAAATTTCAAGATTTTCTAGCTTGTTTTTATCAAAACGCAAACGCAATGTACAACGCAAATTCAAACGATATCACGCAAAGTGACTTTTTAATCATCGCAGGTTCATTTTTGCGTTATGATGCTCCAACTTTAGGATACAAAGTCAACAATGCTTTGGTGATGAATAAAGGAGCAGGGCTTTATTTTCACCCTATAAGAGATAAAGGCATAGACAAATACTCCAAAAATTTCTTACAAGTCAATCATGATGTTAAAGACAATGAAAGTATTTTAATGTTTATTTTGCAAAAATTTGCAAAAGAGCTTCCGACTGAACTTCAAAATGAGTTAGAAAAAGCGTACTATCAAGATACAAAAGAAATAGAAGAAACAGTCAATGAAGAAGTAATAGAGAAAATAGAAAAGCAAAATGAAGATGGTCAAACCATTATAGAAGAAGTGAAAAAACTTGTACCTAAAAAGGTGAAAAAAAGCATTGAAGTGCAAAGATCAAGCTATGCAAAACTTCTTGGTATTGATGAGGATATTTTCGAGAATTTGCTTGCAAAAAAACAAAAATTTACGCTTGTTGTTGGAAGTGATTTTTACTATGATGAACAAAGTGCTAAGTTGGCAAAGCTTTGCGCTATGGTGCAAAAATATACTGATTTTAAAGTCTTTTTAAATCCAACCTGCACCAATACTTTGGGTGTGAGTTTGATTTGTGATTTAAAACAAGATCTTCAAGCAGGAAAGACGCTAGGTTATAATGAAAAAGGTGATTTTAGTTTTTCTTATGAAGGAGATCTTGCGAGTTCTAGTTTAAATCAACAAGAAGGTAGTTTTGTTAATTATGATAAAAGATTGGTGCCTACGAATGCAGCTTTAGAATTTAAAGGATATTTTTTAAATGATTTAGCAAATGCTCTAGGTTTTGATGAAGAATTTACGATCAACTATACCCAGCTTTTACCGCAAAATAAAGGCTTTAGAGCAATCAAATTTGATGATTTGGAAAATTACTATGATAATGGAGGCATAAATCATAGAGGCTATGAGCTTGATTTTTCTCATTTTGAGTTTGAAAAAGTCTTAGTAGCACAAGAAGCGCAAATGCAAAATGAGGGAAATTTAACCTTATATCATGCAAACAGCATTCATCAGTTTTCAAAGCTTAGCAATAGAGCCTTTAACGAGGTTGGGGTTTTATTTTTATCTCCTGATTTAATGCAAAAATTTGAACTAAGTCAAAATGATAGTGTGATTTTGAAAAATGAAAAAACTCAAGTTGCTATTAGTGTCAAGTGTGATGAATTGCTAGAAAATGCTGCATACTTAGGAGACTATGATAGTAAGATTGATTATAAATCTTTATTTAAGCATGCGCGATATGTGAAAGTTTGGCTTGAAAAAGCAGGAGCTAAAATATGAGTGATATTACTTTTTTTATTATAGAAACGATTGTTAAATGTGTGCTTGTTATAGCTATTTTTGCTACTTTGGCGGGTTTGGCAACTTATCTTGAAAGAAAAGCTTTGGCTTTGTTTCATCGTCGTTTAGGGCCTGATATGGTAGGTCCTTTTGGTTTGCTTCAAGTGGTTGCTGATATGATTAAGCTTTTTACCAAAGAAGATATTGTTCCAACTTATGCCCAAAAAGTGGTATTTTTGATCGCTCCATTGATTGCAGCAATTTGTGCTTTTGTAGCAATCGCAGCTATCCCTATTTTTCCTGAATTTACTTTATTTGGTAGAGTTATTCGCCCTATTATTGCTGATATTAATGTTGCTTTGCTTTTTGTTATAGGCATGGGGGGAGTTAGCTTTTATGCGATTTTTTTAGGCGGTTTGGCAAGTAATAATAAATGGTCGTTGCTAGGTGGTGCTAGAGGACTTGTGTCCATCATTTCTTATGAGAGTGTTGCGGGGCTTTCTTTGGTGTGCGTGGTAATGCTTGTTGGATCCTTATCTTTGGTGGATATTAATAACTATCAAAGCGATGGTATACTTTCTTGGCTTATTTTTAAACAGCCTCTTGCTTTTGTTTTATTTGTTATAGCTATTTTCATAGAAACCAATAGAACCCCGCTATGTTTAAGTGAAAATGAAACCGAGCTTGTTTCAGGATATGGTACTGAATATAGCGGTCTTAGATGGGGTATGTTTTTTATTGGTGAATATACTGCTATGATTACGGGCGCAATCATGATATCGCTTTTATTTTTAGGTGGATTTAATGACTTTTGGATTATACCAGGAGCTATCATGATGCTTTTGAAGGTTTCTTTTGTGTTCTTTTGGTATTTTTGGGCTAGAGGGGCATTTCCTCAACTACGCCCTGACCAAGTGATGAGAATGTGCTATTTGATTTTAATACCTTTGGCGGTTTTAAATTTATTAATTAGCGCTTTAGTGCTTGTGATATAAGGAAAAACAATGAAAAAGGGTTATTTTAAAGTAGATTTTGAACGTAAAAATCCACAAACTGCTTATGAAAAGCTGATGCAAGTAATTAAGCGTTCGCTAAATACAGAACTTTTTGTGGGGTTATTTGTAGTTTTAAGAGAAATGTTGAAGAAAAATAATAGCGCGACAATTAAATATCCTATGGAAAAAGTTTCATTAGATAATCGTTACCGCGCTGTACATCGTTTAATGCGTTTTATTGAAAGTGAAAATGAATGTTGTATTGGTTGTGGCTTGTGTGAAAAAATTTGCATTAGTAATTGTATTAGAATGGAAACAAGCTTAAGTGAAGATGGTCGTAAAAAGGTTGAAAATTATAGTATCAACCTAGGACGTTGTATTTATTGTGGTTTTTGTGCTGATGTTTGTCCTGAATTGGCTATTGTACATGGTAAAGAGTATGAAAATGCAGCCGAGCAAAGATCTTATTTTGGTCAAAAACAAGACTTTTTAACCCCTATTGATGAGCTTAAAAATCAAGTTGTTTTTGAAGGTAGTGGTAGTCTTAGAAAAGATGCTGATACTTTAGTAAAGAAAACCCCAAATTATTATGAGATAGATTTGCAAAGACAACAAGATGCTCCAAAGGAAGAAAATGTTTGAAATCATAGCTTTTTGTATATTAAGTGTTTTGGTGTTGGGATTTTTCTTGATTAGTGTTTTAAGCACAAGCGTGCTTTATGCTATTAGTTCTTTAGCGGCTGCGATGGTTTTTTTAAGCGGATTTTATTTTTTACTGAATGCCGAATTTATTGGAGCGATTCAGATTATCGTTTATAGTGGAGCTATTTTAGGGCTTTATAGTTTTGCGATGATGTTTTTTGATGCTTCGATTAAAGTAAAAGAAAGTCTAAAAGGCAAAAGAGTGTTTATTTTTGCTGTAATTTTTAGTGCAGTTTTGTTGATTAGTATCATCATGGGGTATAATTTTGGCTTAAATGAAAACACTCAAACTTATGATCTTAGTTCTACCGAGCAAATTGGCTTTGCTTTGTTTACAAAATATATGCTTGCTTTTGAATTTATGGCTATTTTACTTTTGATAGCTTTGGTGTGCGCTATAGCACTAACTCAAAAAAATATAAAAAAGGATGAGCAATGATGTTAGAAAAATACTACATTGTGGCTATTTTGATGTTTATCATTGGTCTAATAGGCATTATCAAACGCCAAAATTTAATTATGCTTTTTATTTCAAGTGAAATTTTATTAAATGCTGCTAATTTAGCTTTAGTTACAGCAGGTGCTTCGCATAATGATATCGAGGGGCAGATTTTTGCTTTATTTGTTATGGGGGTTGCAGCTTGTGAGGTTGCAGTTGGGATAGCGCTTTGTGTTTTATGGTATAGAAAAACAGGAACATTAGAGCTTAGCTCTTTAGCTGAAAAAGGAGAAACAAAATGCAAAATCTAGCTTTGGTGGCGCTGTTTTCACCTTTGGTTTCAGCGGTTATTTTAGGTATTTTTGCTTTTAGTGGCAAAAGGATTATTTTAGGTTATATAGCTTCATTATTGATCGCTTTTTCAGCTATCTCCTCACTCGTTTTATTAAGCAAAGGAATACATTTTAACTTCGAGCTTGGTACATGGATATCTTTAGTAGATGTGAATTTTGGATTTAAAATAGACTCTATTACCTTGATCATGATGTGTGTGGTTAGTATAGTTGCAACTTTTGTGCATTTATATAGCATCTTTTACATGGAGCATGATGAGGGATATAATCGTTATTTTAGTTACCTAGGGCTTTTTGTATTTTCAATGATGTTTTTGATCATGAGCGATAATTTCTTAGGTCTTTTTATAGGATGGGAAGGTGTTGGACTTTGTTCGTGGCTTTTGATAGGGTTTTGGTATCACAATGAAAAATACACTTTTGCCGCAAATGAAGCCTTTATCATGAACCGTATAGCTGATTTAGCTTTGCTTTTGGGAATTTTCTTAATTTATATCGAATTTAATTCTTTAAAGTATGATGAGTTTTTTGCGCTTTTATCGCTAGGACATGAAGACAATACGATTTTAATTTTGATTGCGATTTTATTGTTTGTTGGTGCTATGGGTAAATCCGCACAATTTCCTTTTCACACCTGGCTTGCTGATGCAATGGCGGGACCTACTCCAGTATCTGCGCTAATTCATGCTGCAACCATGGTTACTGCTGGGGTTTATTTGGTAATTCGTGCAGGAGAGCTTTACTTGCAAGTTCCTGAGGTGGGGTATTTTGTTGCTATATTAGGAGCTTTTGTGGCACTTTTTGCTGCTTCAATGGCTATGGTAGCTAAAGATTTAAAAAGAATTATTGCTTATTCAACACTTTCGCAACTTGGCTATATGTTTGTAGCGGCAGGTCTTGGAGCGTACGCAATAGCTTTGTTTCACTTGGCAACGCACGCGTTTTTTAAATCTTTGTTATTCTTAGGTGCAGGAAATGTAATGCATGCGATGAATGATAAGCTTGATATTAGCAAAATGGGCGGTCTTTATAAAAGCATGCGTGCTAGTGCGATTTTAATGCTGATAGGCTCTTTAGCTTTGGCAGGAATTTATCCATTTGCAGGTTTTTTCTCTAAAGATTTGATATTAGGTTTTGCTTTTATTAGTCATCATCACGGAATTTTCTTAGCGCTTTTAATCGCTGCTTTTATGACAGCTTTTTATAGTTTTAGACTTTTGATGTTAGTGTTTTTTACTCCAAAAAGACACGAAGAGCACCCTCATGAAGCTAGTAAGATTGCTTTACTTGCAATGAGTCCTTTGGCTTTACTTGCAATTATCGCAGGATTGTTTGAGCATAGTTTTATGGAATTTGTTGGTAGAAATTTAGCTTTTATTGATGGGCAAAATCCATTGGTTATGGTGCTTGCAAGTGCTGCGGCTATACTAGGTGTGCTTTTAGCTATCATAGCTTATTGGAAGGATTGGTTTAAACCTTCACTTTCTAAAACAAGTATATATAAGCTTTTGTCGAATGAATATTATATACCAAAATTTTATCATCAATTTGTTGTGGATAAATATGCATTGTTTTGCGAATTTCTAAGAAAAAGCGATAAGGAAATTTTGGACACCTTGGTTAATAGCATAGCGTTTTTCCTTAGAAGTTTTGCTAGATTTCTTAGCGTGGGTAAGGATTATTCTTTGGTGTTGAGAATTTCGATTTTAGCTTTTGTGTGTTTATTTTGTTTGGCTTTGGCGGTGTAAAATGCTTAGTTTGTTAATGTTATTTCCATTTTTTTCAGCTTTTGTGGCTTTGTTTTTGCAAAAAGAAGACAGTAAGTCTTTTGCTATTTTAGTAAGTTTTTTGATTTTAGCTTTAAATGTGTTTTTGTTGTTAAATTATCATGGTGGTATAGCTTATGAATTTAGTTTAAATTCTTTAATTGTTAATTTTCATATTGGTGTTGATGCTATAGCGCTTTATTTGATGTTACTTTGTTCTATTATGATCTTTTTATCATTTGTATGTTTGGATATACAAGATAAAAGTGTTGTTGTAAGTATATTTTTATTGCAATTTTGTATTATAGGGTTATTTGCTTCATTAGATGCATTGTTATTTTATGTGTTTTGGGAATTTTCTCTTATTCCTCTTATTTATTTAATAGGAAGATATTCTAACAACTATAAAGCAGGGATTAAATTTTTTATTTATGCATTTTGTGGTTCCATGCTAATGCTTTTGGCTATTATCTATGTAGGATTTTTGTATTATCAAAATTTTGGTTATTGGAGTTTTGATTTGTTGGCTTGGTATAAAAGTGAATTTTTTATACCTGAAAATGCACAAAACCTTGTTTTTTTAGGATTTTTTATCGCTTTTGCGATCAAAAGTCCTTTGTTTCCTTTTCATACTTGGGCACCTAAAGTTTATGCTAAAAGTCCAACGCTAGTGTCTGTGATGCTTGTTAGTTTTAAAATGGCTCCTTTTGGCTTTTTAAGATTTATTTTGCCTTTAACGCCTGATACTTTAAATCATTATTATTCTTTACTTGCTGTTTTATGTATAGTTGGGATTTTATATGCAGCTTTGATTGCTTTTAGAACTAAGGATTTAAAAGAGCTAATTGCTTATAGTTCTATTTCGCATTTGGGTGTAGTGATTTTAGGGATTATTACTTTTACTTATAATGGAGTAAGTGGTTCTGTATTTTATATGTTTGCTCATGGTATTGTGACAGGAGGTTTGTTTTTAGCAGCTTATATACTTTATAAAAGATACCATACTTTTGATTTGGATTTTTATAAAAATTTGGCTAAAAATACTCCTTTGTTTAGCTTCTTTTTCGCGGTATTGCTGTTTTCATCTATCTCGCTACCTTTAACGATTTCTTTTGTTGGAGAGTTTTTGATCTTACAAGGTGTTGCGAGTGTGAATTTATGGTACGCTTTGTTTGCAGGCGGGGTCATTATCTTAGGTGCGATTTACATGTTAAATATTTATAGAAATATGTTTTTTAACGCTAGTGAGGAAAAATTAGAAAAATTGGTACTAAAAAAAGGTGAAATTTTTGTTTTAAGTGTGTTGAGTGCCTTGGTGATTTACTTAGGTGTGGCACCAAGTACAATGCTTGATCAAATTGCTTCTAATGTTAATACTGTTCTTGAGATTATGCAAACAAGAAATATTGCAATAGAAAATCAAAAGATCATAGATAGTATAAGAGGTTTTTAATGAGTGATTTTAGTTTAGACAAATTAAATTTTGTATTATTATTTCCTGTGTTGTCTTTGCTTTTTTGGGCTATTGTGTTGCTTTTGCTAGGAGCGTTTAAAAATCTTTCAAGAAATTTTTATATCGGAGCAAGTGTTATAGCTTTGCTTAGTACTTTGTGCTTTTTGCTGGTTTGTAATGGCTTTGGGCTAAAAGATTCTCATGCTTTCTTTGGGTTGTTTGTTAGTGATAATTATGCCATTTTTGCTCAAATTGTAATTTTGGCTTTCTCGATGCTTTATTTACTGATTGATAAAGATGAGCAAAAACCTGAATTTTTCTCTTTGTTTTTATTTATGGTTGCATCGTTGATTTTAATGGTTTCTAGCACTAATTTAATTGTTATTTTCTTGGCATTAGAAGGTTCATCTTTAGCACTTTATACACTCATTGCTTTAAGAGGCACTCATAATGCTGTGAGTTCTAGCATTAAGTATTTTACTTTGGCTGCGGTTGGGGCTGGATTTTTTGTGTTTGCGTGCGCTTTTGTGTATTTAAAAACTAAGTCTTTAGATTTGGATAATTTATTGCATTCTGAATATATTTCAGATCCTATTTTGCTTTGTGCAGGAGTGATGTTTTTGGTGATAGTTGGCGTAAAGCTTTCTATTGCGCCTTTTCACTTTTGGCTAAAAGATGTATATTGTGGAGTGCATACTAATTTTATAGCTTTTATTTCTATTGTGCCAAAAATTGCCATGATCATAGTGGTTTTGAGAATTTTTTCTGCCTTAGGAGGTGGAGTGAAATTTGAATATATAGTGGCATTATTAGCTATTTTTTCTATGTTGGCAGTTAGTATCGTAGCTTTAATTCAAAAAGATGCAAAGAAAATGCTCGCATATAGTTCGATTACACATTCTTCTTTTATATTAGCTGTTATTGTTTCGAGTATGAGTGTGAGTTCTCAAGGAGATGGCACTTCTTACTTGCTTTCAATTTTTGCTTTGTTTGTGTATTGGATTTCTTTTGCATTTGCAAATTATGGAATTTTCTTGATTTTAAGTTTATTTCAAAAAAGTTCGTTTGAGAGTTTTTCGGGTTTATTTGATCAAAGACCTGTTTTATCAGTCGTTTTAGCTATTTTTATTTTATGTATAGCGGGCATACCACCTTTTGGTATCTTTTGGGGTAAAATTTTAATTTTAGCTTCTATCTTAAATTCAGGATATTATGTGCTTGTGTTTGCCATAGCTTTAAGTTCTATGATTATGCTTTATGCGTATTTGAAGATTTTAATTTATATTTTCTTTAAAAAAGGACAAGAAATAGAAGCAGGAAATTTAGATGTAAAACAAAAAGTGATTTTAAGTCTATGTCTTGTAGGAAGTCTTTCATGTGTGTTTTTGCTTTTGTAAAATAATATTGCTATAATCACGCTTATGATAAGGTTTTTATTTTTATTTTTACTCAGTATAAGCTATGTGTTTTCATTTGAAATTATTGTTAATCAAGGGGAGGAGCATAACCGACCCTTTACGCTTTTACATTTAAAAGATAATAAAGAATTTACATGTAAAAGTGTTTTTGAATTTGAAAAAATTCACTTTGAATGCAATGTTTTAGGCGTAAGCAGCATGCAGTTTCAAAACAAGGAATTTGATGACTTTTCGATTTTTTTTGAAAAGCACCAAACTTTTTTAACAATCAAAATTTATCCTAAAATACTATCTAAAATGTTTAGCTATTCTCAAGATATCTTTAATGCTAAAGAAATTGAAAGCCAAAATGGTGATCAATCCAAACATTTTGTATTTATTTTTACTAAGGATTTGCGTTATTTCAAACCTAGTGATGGACTTAATTTTGACATATACTTTGACAACGCACTTATGCCTTATATTGGTGCTTTAGATTTAAATTCTAACCCTATGGAAACTTCAAAAAGTGCTGATTTTAATACTTATTTTAACATCAAGCAAGAATATGAAGCAAAAAAATATGATCAAGTTTTAAGAGATGCAACCAATGCTATCAAGCGTTATCAAGGTAGTGTATTTATGAATGAGTTTGAGTTGTACAAGTTAAGAGTGCAAAATAAACTTTTTACATACGAGCTTGATAAAGATCAGCAGGTCTTAGAGCAAATGCTAGAAGATGCAAAAAAATGGCTAAGGACTTATATTAACGACAAAGATTATACGGAAGTTATGTATATTATGATGAGAATTTATATGGGCTTATCGCAAAGATCAAATGTCGAATACATCATCGATACTTTAAATACAGAGCATAAAGGTGATAAATACACCATTATGGCTTTACTTGATTATGCAGACTACCTGTATCATTTGGGTAAAAAAAATACTGCAAATAATATTTATCAAGATGTGTATTACTCTACACCAGATGCTGATTTGGCAAGTAGAGCTGCATTGTTTTTGGCAAGAAATTATCTAGAAACGCAAAATGTCAAAGAGGCTAAGGAGCTTGTTAGTAAAATTTTAGACTCTAATCCTGAATTTTTTATGAGTGATTTGGGTAATTCTTTGCTAGTAGCAAGGGCATTTAGCAATAATAGAGCGTATGATATTAGTTCTAAAATTTATGAGTATATTTTCACACATTTAAGCAAGGTTGAAAATGAATATGAAAGAGTGCTTAAGGATCTTGCTTTGTCTTTGCTTAATGCAAATGAACACACAAAAGCACAAAAATATCTTGACTTATATGCAGAGGAATTTCCTTTAGGAGAATTTTTAAGTTTAATTAAAGAAGCACAAGATAAAAATTTCTTATATCTAAAAGATACCAATGCAAGCTTTTTACATCAAAGATATGAAGAGATTATGCAAAAGTATGCCGGTGAAATTGCTAGTAAAGCTTTATTTGATAATGTTGAATTGTATTTTCAAGAAAAAAATTATGAAAAAGTAGTGGCATATCAAAAAGATATAGAAAAATATTCTAACAAAGAAATTAAAAAATTATTAGAGCAGGCTGCGATTTTGGTTTTAGATCAAAAATTAAAAAATGATGAGTGTTTAGATGCGGTCAAAATTTATGAAGATTTTAAAGCTTATAATGTAGGAAGTAAAATTCAAAATAAAAAACGAATGCTTGAGTGCTTTAAGCGCACAACGCGTATGGAAGAAGCAAAAAAATATATCATTGAAAATGAAAATGATGATATCATTTTTTATAAACTTCAAAGTGCAGATTTGGCTTTAAAGGACAAGAACTACCAAAATGCTATAAAGATGATTAATGATATTTTAAACACAAGAACCATTATCAGCGATAATGAAAAATTTGAAGCAAATTATATTAAGTTTTTTGCTGAGCTTAAATTGCAAGATTATAATGCTATGATAAGAACTTTGCAAAAACTAGAGCAATTTCCGATGAATTATCGTATGGTAGAGTTGTATTATGAGTTTTTGCGTTATTGTGAGAGAAATAATTTCATCACAAGCATTTTAACATATGCTCCAAAGGCAATTGATTATCAAAATTTAATAGGGGTAAATCTTTTTAGCCCAGATTTGGAATTTATTTATATCAAAGCATTAAGACAAAGCAATCAAGCACAAAAAGCATTGACTTTGTTTAAAGATTTGTTGGCAAATCCTTTAAAAGATGATGAGCGTGCACGTGCGTTTTATATGCAAAGTAATGTATATGAAGATTTAAATCAAACAAATCAACAAAGACAAAGTTTGCAAAAATGTTTAGACATTAATGCAACAAGTAATTGGCAAAATTTATGCAAAGACAAAATGGGTGTTTTGAACACTCAGCCATGAGTCTTTGCTAAAATATAATTTTTTAAACCAATATAAGCTTTTTCATAATCCAAAATTTCTTTTGTAAATTTTTTATTGAAGGTTCTTTGTCTTTTGGCAAGTTGTCTTGTATGGATGATGATAAGTTCTAGTAGCTCTTTTTGGGTGATTTTTTGATCTAGAAAATCTTTACATTCTTTTAAACCTATGGAATTGAGTGGTTTTAAGTCATGATCATAATGATCAAAAAGCATTTTTGCCTCATCAATCAAACCCTCATCAAGCATATTTTGCGTACGCTTGGCAATACGTTTTTCTAAAAGATCTTTGTGCCAGCTGATTTCAAAAATATCAATCTTATCAATCGGAGCCTTTTTGCGTGTTTCTTTTAAAACTTCACTAGGAATTTTTTGGGTTTGTTCATAAATTCCTAGCCATTTTTTTAAGCGATAGGTGTCGTTTTTTTCTATTTTTGCATTTGGATCAATTTGCACCATTAGTTCATAAATTGCTTGATTGCTTAGAGTGCTTTGGCTTTCTTTGAAATTTTCACTCAAGCCATCCATTAAAGCTTTTAAATAAAAACTAGTCCCACCTGTTATGATAAGAATTCGTTGGTTATCTTGTGCAAATTTTTTTGCTTTTTCGTACTCTTTATAAAACAAGGCAATATTAAAATGCATATCCACATCAAGCAAATTAATACCGAAATAATCAAGCTCGTTTAAGGTTTTTTGGTCGGTTTTTGCCGAAGCAATGTTGATTTGTTTGTATACACAAAGACTATCAAGGCTTAAAACACACGCATTAAATTCATATGCTAGTTTATTTGCAAGTTCGGTTTTGCCACTTGCGGTAGTCCCAATGAGAGCAAATTCAAAAAACATTGTAAAAATATCCTAAATTTAAAATTATTTTAGTAAAATCATAACAAAAATATATTATAAAGAGAAAAAATGCCTTTATTAAAAGAAAAATTAAAAGATATATTGGATTTAATAGTCTTTAAACATTCGATTTTTGCTTTGCCATTTTTATTTACATCGATGATTGTGGCCTCTGTTATTGCAAAAAATAGCACATGGTTTGGTTTGCAAGCTTTATTTTTGGGTGTTATTTGTGCAGTAAGTGCAAGAAATTTTGCAATGGCGATTAACCGTTTAATGGATGAGGATATTGATAGAAATAATCCAAGATGTGCAAATAGGCCTAATATTGATGGGCGTATTGGCAAAACGAGTATTTTGTTGTTTATTATCTTAAATGCTATTGTGTTTGTTTTGGCGAGTTATTTTATCAATAAACTTGCTTTTGCATTATCTTTACCGGTGCTTTTTATCTTAGCTATTTACTCAGCTTTTAAACGATTTTCATCTTTGGCACATTTGATACTTGGTTTTTGTTTGGGTCTTGCACCTATTGCTGGTAGTATAGTTGTTTTAGGAAAAATCGAAATCTATAGTGTGATCTTGTGTTTGGGTGTTACTTTTTGGACGGCCGGATTTGACTTGCTGTATGCTTTGCAAGATATGGAGTATGATAAAAAAACAGGACTACATTCTATACCTGCCAAATTTGGACTAGAAGCGACTTTGTTTATTTCAGCATTTTGCCATGTGCTAGCTGTGCTTTTTTGGTTGTTGTTTGTTTGGGTAGCTCCAACAGGTAATATTGCATTTTTGGGAGTGATAATTAGCGCAGTGATTTTATTTTTTGAACACCGTATTGTAAGAAAGAATTTCGCAAAAATCGATAAGGCGTTTTTTACTTTAAATGGTTATTTGAGTATAGTATTTTTTATTTTTAT
This sequence comes from Campylobacter sp. 2014D-0216, assembly GCF_014931215.1. Lineage (NCBI taxonomy): Bacteria > Pseudomonadati > Campylobacterota > Epsilonproteobacteria > Campylobacterales > Campylobacteraceae > Campylobacter > Campylobacter sp. 2014D-0216. The sequence goes on along the minus strand of NZ_CP063089.1, from coordinate 1,469,353 downwards.
TTGGGTTGATCTTTTATGGAGATAAATTTTTTTAAAAGCTCTTTGGAGTTGGAGTTTGAAGAATGTAAAACAAGATATGATGAGTTTTTGCAAGAGTATCTTTCTAGTAATAATTATGTCAATTTAAGTAAATGGAAAAAACTTGCTGCAAGGGTTGAATTTAGTGAAGGCGAGCAGATTATTTTTGATTTGCTTATGGATATCAAGCAAGAATTGTATTGGATCAAAAACGATATTAACAAAACAAAATTATTTACAGATTTAAAATATAAAGCCTTTGTTGTTGGGGTAAATTTTGCACATTTTCAGTTTAAGGACAAATGTTTAGTGCAAGATGAGGAATACTATGCTAGGTTTGAATTAAATGGTCAAAAAGTAAGCGTTTTTTTTAAAGCATTAAGTGAAAATGAAGCAAAAATTACCCAAATAAAAGCTGAAGATGAACTAGCGTATGATAATTTTGTTGCAAATATGCAAAGAGCGATGATTAAGATTTTAAAGGAGCAAGAAAATGGATAGTGATTTATTGTTATGGCTAATAGTGGCTTTATTGATTTTTGCTATGTTTGCTTATATGATGATTAAAGAAAAAGAAAATATCGCTAAGATTAACGAACTTGGCAAGATGATTGAAGATTTAAATAAACAATATCATTACTTAAAAAAAGAAAGTGTAGATGAGCAAGAACAAGAAAAAGAAGAAATTGACACAGAAATGATTAAAGAAGAGTTAAAAGAGGAACTTTTGCAGGTTTTAGAGCAAAAAATCAATCAAAATGTTATTCCTATTTTAAGTGCTTTAAAAGAAGTAGAAGAAGTGATAGAAGAATTTCAAAGTGAGCAAAAAAATCGCTTGCTGAATTTAGAACAAAAAACTCAAAGCTTTACTAAATTAAGTCCAAGTTATGACAATGAAGAGCAAAAGGTTATCGAACTTTTTAATCAAAAAAAATCTATAGAACAAATCGCAAAGGATTTGCGTATAGGTATGGGAAGAGTAGAGTTGATTTTAAAATTTAATAAATTAATATAAAGGCCTTTGATGTTAGTAGATAGTTATGGAAGAGTGATTGATTATTTAAGAATTTCAGTAACGCAAAGGTGTAATTTTCGCTGTCTTTACTGTATGCCAAAAACTCCATTTGAATGGAGTGCTAAGGAAAACCTTTTATCTTTTGAAGAACTTTTCATGTTTGTTAAAGTTTGTATTGATGAGGGGGTTAAAAAAATTCGAATTACAGGTGGAGAGCCTTTAGTAAGAAAAGATTTGCATAAATTTATCGCAATGATTAGTGAGTATAAGCATGATTTAGACTTAGCACTTACCACCAATGCTTCTTTGTTAAAACAGCAAGCAAAAGATTTAAGACAAGCAGGTTTGAAAAGAATCAATATTTCATTAGATACTTTAAAAGAAGAGGTAGCTTTTAAGTTAGCTCAAAAAAACATACTCAAAGATGTGTTAAATGGGATCGATGAGGCTTTAAATTTGGGCTTTAATGTTAAATTTAATACCGTGGCGCTTAAAGGGATTAACGATGGTGAATTTATTGATCTTTTGGAATTTGCCAAAGCACGCAAAAGCCAAATTCGTTTTATAGAATTTATGGAAAACTATCATGCTTATGGAGATTTAAAAGGATTAAAATCTGCAGATATTTTAAATATTATTGCTCAAAAATATTCTTTTAAAGAAGGACAAAAAACCCCTAACGCGCCTGCGACTATTTATGAGCTTGAAGATGGGTATCGATTTGGTATTATTGATCCACATAGCCATGATTTTTGTGATAGTTGCAATCGCATAAGACTTTCTGCTGAAGGTCTTTTGATACCTTGTTTGTACTATGATGAGGCTTTAAGCATTAAAAAAGCTATACGCAATAAAGACATAGCAGGAGCATGTGAGGTTTTAAAAACGGTGATAAAAAACAAATCAGAAAAAAACAGATGGGCTGAAAATGAAAACAATCAAAGTTCAACAAGAGCTTTTTATCAAACAGGTGGATAATGAAAGTTGTCGAAACTTTTTTAAGCTTGCAAGGTGAGGGAAAATATAGCGGAAATTTGGCTGTTTTTGTTAGATTTGCCGGGTGCAATTTTAATTGTATTGGCTTTGGGGTGAAAAAAGAACAAAACTCTAAAATACTTTTAGGGTGTGATACCATTAGAGCGGTTTTTACTCAAGAATTTAAAGCTTGTTATCAATCATATAAAGCAAAAGAACTTTTTGATGAGGTTGTAAAACTCGCAAATTCACACCAAGCTATAGTTGTCATTACAGGTGGAGAACCTTTGTTGAATTATCAAAAACCAGAATTTTTGTGTTTTGTTAATTTGCTTTTAGAAAACGATTTTAAAGTACATTTTGAAACCAATGCAAGTATTGAAATTGATTTTGAAAAATACCCACTGTATAAAAAGTGTTATTTTGCTTTAGGGGTAAAGTTAAGCAATAGCGGAGTAAAAAAGGAAAAAAGAATTAATGAAAAAGCTTTAAAGGCTTTTAAAAAATATCCTAGAGATAGCTTTTATAAATTTGTTTTAGATAGGGATTTTTTAGAGGAGAATAAAGCCCTAGAAGAAATCAAAGAAATCTTACAAATTTGCAAAAATGAAGTTTTTTGCATGCCTATGGGTGCAAATGGATTAGAAATTTCTAAAAATGCCTTAAGTGTTGCTGAATTTTGTATAAAAAATGGATATAATTACTCTGATAGAATGCATATTAGAATTTGGGGAGATAAAGAAGGCGTATGATTATTAGAAAAATGTTTGAATTTGAAAATGCTCATATTGTTAGATTTTGTAGCTCCAAACGATGTAAAACGAGTATACATGGACATTCTTATAAGGTAGAAATTTTACTTGAAAGCCAATATCTTGATAATGCTGGAATGGTGTATGATTTTGGTTTGCTAAAAGATGAAATTAAGCAAATTATCGATAGTTTTGATCATGCTATTACTTTATATCAAGATGATGACAAAGCTTATTTAGAAGATATGAAAAAACACTCTCAAAGATGGGTAAGTTTACCTGTGAATGTCAGCGCAGAAAATTTTGTACGCGTGTTTTTTGTGCTGATTGACACCTTGCTTTTAAAAACCAAAATGATGAATGGTGAACAAGGTGTAAGCTTAAAAAGTATTATTGTGCATGAAACAAGAACGGGTTATGCCCAAGGTTTTCGAGAAGATGCTTATAGTGAGTTTTTGCCAAAAATTAATTTAGCTGATATTGAGTTTTCACAGGCGATATGTAACGAATGGAAAGATAAAGATTTCTTTAAAAAGCTTCAAGACGCGAATTTTATTTTTGTCAATCAAAAGGAGGTGTGATGAAAAAATTATTATGGATGATTCCGGTATTATTTTTTATGGCATGTTCAAACGAAGAGAGTGCAAATATAAAAAGACCAGTGCAAACTGAGCAGGTGCAAATAGAGCAAAGTGATTCTAATGTGATAATCAATGATGATACGCTGCCTATACCTGTTGATGATGACATTCAAGATGAAAATAACACACAAGGATAGTGATGGATCAAAGTTATGAATTTTTTCTAGCATTGCATGTGTATAGTTTATATGCAAACGGCTTTTTGATGTTGTTTTATTTGTATTTAACTCAAAGTAGCTTTTCACAAGAGTTTATATTTATAAAAAGAATTCGTTTGTTTTTACCAATTTATTATTTATTTTTAGCAATCACGCTTTTTACTGGAAGTTTGCTTTGGGCTTTAAAACATTTTGAATTGAGTTTATATATACTTTCCATGTGGCTTTGTTGGATTTTAGTTTTTGCTTTAGCTATTTATCAGTTTGTGCTATTTAAAAAAGCAAGGTTGTTTAAGCGTTATGCCAAATTTAGATTTTTAAGTTTTTTTATCTTGTGTTTGGGCATATGCTTACTTTTTGTGCCTTATTTGCTTCAAAGGTTTTATCTTTAAATGCAGTTTTTATTTCACTCACAAAGCGGTGCTGACAAAATAGAATTAAATAACGAAGCTTTTTTACATTTAAAAGCTAGAAGAATAAAGCTTAATGAGTGTATCACATTAAAAAATTTAAAAGATGGGTTTGCTTATACTTATCAGTGTATCGAGCTTTCTAGACGATCTTGTGTATTAAGTTTGCAAGATAAAAAAGAAGATAAGCAGGAGCTAAAGTCTTATCTTCATCTAGCTTTAGCAGTGATTGATCCAAAAACCATAGAAAAAACCTTACCTTTTTTAAATGAACTTGGAGTTGCGAAACTTTCTTTGGTTTATATGGACTTCTCGCAAAAAAATTTCAAGTTAGATTTTAAAAGAATGGAAAAAATTTTAATAGAATCCTCTCAGCAGTGTGGACGTGCTTCTTTGATGCAGCTTGAATGCTTTGATGATTTTAAAACATTCAAGCAAGCTTATGATAATATCGTTTTGATTGATTTTGATGGTGAAGATTTGATGAGTTTTGATCCTAAAGAATGGGTTTTTTTAGTGGGTGCTGAAGGAGGATTTTCGCAGCAAGAAAGAGAGGAAAAAGTCAAAAAGGCAAAATTGCAAGCAAATTTTATCCTTAAAGCACAAACAGCATTAATCGGGGTTGCTTCTAAGTTTATAATTTAAAAACACGCTTAAATTTAGCTATTTTTTATATAAATATTTATATAATTACGCCTTAATGTTTTGAAAAAGGATAAACAATGAAAAAAGAAATTCATCCAGAATATGTAGAATGCAAAGTTAGTTGTGCTTGTGGAAATTCTTTTACTACTAAGTCAAATAAATCAGAAATTAAAGTTGATATTTGTTCAAACTGCCATCCATTCTTTACAGGTAGTGAAAAAATCGTTGATGCTGCGGGTCGTGTAGAGAAATTTAAGAAAAAATACGCAATGCAATAATGTTATATTTTATTCCTACGCCCATAGGAAATTTAAACGATATTTCTTTTCATTCTTTAGAAATTTTACAAAAATGCAAACTCTTTTTGTGCGAAGATACAAGAGTTTGCAAATCTTTAATCCATCTTCTTAACGAAAAATTTAGTTTAGAAATTAAACCCGATAAATATATCGCCTTGCATACTCATAATGAGAAAGACTTTTTAGCAAAGATAGATGAGAATTTTTTTGATCAAGATATCGCGTATTTAAGTGATGCGGGTATGCCAGGTATTAGTGACCCGGGACAGTTTCTTGTTGATTATGCGATAAAACACCATATTCAGTATGAGGTTTTACCAGGCTCTAATGCTGCCTTGCTTGCTTTGGTTTCAAGTGCACTTTGTCAAAAAGAATTTATTTTTATGGGTTTTTTGGCCAACAAGAATCCACAAAGACAAAAAGATATCGAAAGATTAATGCTTAATCCTTATCCTAGTATAGTATATGAAGCGCCTACAAGAATATTAAATTTGGTAGAAGAAATTAGTAAAATTGACTCTTTACGAGAAATTTTTATCATAAAAGAAGCAACAAAAAAATTTGAAACCAAGTTAAGATCTAGCGCTTTAGATGTTTTAAAATGCTTAAAAACAATGGATTTGCGTGGTGAATGGTGTGTGGTTGTAAATGCTAAAGAAAAACAATTTCATGAAAACACCTTGTGTGAGCAAGATATTTATGAGCTTGATTTGCCTTTAAAAGCAAAAGCAAAATTGCTTTCAAAAATCAATGCAAAATCACCTAAAGAAAATTATCAAAAACTGCTTTTAAGTTGAAATTAGCTATCATTGAAGAATGATAGTTTATGGTAAGCAAGTGTTTTTTTATATTTTAGAAAAACACAAGGAAAAAATTAACGAAATCTATTTAGCAAAAGAATGTGAAAAAGCTGAGTTTTCCAAAATAGCTAAAGTATCTAAAAAAATCAAAAAACTTGATTTTAAAACCGCTCAAAGTTTAGCAAGAGGTGGAAATCATCAGGGTTTTTTAATGGATATTAGCGAGTATGAGTTTAGTTCTTTTGAAAGTTTAAAAGACAAAGACTTTATAGTTATTTTATACAATATTAGCGATGTGGGAAATATCGGTGCTATTGTCCGTAGTGCTTATGCGCTTGGTGCTGATGGTGTAATTTTAGTGGCAAAAAGTGTGGCCATTGATGGGGTTATTCGCGCAAGCAGCGGTGCAGCGTTGGATATGAAGATAGTTTTAAATGATGATGTTTTAAGTATGATCAATGAATTAAAACAAAAAGGCTTTTATATTTATGCTAGTGCAAGTGGGGGCAGTGATATACATACCATCAAAGCAAAAGAAAAAAAGGTTTTAATTATGGGGAGCGAGGGTTTTGGTATAGCTCTTAAGGTGCTTAAAAAGTGTGATGAGTGTGTGGGTATAAAAATGCACAATGATTTTGATAGTTTAAATGTAAGTGCAGCATTTGCAATACTTTGCGATAGGATGAAAAATGGATAGTTGGAAAAAATTAGAAGATTTAAATTTATTAGAAGTTCAAAAAAGAACCCAGATAGAATTAACTTGTCTTGAGTACATCATCAATAAAGATTTTAAATCTTTATCTCGTTTTAATGTAAACGGTTTTATAAAAATTTTACAAAGAGAATATGAGCTTGATTTTTCCACTTTTTTAGAAGAATATCATGCTTATTTAGAAGAAAATGGCATAGAAAGAAAAAACCAAGTACATATTTCACCGAGAATGAACTCATACACCAAAGAAAGTTCAAGTGTTTGGTATGTTGTTATCATTGTGGTGGTGCTTTTGATAGTAGCTTTGGCTTGGGGTGTTTCGAGATTTTTTCAAAGTTCCATTCTTGATGAAAATACTACTAATGTTTTAAACCAAGAACAAATTATATTAGAAGAAAAAATAGATGAAAATGAAAGCCATATGCCTAATTTCTTTTTAGATGAAATTTCTATTCCAAAAGAAAACAACGAAAGCAATGAAACTAATGCTATTAATTTGGATATTGATCAAAATCATACAAAATTAATTGAAAGTACCAAAAGCACTGAAGATAATTCAACTTTGATAAATAAAGAAGTAGTTTTGTTGAATGAAAGTGTGATAAAGCCTAGCGCAGAACTTTGGCTTGGAATGATAGATTTAAAAAACTATAGAAAAACTTCATTGACGATAAAAAATGATTATGTATTGTCTTTAGATAAGGATATGCTTATTACTACAGGGCACGCTGCATTTAGCTTGAATGATGAAAACAATAAAACTTTAGAATTTAAAAATGGAGTATCTAAGTTTTTAATGATTAAAGATGGAAAAATCAAACAAATCACTAAAGCTGAATTTATTAAAGAAAATAGAGGAAAATTATGGTAAAAATTTTCATATTTTCTATAGTTTTAACGCTTAATGCTTTTGCGTTAAGCGCCTTAGAAGTAGCGCGACATATTGTTAATGATGACTCTAAAAACGCACAGTTGGAGCTTTTGTTTGCAAGAAATGATTATAAAGATGAGTATGGCAATGTTGATATTTACACCATATCGCAAATTTTAAAAACCAATTCTTTGGCTAATTTTATTTTAAATGAGCCAAAAACTCTCACCTTTAGTTTTAAGGCACAGGCTGATTCGGTTTTATTTTTTAAAACTATCAACGACACTTTAAATGAGCTAGGTTATGTATATTTTATACCTACAGAGTTGACTTTAAGAGAAAATTATATCACTTATAAACTAGCAGTAGATTCTCAATATATGCTTGATCCAGGGGTTTTTTATAAAGCTTTATTATCAAGTTCTGTTTTTATTAAGGATATTTTTAAAATTTCTGAATTAAACTATGAATACGAGCTAGATTTTTCAAAAGCAAAGCCTAAAATCAATACCCAAATTCCTCTTAATACCATCATTCAGCTTAGTAAACCTTTGAGAGAATATATTGTTGATTTACAAGGTGCAAAAAGCATGGAATTAAGTGCGCATAATCTTGATTCTTGGTTTTGTAAAATTCAATTTTTAGATAAAAACTTAAATTTTATTCAAGGCGTAGAAAATACACATAAACAAAACGAAATTAATGTTAATATCCCATTAGGAGCAAAATATGCTATTATAGGGGATATGTTTAGCCTTGATAATATTAAAAGGGGTTTAAAAATTTACTTAAGACGCTAAAAAGGACGGACAATGTTTGATGAAATTCATTTTAATACCATAGAAAGACTTCCAAATTATGTTTTTGCTGAAGTTAATGCAATTAAAATGGCGGCAAGAAGAGCAGGGGAGGATATAATAGATTTTTCTATGGGAAATCCTGATGGAAAAACCCCGCAGCATATCATAGATAAGCTTTGTGAAAGTGCAAATAAAGACAAAACTTCAGGTTATTCTGCTTCGAGTGGAATTTATAAACTAAGACTCGCGATTTGCAACTGGTATAAAAGAAAATACAATGTTGATTTAGATCCTGAAAGTGAAGTGGTTGCAACGATGGGTTCTAAAGAAGGCTTTGTAAATTTAGCAAGAGCAGTGATTAATCCGGGCGATGTGGCTATTGTGCCTACACCTGCTTATCCTATTCATACCCAGGCTTTTATCATTGCAGGTGGCAATGTAGCGACAATGAATTTTGATTTTAATGAGAATTATGAGTTAAATGAAAATACTTTTTTTGAAAATTTGCAAAAAACTCTGCATGAGAGTATTCCACGTCCAAAATATGTGGTGGTAAATTTTCCACACAATCCTACAACTGTTACTGTGGAAAAGAGCTTTTATGAAAGATTAGTAGCTATGGCAAAAAAAGAAAGATTTTATATTATTTCTGATATTGCTTATGCGGACTTGACTTTTGGTTCTTATAAGACCCCTTCTATTTTTGAAGTTGAAGGTGCTAAAGATGTAGCAGTAGAGACTTATACACTTTCAAAATCTTATAATATGGCGGGTTGGCGCGTAGGTTTTGTTGTGGGAAACAAACGCTTAATCAGTGCTTTGAAGAAAATTAAATCATGGTTTGATTATGGTATGTATACTCCAATACAAGTTGCCGCAACTATTGCTTTAGATGGAGATCAAACTTGTGTTGAAGAGATCAAAGCAACTTATGCAAAAAGGTTGGAAGTATTGCTAGAATCATTTTATCAAGCAGGTTGGGAATTAAAAAGACCAAATGCAAGTATGTTTGTATGGGCAAAACTTCCGCAAAGCAAAGCTCATCTTGGTAGTATGGAATTTTCTAAACAACTTTTACAAAAGGCAAATGTTGCAGTAAGTCCGGGAGTAGGTTTTGGTGAGGCAGGTAATGAGTATGTTAGAATCGCTTTAATAGAAAATGAAAATCGCATTCGTCAGGCTGCTAGAAATATCAAAAAATATTTAAGAGAATAAAATGAAAATCGCAATTTTAGGCTATGGGACAGTTGGAAGTGCTGTTGTTGAAACATTATTAAAAAATCAAGAATTAATCAAAGCAAGATGTGATGAGAAAATTATTCCGGTGGTCGCTTTAGCAAGAAGTGCAAAACCAAATGCCTTAATTCCTGTGGTAAATGATATTGATGAAATTTTAAATCGTGATGATATTGATGTTTTTGTAGAATTAATGGGTGGTATAGAGCTACCTTTTGAATTAATTTCAAAGATTTTACAGAGAAAAAAAGCGGTTGTGACTGCCAATAAAGCTTTGCTTGCTTATCATCGCTATGAGCTTGAGAAATTAGCACAAAACACAGCTTTTGGTTATGAAGCTAGTGTGGCAGGCGGAATTCCTATCATTAAAATTTTAAAAGAGGGTTTAAGCGCTAATAATATCGTTTCAATTCAGGGTATTTTAAATGGGACTAGCAATTACATTTTAAGTAAAATGGCTGAAAATGATGCCCAATTTGATGAGGTTTTGAAAAAAGCTCAAGAATTAGGATATGCTGAAGCGGATCCAACTTTTGATATCGAAGGTTTTGATGCAGCGCATAAACTTTTGATTTTGGCTAATATCGCTTATGGCTTAAGAGTAAAACCTGAAGATATTTTGATCGAAGGTATTAGCAAGGTTGGTGATGAGGATATTTATTTTGCAAAAGAATTTGAATATACCATAAAACATTTGGGTATTGCTAAAATTAAAGAGGGAAAAATAGAGCTAAGAGCTCATCCTGCTATGTTAAGCAAAGATAGAATGTTAGCTAAAGTTGATGGTGTGATGAATGCTATTAGCGTTTATGGGGATATTTTAGGTGAAAGTTTGTATTATGGCCCAGGTGCTGGTGGCAAAGCAACTGCAAGTGCGGTTATAGCAGATTTAATTGACATTGCAAGAAAAGAAAAAAATAGTGCCATTTTTGGATATTTAAACGATACTTCTTATGAACTTTTAGAAAAAGATTCAATTTATACAAGATATTATTTAAGATTAAAAGTGTTGGATAAAATAGGGGTTTTGTCAAAAATCACACAATTAATGAGTGAGCATCAAATTTCCATCGATACTTTTTTGCAAAAACCAAAAAAAGAAAGACAAGATTACAGCACTTTGTTTTTCATCACTCATCAAACTTATGAGAAAAATATACAAGTACTTATTCAAAAATTGCAAGAGCAAGAATTTGTCCAAGGCGATGTTTTTATGATGAGAATTGAAGATTAGATGGCTTTATTGCACTATCTTTTTGGGAAAAAAGGTGAAGATTTAGCTTGTGAATATTTAAAAAAACATGGTTTTGAAATTCTTCAAAGAAATTTTCATTCTAAATTTGGAGAAGTTGATATCATTGCTAAAAAAGATGAAATTTTACATTTTATCGAAGTAAAAAGCACACAAGGTAATTATGAAGTGGCATATCGACTAGATGTGAAAAAATATCATAAACTTGTAAAAACAATACAATATTACTTTATGAAACACAAAGGAGAAGAAAATTTTCAATTAGATTTACTTTGTGTATACAAAGATGATATAAAACTACTAGAGAACATTAGCTATTAAGAGAATATTTATTCTAATTCAATAGAATTTAAAAAAATAAAGGAGAAAAAATGGGAAAATATATTGATTTAACAGCAGAAAATTTTGCACAAGCAAAAGAAGGTGTTGCGTTAGTAGACTTTTGGGCTCCATGGTGTGGACCTTGTAGAATGCTAGCTCCAGTTATTGATGAACTTGCAAATGATTTTGATGGTAAAGCTAAAATTTGTAAAGTTAATACAGATGAGCAAGGTGATTTGGCTGCTCAATTTGGTGTAAGATCTATCCCGACTATTATTTTCTTTAAAGATGGCGAAGTGGTAGATCAGCTAGTGGGCGCTCAATCAAAACAAGCATTAGCAGATAAACTAAACTCACTTTTATAATCTCAAGCCACTTTTTGTGGCTTTTTCTCACATTTTTTACTATTTAATAATTTTTATTATTTATAATTAAAGAAAAATTTGTATAATACTTATAAATACAAATTATAAGGAAGATAATATGTTAGACTTAGCTATTATAGGTGGTGGTCCTGCGGGCTTAAGTGCTGGTTTGTACGCTACTAGAGGTGGATTAAAAAACGTTGTTATGTTTGAAAAAGGTATGCCCGGGGGGCAAATTACTTCTAGCTCTGAAATCGAAAATTATCCCGGTGTTGCACAGGTTTTAGATGGAATTTCTTTTATGGCTCCATGGAATGAACAATGTATGCGTTTTGGCTTGAAACATGAAATGGTGGGAGTTGAGCAAGTTAGTAGAAATGATGATGGCAGTTTTACTATAAAGTTAGAAGGTGGAAAAAGCGAGCAGGCAAAAGCTGTGATTGTGTGTACAGGTTCTACACCGCGTCGTGCGGGTTTTAAAGGCGAAGATGAATTTTTTGGAAAAGGTGTAAGTACTTGTGCAACATGCGATGGCTTTTTTTATAAAAATAAAGAAGTTGCTGTTTTAGGTGGTGGAGATACTGCTTTAGAAGAGGCGTTGTATTTAGCAAATATATGCTCAAAAGTGTATTTAATACACAGAAGAGATGAATTTAGAGCTGCTCCTTCTACCGTGGAAAAAGTTAAAAACAACGATAAGATCGAATTAATCACTAATGCAGTAGTAGATGAAGTTTGTGGTGATAATATGGGTGTTAATAAGATCAAAATAGGAATGAAAGATGGCAGCAAAAGAGAACTTGATGTGCCTGGAATTTTCACCTTTGTGGGTTTAAATGTAAGAAATGAAATTTTAAAGCAAGATAATGGTGAATTTTTATGTACAATGGAAGAAGGTGGACAAGTAAATGTGGATCTTAAAATGCAAACTAATATTGCAGGATTGTTCGCAGCAGGAGATTTGAGAAAAGATGCTCCTAAGCAAGTAATATGCGCCGCAGGTGATGGTGCAGTTGCAGCACTCAGTGCTTTAGCTTATATTGAAAGTTTACATTAGTCTTCACATAAATTTCACATAAACTAACTAAGATTCTCCTACAAAAAATATAAGGAGAATCTAAAATGAAAAAAATATTAATCATAAGTGCTACTTTGGCTACTTTCTTAAGTGCAAATACAATGCAAAATCAACCTAACGCGCAATATTATCAAGAGCCTATGCAACAAGCATATCCTTATGCGCAAAATTATTATGGTCTATCTAAACCTATCATGGATAAAATTCAAAGTTCTTTTCCAGGTGCGTTTATCGTTGATGTAGATTGGGAAGATTTTGGATATGAAATCAAACTTAGTAATAATATGGAAATGTTTTTTGATAGGAATGGAAATTTTCTAGGTCAAAAATGGGATGATTAATCAAAAGTGTTATTTGCTTTTAAATAAATAAACGCTACAATTTTCCAAATTCTAAAAAGGTAGATTTTAAATGATAAATATCGGAATTCATGGAAGTAGTGGGCGTATGGGTACACAAATAAGGTTTTGTTTAGAAGGCGATGAGTTTGCAAAGTCAAGTGCCTTGTTTGATCAAGGCTCAAGTTATGAGGATTTTTTCGCAAAATGTGATGTGATAATTGACTTTTCTACCCCAAAAGGTTGTGAGGATTTGCTTTTATATGCAAGAAGCAATCCCAAGCCTTTGGTAATAGGCACAACAGGATTAGATGCTAAACAAAATGAATTGATGCAAAGTGCGAGCATTACCATGCCTATTCTTTATGCTACCAACATGTCTTTAGGTGTTGCAATTTTAAAAAAACTTTCTTATTTGGCAAGCGAAGCCTTAAGGGATTTTGATATAGAAATACTAGAAATGCATCATAATAAGAAAAAAGACGCTCCTAGTGGTACTGCTATGACTTTAGCACAAAGTGTTGCAAAGGCTAGAAATTTAGACTTAGAAAAGGTCAGAGTGAGTGGGAGAGATGGAATCATCGGACAAAGAAGTAAAGATGAGATAGCAGTAATGAGTTTAAGAGGTGGTGATATAGTTGGCTCGCATAGGGTTGGTTTTTATAATGAAGGCGAATTTATAGAATTAAATCATACCGCAACATCACGAGCTACTTTCGCAAAAGGTGCAATAAAATGTGCAAAATGGCTAGTTTCTCAAGAAAATGGCTTGTATGATATAGATGATTGTTTAGGAATTTAAATGTGTGCAGTAGTTGGAGTAATTAATTCAAAAAACGCAAGTACGGTGGCTTACTATGCTTTATTTGCGATGCAACATCGTGGGCAAGAGGCAAGCGGGATTAGTGTAAGTGATGGTTTAAATATTCAAACACATAAAGCTAAAGGCGAGGTTGGGCAAATTTTTAACACGCAAATTTTAGCAGAGCTCAAAGGTAGCATTGCTATTGGGCATAATCGTTATTCTACGGCTGGAAATTCTTCTTTGCATGATGCACAACCTGTTGCTGCTACTTGTTCTTTGGGTGATATTTCTTTGGTGCATAATGGAAATTTAATCAATAAAGAAGCGGTAAGAAAAGAGCTTATTGATAATGGTGCGATTTTTCATTCTAATATGGATACAGAAAATGTAGTACATTTGATCGCCAAAAGTAAAAAAGAAACTCTAAAAGATAGATTTATAGAAAGTTTAGCGCAAAGCAAAGGTGCATATTGCTTTATGTTGGCTAGTAAAAATCAACTTTTTGTAGTAAGAGATCCTTATGGGGTTAGACCTTTGTCTTTAGGTAGATTAAAAGATGGAGGGTATATCGTAGCAAGTGAAACATGTGCTTTTGATTTAATAGAAGCTGAATTTATTCGTGATGTAAAACCAGGCGAAATGTTGATTTTTACTCAAGGTAGTGATGAGATTGAAAGCATTCAGGTTTTTGATCAAGTTGATCCGAGAATTTGTGCGTTTGAGTATATTTATTTTGCTAGACCTGATAGTATTATAGAAGGTAAAAGCGTATATGAAGTACGTAAAAAAATGGGTGAAGCCTTGGCTAAAAAGTTTAAAGAGAAAGTGGATTTTGTAGTGCCTGTACCAGATAGTGGCGTGAGTGCTGCGATAGGATTTGCACAGTATTTAAAGATCCCGCTTGAAATGGCGATAGTTAGAAATCACTATGTAGGAAGAACCTTTATAGAGCCAACTCAAGAAATGAGAAATTTAAAAGTTAAATTAAAACTCAATCCTATGAAAAAAGTTTTAGAAGGTAAAGATATAGTAGTGATTGATGATAGTGTTGTAAGAGGTACAACTTCTAAAAAAATTATTGCTCTTTTAAGGCAGGCAGGGGCAAGAAAAATTCATCTAGCCATAGCATGTCCAGAAATCAAATTTCCTGATATTTATGGTATTGACACTCCAACATTTGAAGAGTTAATCTCTGCTAATAAAAATGTTGAAGAAGTTAGAGAGTATACAGGTGCAGATAGTTTAACTTTCTTAGATATCAATGAGTTGGTTTCAAGTATAGGTAATGAAAGAAAGTATTCATTGATTAGTTTTGATGGGGATTATTTTATTCAATAATCCTTATCGACATTTTAGCTGTTTAAATACTTTATAGCTTTGAAATTGGGGTGGCAATGCCACTTCAAATGAAAAGTCTTTGTATGTATTGCCTGGAAGATACTTAACAATGTTTATATTGTAAGATACATCTCTTTGTTCTTGGTTGGCTTTTTTGATACTGTCAAAATTTTGCTGATTAAAAATTTCTCCGCCAACCTCTTTTTTTCTATAATCATCAATAATTCTAAGCTCTAAAAAGCATTCTGAAATTTTAAAGTTGGTGTCGTTGGTTACCCTACCTTTGACAATAATACTTTCAGATGCTAAGCGTCTATAGGTTGAAAAGTTGCTTAAGCTCGCTTTTTTGGTGTATTGGTCTATAGTTAATGATAAAGAAATTGTTAAAATCAAAGCCAAAACAAAACTAATTACACAAAAAATAATCATATGTTTTTTGTTTTGCACTTTAATGTAAAGTAAGATCCAAACTAAAGCAGTGGAAGCTAACATCATGAAAATAACCAGAATATGAAAAATAGTAAAATATCCCATTAAAAGCACTTTGAATGAAGTTGAATGTCAAAATCTTGACCTTCATTAAAATCGGAAAATTTAGTTTTTAAGTTAATAGTTTGTTCTGGTTTTATTGTTTTTTCTATGATGCTAGATTTACTTCTTAGTGGTTTGATGGTGTGTATAATTTTTTCTATAGAATTTGAATGATTATCATCAATTTTTTTAAATACCTCTACTTTTAACTTACAATAATTAAAATTATTTTTAGAAGTGTTGGTTAAACTATAATCTACACTTAAAGAATTATCATACACAAAAAATTGTGCATTGTCTAAATGAGTGATTCTAGATCTTACTTTGGTGTCGATTAAAAAATATCCTAAATATGCAATAGCGCTAGAGCACAAAAAACCTAAAAAAATTACCGTAAAAGCAAAAGCAGGTTTATTTCTAATGATTAAAGCAATAAATAGAGTGATAATGAAAAAAAATATAACTAAAACCATTAGTAAAAAATCAATCAAGTGCAAATGAGTGGTATAGAAAATCATTTGCTCTCGAATGTGTTGAACGTTCATTATCACTCTTTTAATTTAGTTTGCCATTGAGCTTGTTTTTTTGCTATCTTTGCTATCAACCCAAATATTTGGCACTGCTCCACCAGGTGTTAAGAAGATTTTAGCATCTTGGTTAACTTTAAGTGCTTCGTTGAATTGTTTTTGAGTTTCGATTTGTTTTAAGCTAAGCAAAGGAGCATTTAAGCTTTTTGCGATTTCTCTATTAGAATATGCTTGTGCATCGGCTTCTATTTTTACAGCACTTGCTCTACCTTTAGCGCTAATAATAGTAGCATTTGCTTCCCCTTCGGCTAAAGCGGCTTTTTTGAGTGCTTCTTGGTTGGCTCTTTCAACTTCATATTTGGTTCTTTCAGCCTCTTGTTTGGCAATTTGAACTCTTTCAATTTGTTCTTTTACTTTGATAGGTAAAATAATCTCTCTAAGTTGTACTGCTTGGAGTTCTGCTGGTTCGTTTGGTTGACTTTCTATGGTTTTTCTAATACCTTGATCAATTTGTACTGCTATGGTGTTACGATTAGTTGGTAGTTCTTCAGCGGTGTATTGTCCTACAACATTTCTTACTACATCCCTAACTACTGGATCGATGATTTTATTTTCCCAGTTTAATCCCCAAGTTGCAATAGTTTGAGGCACTTGTAAAGGGTTTAGTCTATATTGTACAGTTACATCAATAGATACAGGTAAACCTCTTGAATCAAGCACAGAAATACTGTTTTTATTAACCACACCTGAGCCTATATGTAAATTTTCGTTTACACCTTCAATTGAAGCGTAATTGATTTGTCGAACTCTAGTGTCTACGATGGTAATTTTTTGCAATACAGGCATAAAAAAGTGAAGTCCTGGTTCTAAAGGAGTAGGGCTGTATTTACCGGTGGTAGATTTGATCCCCATTTCACCTGAATTAACAATGGCAAAAGGTTTAAAAAGCGCAAAAATTAAAATTATAGCAATTGCACTATAAATAAGTGGAGAAAATTTTCCAAAGCCTTTGAAGTTAAATTCAGGTGCTTTGAAATTCAAGTTTTGCTTATTATTGTTTTGATTGTTTTTTTTGTTAAAATAATCATTCAAATCAGCTGGCATTAAGTTCCTTTATTAAATGTAAGTTAGCATTGAAGCGTATTTTTCATTGCGTCCATAAACTACATCAAAATACGCATTTTGGAGCTTTGTTGTTAGCTCACCTCTTTTTCCATTTCCTATAATTCTTGCGTCTATATTATTAATTGGAGTGATTTCTGCTGCAGTTCCTGTAAAAAATGCTTCATCAGCAACATAAACTTCATCTCTTGAAATTCTTTGACGCACTATGCTTATACCTAAATCATGCGCAATTTTTAAAACCGTATCTTGCGTAATGCTTTTTAAAGAAAAATCATTTGGAGGAGTGATTAGTTTTCCATCTTTTATCATAAAGAAACACTCACCTGTTCCTTCTGCTATAAAACCTTCCTCATCTAGCATTAAAGCTTCTTCATATCCTGCTTCAATAGCTTCAAATTTAGCCATTTGGGAATTTAAGTAATTTGCGCTTGCTTTTGCTTTACCTAGGCTAGATTTTACACTATTTCTTGCAAAAGATGAAATTTTTACTTTAATACCTTTTTCTAAACCTTCCTCGCCCAAATATGCACCCCATTCCCATGCAGCAATAGCCACCCTAACAGGTGCATTGGCATGGTAGACTCCCATAGTGCCATCTCCTAAAAAAATCAAAGGACGCAAATATACATTGCTTTGAAAGTTATTTGCTTTTAAAAGTTCAATTTGAGCATTTTCAAGTTCTTCTTGCGAATAAGGAGAGTTGATTAAAGTGATTTTTGCGGATTCTAAAAGTCTTTTGGTATGTTCTTTTAGTCTAAAAATCGCCAATCCATTTTGCGTTTTATAAGCTCTTGTTCCTTCAAAAACCGCGTTTCCATAATGTAATGAATGTGTTAAAACATGAATTTTTGCATCTTCAAAATCAATGATTTTTCCATCCATCCAAATTTTTTTTGCCCTAATCATAAGTTGGTCCTTCTTGAAAATAAAATCAATTTTATCAAAAATATACTAATAATTGCTAGAATATAGTAAAATTCTTTATTTTATAAAAAAGGAAAAAGTATGCCAATTATTAATATCAAGTTAGCTAAGCCAGATTTTAGTAAAGAGCAAAAGGAAGAATTAATAGCAGATATCACAGAGCTTTTGCATACAAAATACAATAAGCCAAAACAAAATATAGTGATTATGCTTGAAAGCATTGAGCCTTATGATATTGCTTTTGGAGGAGAAAGCGTAGAAAAATTAAGATCAAAAGGTAACAAATGAAAGAGTTGCAAGTAGGAGATAAGGCACCGGTTTTTGAGCTTTTAAATCAAGATGGTGTGAAAATTTCATTAAGTGATTTTTTAGGAAAAAAGGTTGTTTTGTATTTTTATCCAAAAGATAACACCCCAGGTTGCACTACACAAGCTTGCGAGTTTAGTCAACATTATGAAGTTTTTTTGGAACAAAATGCTGTGATTATAGGTGTTAGTCCTGATAGTGTGAAGTCGCATGAAAATTTTATAAAAAAATATGATTTAAAGCATATTTTATTAAGCGATAGTGAAAAAGAAATCTGTAAACTTTATGGAGCGTGGGGTTTAAAGAAAAATTATGGCAAAGAATATGAAGGACTTATAAGATCTACTTTTGTGATCGATGTAGATGGAAATATTGCAAAAATATATAAAAACGTAAGAGCTAAAGATCATGCTTTTAAGGTGTTACAAGAATTATGCTAGTTCATATTTGTTGTAGTGTTGATAGTCATTATTTTATACAAGAATTAAGCAAAGCTTATCCTGATGAGAAGATCATCGGATATTTTTATGATCCAAATATTCATCCTTATAGCGAGCATGAGCTTAGATTTTTAGATGTTAAGCGTAGTTGTGATAAATTAGGTATTAAGCTATATAAAGGCGAGTATGAATATGAAAAATGGCTTGAGAGTGTAAAAGGTTATGAAGATGAGCCTGAAAAAGGCGCTAGATGTCAAATTTGTTTTGATTTTAGAATGCAAAAAAGCGTTGAATTTGCTCAAAAAATAGGAGAAAAAAGGCTTACTACAACCCTTTTAACTTCTCCAAAAAAAGATTTGGAGCAATTAAAGCTAGCGCTACAAAAAGAATGTGATAAATTTGGCATAGAGTTTTTAGCTCCTGATTTTAGAAAAAATGGAGGCACGCAAAGACAATTTGCCTTAGCTAAGCAAGATATGCTTTATCATCAAAATTATTGTGGTTGTATTTATGCGCTTGCGAAGCAAAAAAGTCAAAAAGCTTTTATTGATGAGCTTATGAGTCCTATTAACAAACAAGTATTGCCCTCAAGTATAGAAGAAAAAATCAAATTATACAATCAAGTTAAAAATTTAGAAAAAAAAGGCATTCAGTTTGCAATCCAAAGAGAGAAATTTTTAAATTATCGTTTGTTAAGAGCTTTGATAAAACAAAACAAACAAGCTATAAAAGCCCATGTTTTATTTTATTCACACTTTAAAAATTCATATACTAAATTCAGTATTTTAGAAGAAGGATTGAAGCATTATAAAAGTGTAAAAGATGAGATTAATCTATGGAGTTTTGATTACCTAAATAGTTTGTGTAAAATGCGTTTTAGGGATTTTGAAGACTTTTTGCAAAACCCCTTAAAAGTGGAACAAGAAATTAAAATAAGACAAAAGCACTTTGGAGCTTATGATCTTTCTCCGCTTGTGATTGTGGAAAAAATCAACAAAGGGTCATATGAATTTATAGCTAAAAGTGAAATTTATTTTGACAGTAGAGAAAAGATAGTGAAGTTATAAAACTTAATTAGTTTATTAATATTTTTTTTGTAAAATCTGAATTTTGAATATATTTTAAGGCTAAATTTATGATAGATGTAATGCAAATTCAAAAAATTTTACCACATAGGTATCCATTTTTACTTGTTGATAAAATCGTGGAATTAAAAAACAAAGAAGTTGTTAGAGGTTATAAAAATATTAGTATCAGTGATCATGTTTTTATGGGACATTTTCCAGGCCATCCAATTTATCCAGGAGTACTGATTTTAGAAGGTATGGCGCAAACTGGTGGAGTATTGGCTTTTGAAAGTATGGACGATAAAGTGGATCCAAGCGAAAAAGTGGTTTATTTTACAGGAATTGATAATGCTAAATTCAGAAATCCTGTGCGTCCTGGTGATAGACTTGATTATGAAATGAGTGTTGTTAAAAATCGTGGAAATATGTGGATTTTTCAAGGAAAAGCTTTTGTAGATGGACAATTAGTTGCAGAAGCTGAACTTAAAGCCATGATAGTAGATAAATAATGAGCAAAATACATCCAAGTGCAGTTATAGAAGATGGGGCTATCATAGCAGATGATGTGGTGGTAGAAGCCTATGCTTATGTTGGAAAAAATGCTAATATAGGTGCAAACAGTGTTATTAAGCAAGGTGCGAGAATTTTGCCTAATGTGACTATAGGTGAGAATTCAAAAGTTTTTTCTTATGCTATAGTGGGAGATATTCCGCAAGATATTTCCTATAAAGATGAAATTAATTCAGGTGTTATTATAGGAAAAAATGCGGTTATTAGAGAATTTGTGACTATTAATTCGGGTACAGCTAAAGGCGATGGTTTTACAAGAATAGGCGATAATGCTTTTATCATGGCTTATTCGCATATTGCACATGATTGTATTTTGGGAGATCATATTATTTTAGCAAATAATGCCACTTTAGCAGGACATGTAGAACTTGGTGATTATACTGTAGTGGGTGGACTTACCCCTATTCATCAGTTTGTTAAAGTGGGCGAGGGTTGTATGATAGCAGGCGCTAGTGCGCTTTCTCAAGATGTGGTGCCATTTTGTCTAGCTGAGGGCAACCGTGCAAGTATTAGAAGCTTGAATTTGGTGGGTATAAGAAGACGTTTTGATAAAGATGAAGTGGATGTATTAAGTAGGGCCTTTAAATTTTTATTCAGACAAGGAAATTTAAAAGACAATGCTTTAAATTTATTGGAAAATACCTCGAGTGAAAATGTTAAAAAAATGTGCAATTTTATTTTAGAAACAAAAAGAGGAATTCCTATATATAAGGAAAAAAACCATGGTTAAAAGATGTAGTTTTTGCAACGAAATAGAAACAAGTGAAAGAAGAATTTTGGTCAATGATTATAATAATGCTTTCATTTGTGAATACTGTGCTGAAAGTGCTTGTAATATTTTCTTTGGAGAAGAAAAAGAACTAAAAAACAAAGAAGTAGATAAAGAGAATTTTAAAGATATAACTCCTAAGGAGTTGAAAGCGTATTTAGATAAATATGTCATCGGACAAGATAGAGCTAAAAAAATCTTTAGTGTAGGGGTGTATAATCACTATAAAAGACTTTTTAAATCGGATTTGGAAGATGATGATACAGAATTAGCCAAGTCTAATATCTTGCTAGTGGGTCCAACTGGAAGTGGGAAAACTTTACTAGCACAAACTTTGGCAAGATTTTTAGATGTGCCTATTGCAATTTGTGATGCAACTTCTTTAACAGAAGCAGGTTATGTAGGGGAAGATGTTGAAAATATCTTAACGCGTCTTTTGCAGGCCGCAGATGGTGATGTGCAAAGAGCTCAAAAAGGAATTATATTTATCGATGAAATTGATAAAATTGCAAGAATGGGAGAAAACCGATCTATTACAAGAGATGTAAGCGGAGAAGGTGTGCAACAAGCTTTACTTAAAATCATTGAAGGTTCTTTGGTGAATATCCCGCCAAAGGGTGGTAGAAAACATCCTAATCAAGATTTTATACAAATTGATACGACCAATATTTTATTTGTTTGCGGGGGTGCTTTTGATGGTATTGGTGATATCATTAAAAGAAAACTAGGTGATAATGTCATGGGCTTTTTTACTGATGATAAAAAAGACACAAAAGAAGCCTTACTGCAAAGACTAGAACCTGATGATTTGGTACATTTTGGACTTATTCCTGAACTTATAGGAAGACTGCATGTATTGGCTTCTTTGGAAGAGCTTGATGAAGAGAGTATGGTGCGTATTTTAACAGAGCCAAAAAATGCCATTATTAAACAGTATCAAAAGCTTTTTGCTATTGATAATGTGGAATTAAAATTTGAAGATGATGCTTTAAGAGAAATTGCTAAGCTATCGCTAGAGCGTAAAACAGGTGCTAGAGGCTTAAGAAGTATTATTGAAGAAATGATGGTGGATTTGATGTTTGACTTGCCAGAATATCATGGATATAGCATAGTCATTACAAAAGAAGTGATCAAAGAGGGTGCTAAACCTTTATTTATAAAAAATAAAAAAATTAAAGGCTGAGAATGATTTTAGATCAAATAATTGGATTTTTTTCAAGTGATATGGGTATTGACTTAGGTACTGCAAATACTTTGGTTTTGGTAAAAGACAAAGGTATAGTTATTGATGAGCCATCGGTGGTTGCGGTAGAGCGTGAAAGATATGGTAGAGTAAAAATTTTAGCAGTGGGAAAAGAAGCTAAAGAAATGGTGGGTAAAACACCGGGTAATATCGAAGCGATCCGTCCTATGAAAGATGGTGTGATTGCTGATTTTGATATGACTGAAAAAATGATCCGTTATTTTATAGAAAAAACTCATAGAAGAAAATCTTTTTTAAGACCTAGAATTATCATTTCAGTGCCTTATGGTCTAACTCAGGTTGAGAGAAAAGCTGTAAGAGAAAGTGCTTTAAGTGCGGGCGCTAGAGAGGTGTTTTTGATCGAAGAACCTATGGCTGCAGCTATTGGTGCAAATTTACCAGTTAGAGAGCCTCAAGGAAGCTTGGTGGTTGATATTGGTGGGGGTACAACAGAGATTGGAGTAACTTCTTTGGGCGGACTTGTAATATCAAAATCAATCCGCACAGCAGGAGATAAACTTGATACTAGTATAGTAAATTATGTAAAAGAAAAATATAACCTTGTTATAGGTGAAAGAACAGGCGAAGAGATTAAAATCGCCATAGGTTCAGCAGTGCAACTTCCAAAAGAACTTTCTATGGTAGTTAAAGGACGCGATCAAGTAACAGGTTTATTAAATAGGATTGAATTAACAAGTGAAGATGTAAGAGAGGCAATGCGTGAGCACTTAAAAGAAATTGCTGATGCGTTAAAAATTGTTCTTGAAATGATGCCACCTGATCTTGCGGCAGATATTGTTGAAAATGGTGTTGTTTTAACTGGCGGTGGAGCTTTGATACGCGGACTTGATAAGTATCTATCAGAAATTGTAAAACTTCCAGTTTATGTAGCTGATGAACCACTTTTAGCAGTTGCAAAAGGAACGGGTAAGGCTTTAGAAGAAATTTCATTATTGCATCAACTAACGAATGAAGAGTAAAATTCTTAGCGTATTAATCTTATCTTTTTTGGTATTCATTTCGTTTTATTATGGTGATGTAATAAAGCGAAATGTTTTAGATTTAAATATTGCTATTGTTAATCAATTCTCTCAAAGTCTTGAACTTCTAAAAAATAAATTTAATGAACATTTCAATCAAGCTCAAGAGATTAGACATTTAAGAGAAAGAAATGCTGAGCTTGAAAAAAACAACATTTATATGAAAAATTTTGCCAATGAATTAAATAATATTTTAAGTGATAAAAACTCAAGTTTTTATTATCCTAATGTGAGTTTAGTTAAGGCAACTTCTTATGCGCAAATTAGTGATTATCATAAGGTTTGGCTTGATATTGACTATAAGGGAAAAATCAAAGGTTTGATTTATAATGGCTATACAGCGGGTATCGTGATAGAAAAAAATGGCAGAGCTTTGGGGCTTTTACAAGGTGATGAGGAATGTATTTTTTCTGTATATATAGGCAAAGAGCAAGCACCAGGTATAGCTCATGGTAGAAATGATTATGTTTTGGTTAAGTATATCCCTAAATGGCTTGAGCTTAAAATCGGAGATAAAGTCTATACAAGTGGCTTAGATGAGATTTTCTTTTCAGGAATACCCGTGGGGGAAATTTATAAAGTAGAGGAAGAGGGTGCTTACCAAAATGCTTATGTTAAGCCATATGTAAAAATGAAAGTGCCGAGTTATTTTTATATGGTGGAAAATTTATAGCAAAGCATTATTTATTTTAATTGATATAAATTATTATTTATAATTAGGTATTACAATATCTCCTAAGTTAAAATTAGGAGCTTTAATGAAAAAATATATTAACACTTGTTTGGTGGCTTGTTGCTTAAGTGGCATTGTTTATGCAAATGATGTAGAGTATGATGCGCAAAAAATAGCAGACATTTTTTACCAACTCAATGCAGATCCTAAAAATCCAAAAGCAAAAGTTAACCACGCAAAGGGTTTTTGTGCTATGGGGTCTTTTGAACCAGCTCAATCAATCAATAGAGAAATTGACGTGCCTTTGTTGATGCAGAAAAAATTACCAATTCAAGTAAGGTATTCTTTGGGCGGAGCTTTTAAAGATGATAAAAGCAAAACAAGAGGTATGGCTATTAGAATTACTAGTCCCAAAGACTCTGCCTCTTGGACTATGGTAATGTTAAATACAGAAATAAATTTTGCAAAAAATCCTAAAGAATTTGGTCAGTTTTTTGAAATGAGACTTCCAGTTAATGGTAGAGTTGATCAAGAAAAAATAAGTAAAATGATACAAGAAGTCGATTCATATAGAAATTTTGTTGCATATACTGATAAAATAGGCATTAGCAAGAGTGTTGCAAATACTCCGTTTTTTAGCATACATACTTTTTATTTTAAACAAGCAGGGAGTGAAGATTATTTGCCAGCAAGATGGAAATTAGTTCCAAGTGAGGGTGTAAAATACTTAAACGAAATGCAGATAAAAAATGCAAGTAGTGATTTTTTAAAAGAAGATTTTCAAAATCGTGTAAAATTAAACCAACCGGTAGAATACAAAATGTACTTGGTATATGCAAACCAAGATGATATTACTGATGAAACAACAGCATTGTGGAGTGGTAAGCATAAAGAAAGTTTAGTTGGAACTTTTAAGGTAGATGCATTAAGCGATGAAGATTGTAATTTTGATGTGTTTTTTCCTTCAGATATACCTCAAGGAGTTAATCCACCAAAAGATCCTTTGTTTGATGTGAGAAATGAAGCTTATGCTATAACTTTTGGCAATCGTCAGTAATTTTAGCCCTTAAAGGGCTAAATTCTTTACGAATTTCAACTTTTAAAAAACTTATATTTGTTATAATTTGGCTAAAAATTCAGCTTAGGAAATCATATGCCAAAAAGAACAGATATCAAAAATATACTATTAATAGGCAGTGGGCCTATCGTTATAGGTCAAGCTTGTGAGTTTGATTACTCAGGAACTCAAGCAGCAAAAACCTTAAAAGAGTTGGGTTATAGAGTGGTTTTAATCAATTCCAATCCAGCTACCATTATGACAGATCCAGAATTTGCTGATGCAACTTATATAGAGCCAATTACCAAAGAAAGTATTTTAAGCATAATCAAAAAAGAAAAAATCGATGCGATCTTACCTACTATGGGTGGACAAGTGGCGTTAAATGTAGCTATGGAAGTTTATGAAAGTGGTGAGCTTGGAGAGGTTAAATTTTTAGGTGCAAATCCTGAAGCGATAAAAAAAGGTGAAGATAGACAGATTTTTAAAGAAAGTATGAAAAAAATCGGCATGGATTTGCCAAAATCTATGTATGCATACAATTATGATGAGGCTTTAAAAGCGGTAGAAGAAATCGGCTTTCCTTTAATGATAAGAGCTTCTTTTACCCTTGGTGGTGCAGGAAGCGGTGTAGTGTATAATATGGATGAGTTTAGAGAACTAGCAAATACTGCTTTAGCGCTTAGTCCAATCCATGAAATTTTGATCGAAGAAAGTTTGCTTGGTTGGAAAGAATATGAAATGGAGGTTATTAGAGATAAAAACGATAATTGCATTATCGTTTGTTCTATTGAAAATGTTGATCCTATGGGGGTTCATACGGGAGATTCTATTACCATAGCTCCGGCATTAACACTTACTGATAAAGAATATCAAGCAATGCGTAATGCTTCTTTTGCGATTTTAAGAGAAATCGGAGTGGATACAGGCGGATCAAATGTCCAATTTGCTATCAATCCGGTCAATGGAAGAATGATAGTTATTGAAATGAATCCTCGTGTTTCAAGATCTTCGGCTTTAGCTAGTAAAGCAACAGGATACCCTATCGCTAAAGTTGCTACACTTTTAGCGGTTGGATTTAGTTTAGATGAAATCAAAAACGACATCACAGGCACTCCTGCTTCTTTTGAGCCGGTGATTGATTATATTGTAACCAAAATTCCTCGTTTTACTTTTGAAAAATTTCCAAACGCAAGCACCGAGCTTGGCACTGCGATGAAGAGCGTAGGCGAGGTTATGGCTATAGGAAGAACCTTTAAAGAAAGTATTCAAAAAGCACTTTGCTCGCTTGAGAGAAATTTAAGTGGTTTTGATGTGATAGAGTGTGACAAAAACGAACTTGTGGCAAAAATTCGCCATGCGAACGAAAAACGTTTACTTTATATAGCACAAGCATTCAGAGAAGGTTTTAGCACTCAAGAGCTTTATGAGCTTTGCAAAATAGATCCTTGGTTTTTAAATCAAATTAAAGCAATAGTGGATTTTGAAGATCAAATAGATATGGACATCTTAAGCAACAAGCAATTATTAAGAAAGGCTAAAACTTTAGGTTTTTCGGACAAAAAAATTGCTAGTTTGATAAATCAAAAAGATAATCTTGAATTAAGCCAAAATGATATTTATTACGCAAGAATTAAACATAAAATCATTGCTCAATATAGCGAAGTAGATACATGTGCAGGAGAATTTGAAGCACTAACTCCGTATTTATACTCAAGTATTAATGCAAGTGAAGCTACACAAGTAAAAGAAAGTAAAGATAAAAAAGACAAAAAAGTAATGATTATAGGTGGTGGGCCAAATCGTATAGGACAAGGTATTGAATTTGATTATGCGTGCGTGCATGCATCTTTTGCTTTAAAAGATATGGGTGTAAAAACGATAATGTATAATTGTAATCCAGAGACAGTTTCAACAGATTATGATACCAGTGATATTTTGTATTTTGAACCGATTGATTTTGAGCATTTAAGAGCAGTGATTGATAAAGAAAGGCCAGATGGGGTGATAGTGCATTTTGGTGGGCAAACTCCGCTTAAATTTGCAAAACGCTTGAGTGCTTTTGGAGCAAAGATCATAGGAACAAGTGCAAGAGTGATAGATCTAGCTGAAGATAGAAAGAAATTTGCTAAATTTATTGAAGATTTAGGCATAGATCAGCCTAAAAATGGCACAGCAGTAAGTGTAGAAGAGGCGATTTTAAAAGCAAAAGAAATAGGTTATCCTGTGCTTGTTAGACCAAGCTATGTTTTGGGTGGTCGTGCAATGCGTGTAGTGCATGATGAGAATGAGCTTAGATTATATATGCAAGAAGCAGTAGATGTGAGTGATAAATCTCCGGTTTTGATTGATCAGTTTTTAGACAATGCTACCGAACTTGATGTGGATGCAATAAGCGATGGAAAAGAAGTGTATGTGGCAGGTATTATGGAGCACATTGAAGAAGCGGGAATTCACTCGGGTGATAGTGCTTGTTCTTTACCTGCTGTAAATATCGATGAAGCTATGCTTGAGATGATTGAGCAAAAAACAAAAGATATTGCTTTAAATTTAGGTGTAGTAGGGCTTTTAAATATACAATTTGCCATCCATAACAATAAGCTATATATGATAGAAGTCAATCCAAGAGCTAGTAGAACTGTGCCTTTTGTAAGCAAGGCTACGGGAATTCCTTTAGCTAAGGTAGCAACACGCGTGATGTGGCAAGGAAATTTAAGAGAAAGTTTGAAATTTTATGATACCTTTAAAGTAGTAGAAGAAAAAAATGGAATTTTAAGAGCTAAAAAACCAAAACACATTAGCGTAAAATCAGTGGTATTTCCTTTTGCAAAGCTTAATGGAAGTGATCTTGAGCTTGGGCCTGAAATGCGTTCAACCGGTGAAGTTATGGGTATTAGTAAAGATTTTGAAAATTCTTATGCAAAAAGTCAGCTTGCATCATCTAACTTCTTACCAGAAAATGGAAACGTCTTTTTGTCTTTAAGAGAACAAGATAAAAAATACGCAGTTGATTTAGCAAGTGAATACATTAAACTAGGATTTAAAATCATTGCTACAAGTGGAACTTTTAAGATTTTACAAGAAGCAGGTTTGGAATGTGAGTTTGTGCATAAAATTTCAGAAGGGCGTCCAAATGTAGAGGATAAATTTAAAAATTCTCAAATTCAACTTGCTATTAATACTAGCGATGAGCATAGTTTTAAGGGTGATACTAAAAAAATTAGAGCAAATATATTGCGTTTTAAAACCCCATATTTTACAAATTTAAGAGCGGCTTATGCAGGTGCAAAAGCGATTAAAGCTATACAAAATAAATCATGTCTTGAAGTAAAGAGCTTACAAGAATACTTAAAAGCATGATTTATCTTGCTCAAACTGATACAACAGCAGGGTTTTTAAGTAAAGACTTAAAAGCCCTTAATGCTTTAAAAAAAAGGCCTCTAGACCAAGCTTGTTTGGTTGCTACGGCTAAATTGAGTGAGTTAGCAAAACTCACTAGAGTGCCAAATCACTTTAAAAATACTGTAAGAAAATCCAAAAAAACTACTTTTTTGTATCCTAATTCTAAAGCAATACGTGTTGTGAAAGATTGTAGCCATGCAAATTTTTTAAAAAATTTTGACTGGCTTTATTCTACTTCTGCAAACGAACATGGAAAAAGCTTTAATTATCAATGGGCTATCAGCAATGCAGATGTAAAAGTAGATGAGTTTTTTTTTGAAAGTAGTGCCTCAAAAATTTTTAAAATTAGAGGCACCAAAAAGATTAAATTGCGTTAGTTTAATTTTTTAAAGGCCAAAAAACTTTTGGTTCTTCACCGATTTTTGCTTCTCCGTGGTACATTCCAAGTTTATCTTTAGTCCAAGCATAGCCGACTTTTCCATTTTTATCTATGGAGATGATCCCACCTGTTCCACCAAGTTTTGCTATTTGCTTGATGGTTTCCTCAACTGCTTCTTGTATGGAAAGTTTTTTGTATTTGTATAAAGCCGCAACTTCATGGGCTGCAGCTACTCTTATATAAATATCACCCGTTCCTGTGCAAGAAATCGCAACCGAATCGTTATTTGCATAGTTGCCAGCTCCTATAATAGGGGAATCTCCAATGCGTCCTGTCATTTTATTTGTAGTTCCACCTGTGCTTGTGCCTGCTGCTAGGTTGCCGTTTTTATCTAAAGCTATCGCGCCAACTGTACCTAAATACGGTTCAGTGTTTATGCCAAGGTGCGCTTTAGCTTTGTCGCTATCAAGCAACACTTCTTTGCTTTTTTTTGCTTCTTGGAGTTGTTTGTATCTGTGCTCTGTAAAGAAGTATTTTTGTCCTACTATTTCTAAACCATGCTTTTTGGCTAACTTATCAGCTCCTTCTCCGGCTATTAAAGTATGGGGTGTTTTTTCCATGACAAGTTTTGCTGCCTCGATAGGATTTTTAATGGTTCTAGCCATTGCGATAGCACCGGCTTTTAAATTTTTTCCATCCATTAAAGATGCATCAAGCTCATTAAATCCATCAGCAGTAAAAACTGCACCTTTGCCAGCATTAAATTCAGGGCTATCTTCCATTACTTTAATGGCGGCTATAACCGCATCAACCGAACTCCCACCTTGTTCTAGTATAGTTTGACCAGCCTTTAAAGACTCTTTCATTACTTTTTCTCTTTTGTTAAATTCTTCTTTTGTGAGTCCTAGGCCACTAGTTCCACCATGAATTACTATAATAGGTTTAAAATCTTTTGCATAAATATTAACACATGAAAAAAACACCAAGCTAATTAGCATTAATAGTACTTTTTTGTCATATGTAAAAAAAATCATATTATCTCCTTATATTAAAACTGTCTATTATATTAAATATAAATTAAATATAAATTAATTTATATAATAAAATGTGAAAATTTAAAACAAAATATTTATATTTTTTCTATTTTATTAATATAAATCAAGAAATTTTTAATAATTACATTACAATGTTTATCAATTATTACATTTTATGGAGGTTTTTTTAATGTTTAAAACGATTATCGCAAGAAGAATTTCTATGCTTACAGCTTTGATCTTGTGTATAGGATTTGGGATTTTTGTAGGAATAAATTATCATTCTTCTAAAATAGATATTTTACAAAGCATTACTCACGGAAAACAAGAAAGTGTGAAAAATGGTAAAAGTTTCATCGAGCTTTATTTTAATTCAAGAAAAGAAAACATAGATAAAATAGCAAAAGCTATTGTTGCTAGTAAAGATGTTGGAGAGGAAGGTCTTGCCAAATTTTTAGAGCATGTTTTTACCTTGTATTCTTTTACGGCTATTTATGTAGGTTATGAAAAAGATGGAAGTTTGATTGATGTAGATATGAATTCTAAAGGTAAATATTTTATTTTAAATCAAGAAAAAGATGGTTTTGATGCTAGAACAAGAGCGTGGTATAAACTTACAAAAGATACCAAAATGATAAACATCTCTGATCCTTTTTTAGATGTAGTTACAAAAAAGATGGTCGTTTCGATCACTGCACCTCTTGAAATAGATGGAAAATTTGTAGGAGTGTTGGCAGGAGAGGTTTTTCTTGATGATATGCGTAAAGCTTTTGAGGGGTTAAAAATAACTCCAAGCAATAGTGTTTTTTTAATCAATAATAATGGAAATTTGATCGCTCATTCTTCGGGGGATATTGATTTAAATAAAGAAACAGAAATGGCAGATGCGATTAAATCTTTTGTAAAAGAAGTTAAAGCAGCACCTAACACACCAACTGATTTAATAAAATACACCTTAAAAGGTGATCAACGCGTTGCGGTGTGTTTAAATACAGCCAATGAAATGATGTTGTGTTCTGCGAATTCTTTAAAAGATTATGATGATGTTTTTGATAAATTGCTTGTTACGCAGATTATTTTTGGAGTGATATTTGTGATCGTTATTATTGCTATTTTGGGTGGTATGATAGATCATTTTCTAAAAAAGATCATCATTATACAAAATACATTAAAAAGCTTTTTTGATAGTCTAAATTATAAAAAGAAAATGGATTTGATGGAAATTAGTCTCAAAGGCAATGATGAATTTTCAGTTATAGCGCGTGAAATCAGTCAAAGCATTGTAAACACTCAAAACAACTTACACAAAGATCAAGAGGCAGTTGCTGAAAGTGTGCAAAAAGTAAAAGAAATAGAACGTGGCAATTTATCTGCAAGGATTGATAAAAATCCTATCAATCCTCAACTTGTAGAGTTAAAAAATATTTTAAATGATATGCTTGATGTTTTAGAAGAGAAAATAGGATCAAATATCAATGAGCTTGATCGAGTGCTTGATAGCTATAAGGCGTTAGATTTTTCTACACAGGTTCAAAACGCAAAAGGTAATGTAGAGGTTACTACTAACGTGCTGGGCGAAGAGATTAAAAAAATGCTTGTTTCATCTTCTACGTTTGCAAAAGAACTAACTTTGCAAAGTGTAAAATTAGAAGAATCAATGCAAAAACTAGTAGATGGGACACACTCTCAGTCACAGTCGCTTGAAAAATCCATTCACGCGGTAGATCAGATCAACATCTCTATGCAAAATGTAGGCGATAAAACCAAAGAGGTTGCAACACAAGCAGATAATATCAAATAAATTGTTAATGTGATTAAAGATATAGCAGATCAAACTAATTTGCTTGCTTTAAATGCTGCTATTGAAGCTGCGCGTGCGGGTGAACATGGACGAGGTTTTGCGGTAGTAGCTGATGAGGTACGTCATTTAGCTGAAAAAACTGAAAAAAGTTTAGGAGAGATTGAAGCTAATGTAAATATTTTGGTGCAAAGTGTGAATGATGTATCTAGTTCAATGCAAGAACAAACTCAAAGTATTACACAGATTAATGATGCAATTGTCAATTTAGAAAGTGTGACAAAAGAAAATGTAGAAATTGCAAATTTCACAAATGAAGCTACCAAAGCAGTTGGAAACATCTCTCAATCTATACTCAAAGAGGTTGAAAGTAAAAAAATTTAACTCCAAAGAGCTTATGTTTTGTAATTTTAGTTATAATTTGCAGTTTTGAAAAAAGGTAGATTATGATAGAACGAACAAAAATAAGCTCTAATTTTGGTTGGTTTATGGTGATTTTGGGTGGCTTGGTTGAGTGTTTTTGGGTAAGTGGGCTAAAATACTCAACTGAAATTTGGCATTATGCTTTAACAGCCATTGGGGTGTGTATATCTTTTACATGTTTTTTAAAAGCTTGCGAGAGACTTGAAGTGAGTATTGCTTATAGTGTTTTTGTGGGTATTGGTACAGTTGGAGTGGTGCTTAATGAGATGTTTATTTTTAATGAACCAACTTCCATTACCAAGCTTGCTTTAATAGCCATTTTGCTTTTAAGCATTATAGGCCTTAAGATCATCAGCAAGGAAACTAAGTAATGGAATGGTTTTTTTTATTCTTAGCGACTGCTTTTGAAATTTTTGGTGTGATTATCATGAAACAGCTTGTAAGCACTAAAAACAAGCTTTATCTTTTAGCTTTGATAGTGTGTTTTGGTTTTTCATTTGGTTTTTTAAGCCTTAGTATGCAAAACATTGCTATGAGCGTGGCTTATTCTATATGGACGGGTGCAGGAACAGCAGGTGGGGTCATCATAGGAGTACTTTTTTACAAAGAAAGTAAAAGCTTTTTAAAGCTTTTTTTGATCGCTCTCATCATTGCTTGCACTGTGGGTTTAAAAATACTCTCATAGTTTAAAATGAAAATATACATTAGTGGTATAGACACAGATGTTGGCAAAACTTATCTAAGTGCTAGACTTTGTAAGGAATTAGGCTTTAATTATTTTAAGCTTATTCAAGCAGGTGTGCCAAAAGATAGCGAGGCAATAGCTCAATTTAGCCCAAAAACTAAGATTTTCAAAGAAGGTGTGTTTTTGCAAACCCCTGCTTCCCCGCACAAAGGTAGGATTTTAGAGAATTTAAACTACAAAGCCTTTGATATACAAATTCCACAAAGTGACAAACTCATCATCGAGTTAGCTGGTGGACTTTTTTCGCCCCTTGATGATGAAAAAACGATGATTGATTATATGAGTGCGTTTAAACACCCTACGATTTTAGTCGCAAAAGACTATCTAGGAAGTATCAATCACACGCTTTTAAGCATAGAAGCACTCAAACAAAGAGATATTAAAATCCTTGCTTTAATCTTAAAAAGCCAAGATAATTTTAGCAAGGATTTTATAAGCAACTATGCTAAAATTCCTATCATAGAATTTGATGATAAAGTGTGCGAAAAGCTTTTAAAAATCCTTGAAAATCTCTCTTAAAGACTGCACGACATAAGCAATCTCATCTTCATTGATAACATATGGTGGCATGAAGTAGATTGTATTTCCAAGTGGTCTTAAAAGCAAGCCTTTTTCTAAGGCTCTTTGAAAGACTTCAAGTCCTGCTCTTTGGTATTTGCTTTTTTGTATATCAAATGCACTTACCATGCCTAAATTTCTAAAATTTCCTAAAAATTCAAATTCTTTTAAACTTTCCCATTGAGTTTTTATAAAAGCACTTTTGATTTTATTTTTTGCGATGATATTTTCTTTTTCAAAAATGTCCAAAGTCGCATTAGCCGCTGCACAAGCTAGGGCATTACCCGTGTAAGAGTGAGAGTGCAAAAAGGCCTTTTGGCTCTCATAGCTATCATAAAATTTCTCATAAATTTCATCTTTAGTAAGCACCACTGAAAGGGGTAAATACCCACCCGTGATAGCTTTAGAAAGACATATATAATCAATACTTTGTGAACAATAATCAAGCGCAAACATCTCCCCTGTACGTCCAAAACCTGTGGCTATCTCATCAAATATCACTTGCACATCATAACTTTTAGCAAGTTTAACTGCCTTATCTAAATACCCAAGCTCATACATATGCATATTGCCCGCACATTGAAGTAAAGGTTCAAGTATAAAAGCACAAATTTCATGATGATGATTTTTTAAAATGTTTTCTAAAATTTCAAGTTCTTTTGTATAGTCCTTGCTTGTTGGCACAGGCGTTGTGATACTTTTTAAAAGTAAAGGCTCATAGGTTTTTTTATAAAGTGCTACATCGCCAACGCTTAATGCACCTAAGGTTTCTCCATGGTAAGAATTGCTAAGTGATAAGAATTTATCCTTTTTAGAGCCATTGTTTAAGTGGTATTGAAAACTCATTTTTAAAGCCACTTCTATGGCTGAACTACCATTGTCTGCAAAAAAGCATTTATCAAAAGGTAAAAGCTTGCAAAGTCTTTGTGAAAGCTTTATGATAGGCTCATGTGAAAAGCCAGCCAACAAGACATGTTCTAAACTTTGAAGTTGATCTTTGATTTTTTCATTGATGTATTCATTACAATGGCCAAAGATATTTACCCACCAAGAGCTAATGCAGTCTATGTAGGATTTTTCATCAAAATCATACAAATACACTCCCTTGGCTTTTTTTATAGGTATTAAAGGTAAAAACTCATGATCGCTCATTTGCGTGCAAGGGTGCCAAATGTGTTTTAAGTCTAGTTCTTTTAAATTCATTTTTACTTCTTTGATTTTTATTGCTAATGATACTACATTTAAGTTTATGTGTTATCTAAAAATAGCAATCACTTCTTTTAACATTTTTTGTATAATTGAATATTTAAATAGTAACAATAGGTTGAGTATGCAAATTGCACAAATTTTAGATGAGTTAAAACAACAAGATAATTTTAGAATTCTACGCTCATTAAAACATGAGGGAAAATATGTCGTTTATAATGGGCAGAAATTGCTAAATTTAGCGAGCAATGATTATTTAAATTTAAGTAATGAAAAAGCATTGAAGCAAGATTTTTTAATGCATTTAAAAGAATTTGAATTTTCTAGTTCAAGTTCAAGAAGCTTGAGTGGAAATTATGCGATTTTTGATGAATTTGAAAGTTTTTTAGAAGCTAAGTTAGGCAAAAAAATCTTGCATTTTAACAATGGCTATGCTTTAAATGTAAGCTGCTTGCAAGCTTTAGCAAGCATTAAAAATACTTTATTTTTAGCAGATAAACAAGTGCACGCAAGTATCATCGATGGTTTAAGGCTTGGTGGGGCTAAATTTATAAGATTTAAGCACAATGATACAAAGCATTTACAAAGCTTAGTGCAAAAGCATTATAAAGAATTTGAAAATATCATCATCATAAGTGAAGCGCTATTTAGTATGGATGGGGATTTTGCACCTATAAAAGAATTTGTAAGCTTAAAAAAAGAGTTTAAAAATATCAAAATTTACATTGATGAAGCTCATAGCATAGGGTGTTTTGGAGATGATGGTTTGGGTTATGTGAAATTTTTGGGCTTAGAAAAGGAAGTGGATTTTTTAGTTTTTACCTTTGGCAAGGCTATAGCTTCTATGGGAGCTTGCATGATAAGTGATGAAAAAGATTTTTTTATCAACAAAGCAAGAGCTTTTATATACTCAACTGCCATTGCACCTATCAATGTAGCTTGGACTTTGCATGTTTTTAAGCATTTGCATGAATTTAACACTCAAAGAAAAGAGCTTTTAGAGTTAAGCACTTGGTTTAAAAATGCTTTAGCAAGTAAAGGTTTAGTTTTAGGTGATGCTTATGTCATCTCTTTTATTTTAGGGCAAAATGCACTAGCTAGTGAAATTTCGCAAAAGCTTTTAGAAAATGGTATTTTCGCACCTGCTATTAAAGAGCCAACCGTGGCTAAAAATACAGCTAGAATTCGCTTTTCTTTGCATGCTGGACTAGTGAAAAAAGACTTAGAAAAGGTTTTGGAGGTACTTTGAAAACTCATTTTTTACATGAAAATGCCAATTCATCTGAGTTGATTTTATTTTTTTCAGGATTTTGCTCGCATTTTAGCCATTTTGCACATTTAAAAAGCGATGTAAATGTTTTAATGGTGTATGATTATACGAGTTTTGATTGGGAATTTGATCTTCATAAATTTGAAAAAATCACCCTTGTTGGCTTTTCTATGGGAGTTTGCGTGGCGAGTAAACTTTTAAAAGATATAAAATTTGATAAAAAAATAGCCATAAATGGCACCAATTTACCTATAGATGATGAATTTGGGATCAAAAAAGCCATTTTTAAACTTACGATGAAAAGGTTTGTTTTAGAGGATTTTAAATCAAATTTGCTTGAAAAAAGAATGAGTTTAAGTGATGAATTTTACTTTGAAAAAAATGAGTATTTAAAAGCGGAGCTTTTAAGTTTATATGAGTTTTGCACTAAAGACTTAAATGAAAATTTCACTTGGGATAAAGCCATAATCAGTAAAGATGATAAAATCTTTCCGCCAAAGCATGCTTTTCATTTTTTCAAAGAAAAGGCAATGTTTGTTGATGAACCACATTTTGCATTTTTTAAATACCGCACTTGGGAAGCACTTTGCAAACTTTCATAAGAGCAAAAGACACTTATAGCGCAAATACACCTGTGCAAAAAGACATGGCTAAAGAGCTTTGTAAAATGCTTGTTGAGAATGATTTGAGCGATTTTGAAGCGGTGTTTGAGTTTGGCTGTGGGGTAGGGGATTTTAGTAAGATCTTGCAAGAGTGTATTAAATTTAAGCATTATTTTTTAAATGATATTTATCCTTTTGAAAATCCTTGTAAGTTTGATGAATTTGGTGTTTTTGATATGAATGAACTTAAAAATCATCATTTTTATACGAAAAAATTTGATCTTATAGCTTCCAATGCCTGCGTGCAATGGTTAAAGCTAGATGAGCTTTTAGAAAACCTTGCAAGTATGTTAAATCAAAATGGGATTTTGCTTTTTTCTACTTTTGGAGAAAAAAATTTCACTCAAATAAAACAAAGCGCCAAATTATCACTTGAATATTTAACTTTAGAGCAAATTGCACAAAAGCTTTCTAAAAAATTTAAGATCATAAAAGCAAAAGAAGAATTAAAAGAGTTAAAATTTGATCATACTTTAGAACTTTTTAGACATTTGAAATTAAGCGGGGTAAATGCTTTGAGTGATAAATTTTTCATAAGCAAGGCATTTTTAAAAAACTATGAAAAAGAATTTCAAAATACCTTGACTTATCACCCTATGTTTTTTTTACTTGAAAAACATAACCATTAGTGTTTTAGGTAAAAAGGATAGGTAAAAAACACCAAATGGATTAAATTTAAACCATAGTGAAACAATACACTACTCCATAAGCTTTTTGAATACTTATAAGCTAAACCATAAATCAAACCTGCTATACTAGCAAATACAATCATCAAAACACCGCTTTTATAATGCACTAGTCCAAAAGCTATGCTTGCGATTAGTAAGGCAAGGTTGGGGTGGATAAACTGCGTAAGTCTTTGTTGGAGATAACCTCTAAAAAAAGCTTCTTCTACTAAAGCCACCAATAAAAGGTTTGAAAATAAAAAATACAAAATCCATGATGGTAAGCTGATTTCTAGCTTGATTACGCCCAAATACCAAGGCACACATAGTAAAAGAATAGGAGATAAAAATAACAAACCCCATTTTAACACTGAAGCTTTGGTGTAGTTTGTGTTTTTAAATAAAACTGGAAAAAGTAAAAAAAGTATAAAAACACCTAGGGGTTTATCAATACTAAAGTAAAGATTAAAAGGTGCACTATTTGCGCTTGCATAGACTTGATCTAAGACTTTGATGTTATTTACGCCTGGGATAAAATGAAGAAATAAAGCCAAAGCATAAATAAATAAAGCTAATTCAAGTATGAAAAATTTTTTATACTGATACAATATAGCTATGATAAAAACTAATACATTAATCATTATAAAGGTTGCGTTTATAATGTTAAACATATATCCTAGTAAAAGTGAAAAGAGTAAAAATAAATACGATATTTTAGCTTTATCAAGTGAAAGCAACACCAAAGAAATAGCCAAAAAAAGATGAGTGCTTAAAGCCATCATATAAAATCCTTTTTATAATTGATCTAGATACAGTTGTACTATTTCTTCTCTTAGATAAAGCTTGTTAAAATCACTTATATTCATACTTAAAGCAAAAGCGTAAATTTTGTTACTTTTTTTACTTTTTATAAAACCTACGATTTGTCCATATTGTCTAAGACCCCAACCTGTTTTTGCAAAAAGTTCATAGTGATCATTTTCTTTTAACTTGATGATATTAATCACTTCTTCTTGTATATGTTTAGGGTAATCTAGTGTTAAATTGGCAAG
Organism: Campylobacter sp. 2014D-0216; assembly: GCF_014931215.1. Classification (NCBI taxonomy): domain Bacteria; kingdom Pseudomonadati; phylum Campylobacterota; class Epsilonproteobacteria; order Campylobacterales; family Campylobacteraceae; genus Campylobacter; species Campylobacter sp. 2014D-0216. Next base: position 1,431,058 of record NZ_CP063089.1, on the reverse strand, counting down.
TTTAAAAAGCAAACTAGCTTGTTCTTTGGGGCTAATTTGCAAAGAATTATCAAGCCAAAATTCATCTATTTTGCTTATTTTTTGATTGCCATAATTGAGTTTGTTTAAGTTTTTTTGCATTTTTTCTAAGCCTATTTTTCTAGCTAGTTCTTTATAAGCAGGAACTTGAGATCTTTGCATGGCTAGGGCTAAATTTGCATCATTTTTCCAAGAAGGGAGAAAAACTTCTTCTCCCTTGTAATGATAAAAAATTATACTAGTATCTTTTACAACGCCTTCATTTAGTGCAATTAGGGTGTTAAAAATTTTAAAAGTAGAGGCAGGTAAAATGCGTTTGCTTGCTTTTTTAAAATCATTGCTATAGTAATTCTTACCATCATAAGCTATAAAAACTCCACTTTCATTGTAATCTTTAAAAAGATCTTTTAAATTTTCATTTGCCAAAACAAAAGAGCAAAAAAGACTAAAAAGTAAAAATATTTTTTTCATTGTTAAACCCCATTGTGTTATTTATAATTAAAGCTTGATTTTAAAATTCAAATCTTGCAATCAAGCTTTTTTGTTGAGTACTTTTCTTAAGGCTAAAGAAGCTAGAGCAAGTCCAAAAGAAGCTGTTACGCCCATAAATGAACCAAGTTCTTTACAATGAGCTTCTTCATCTGAAAATACCACATCAAAATCCCCTTTAAAGCCTGACTTTCTAAGCTCATAGCGGAATTTTTTAGCTAGAGCGTCACCGTGTGTTTTAAAGATACTTGTGGTTTTAATGCGTGTTGGATCAAGTTTTCTAGCTCCACCAGTTGATGAGATAAAAATTTGCTTTTTTAAATCAACCAAGTTAGCTAAGGCAACTTTAGCGGGTATATCATCGATTGCATCGATGATAAGATCAAACTCGCTTAGATTAAAACTTTGCAAAAATTCATTGTCGATTTTACTCACTATACCTTTGGCGTTGTAAATACGTTCAAAAACCTTAGCTTTTTCTTCGCCTATGTTTTCACTATGAAGTTGGCGGTTTTGATTAGTTGTTTCAAATCTATCTGCATCGATTAAAGTTAAATCACTAAAACCGCTTCTAAAAAGTGCATCTGTGCAAATTCCACCAACTCCACCTAAGCCACAAACTAAAACCTTAGTGTTTTGAATTTGAGCAAAATTTTCTTCATTAATAAGCCATTTTATACGCGTGTATCTATCCATTCTTTATCCATTTTTTGAGATTTTTTATTTGCTTATAAGCTGTGAGATCAAGCATTATAGGCGTGATTGTAGCATAACCTTGTTTTAAAAGTGCTATATCTGAATTTTTTTCATTTTCATGGTCAAGATTAGCAGCAGCTAGCCAGTAGTACTCCACTCCTCTTGGGTTGGTGTTAGAGTGTGCTTCATAGCTATAAATTCTTTTCCCTGCTTTACATACTTTTATGCCTTGAAAAGCTGTCTTGCTAGAAGGAAAATTGATATTTAGAAATTCTTTTTTGTCTAAAGGAAAACCATGATCGAAAATGTTTTTAACAATTTTTTTGGTAAGTTTTAATGCTAATTTAAAATCAAGTTCTTTTTGGTTATCCTGATAAAATTGAGACAAAGCAATGGCAGGAATTCCATGAAGTACAGCTTCCATTGCTCCTGCGCAAGTACCTGAATAGGTTATATCTTCGCCTACATTGGCACCTTTATTGATCCCACTAATGACAAGATCAGGCAAGCGTTTTTTATATAAAGCATGCAAAGCAAGGTAAATACAATCAGCAGGTGTGCCATCATCGAGTTTGTAAAATCTCTTGCCCACTTTATGAAACCTTAATGGTTTAGTCAGTGTTATGGCATGCGAGCATGCTGATTTTTCGCTAGCAGGAGCTACAATGGTGATTTTAGCTTTAAAATGCTTTTTTAGCATTTTTATAAGCTTTTTTAGACCTTCACTTTCATAGCCATCATCGTTTGTTATTAAAATTTCTTTCATTTTTCTTCCTTTTGTTTCAATTTTAACACAAGTAATACAATAATTTTTATCTCTATATTGTTTTTTCATTTTTTAAATATTAAAATTACTGTTTAAATAAAATCAAAGGAATAGTGATGTCAAAACTTTTACTATTTAGTGCTTCAGGTTACAAAGATAGCACGTATTTAAGCCATACTAGAGAATTTATAGATGATTTTTTAAAAGAAAATTCTATGATTGATGAGGAAATTCTTTTTATCCCTTATGCAGGAGTTAGAAGAACTTATGATGCTTATGAAGCTAGGGTAAAAGAGGGTTTGAAAAAAGACAATATCAAATCTTTACATCATTTTGAAAATTTAAAAGAAGCGATTTTAAATGCAAAAGTTTTTTTGGTAGGCGGGGGCAATAGTTTTATGCTTTTGCATAAACTGTATGAAAATGATTTGCTTGGAATTTTAAAAGAGCGTATTCAAAATGGAGCTTGTTATATAGGTTGGAGTGCAGGATCTAACATCGCAGGACTTAGCATAAAAACAACCAATGATATGCCTATAATCATGCCAAAAAGCTTTGATAGTTTAGGAGTTTTTCCTTATCAAATCAATCCGCATTTTATTAGTGGAAAAATTCCCGGACACAATGGCGAAAGTAGAGAAGAGCGTTTGGAGGAGTTTTTGCTGACTAATCCAAAAGACATTGTTTATGCTATACCAGAAGGTTCTGCTTTAAAAATACAAGATGATAGCTTAGAAATTGTAGGTTATCATGATGTATTGAAACTAAGCCATCCTTTTAATGTGGAATATCTAAAAACCAATCAAATCGTTAAAGTATAAAGGAGAAAAATGCAAACTTTTTATCTTTTAGCTGCAGTTTTTGGGGTTGTGGCGGTTGTGTATTTGCTAATAAAAAAGGTAGAAACAAAAACAGCTTTAATTAGCGTTGGTTTTATTTTGTGTTTGATTTCTTTTAAACCTATTGAAGCATTAAGTGCTTTTACGCATGCTATGGTGCAACCTGCTTTGATTAAAGCAATTTGTGCAAGTATGGGTTTTGCTTTCGTGATGAAAGTAACTCAATGTGATAAGCATTTGGTGAAACTACTCACAGCACCTTTAAAAAATGTAGGATTTTTCTTAATCCCACTCGCTTTTATGGTGACTTTTTTTATTGCTATTGCTATACCTTCAGCCGCAGGATGCGCAGCTGCGGTTGGTGCAACTTTAATACCGCTTTTAATGGCTTCGGGTATAAAACCTGCTATGGCAGCAGCAACTGTGCTTTGTGGAACTATAGGAGGAATTTTAAGTCCAGGTGTATCACATACGGCTTTGATTTCAGAAATTTCAGGGAAAAATATCCAAGAGATTGTTTTAACTCAAACCCCTAATGCGTTAACAGCAGGAGTGATTGTGATGGTTTCTTTAATGGTTATGGCGGTATTTTTTAAGGATTATCAAAAAGGGCAAGTTTTTGAAGTAGCTAATCACAACAAAAATCAAGAAGATATTGAAAAAGTAAATGTATTTTATGCACTAATGCCTTTGGTGCCTTTGGTTGTATTGATCATAGGCGCAAGTCCTTTGCATGAATATGAATTTTTAGCATGGACAAAACAAGTTGGAGTTGCTGAAGCTATGCTTTTGGGGGCGATCGTGGCTTTGGTGGTAACAATGAGTAAGCCTGATAATATTTTTAAAGAATTTTTTAACGGTATGGGAAAATCTTATGCGGAGATTATAGGGATTATTATAGCTGCAAGTGTTTTTGTTGCTGGTTTGAAAGCTTGTGGGGTGATTGATGTTATTATAGAATGGCTTAAAAATGAGCAGCATTATGTGCGTTTTGGTGGTACTTTTATACCGTTTTTAATGGCTATGGTAACAGGTAGTGGTGATGCTGCTGCTATGGCGTTTAACAAAGCTGTGACTATCCATGCGCAAGATCTTGGTTTTGATCAAGTAAAACTTGGCACTGCAGTGGCGATGTCCGCAGTACTTGGAAGATATCTTTCGCCTATTTTAGGAGCTTGTATTATTGTTTCAGCTATAGCAGGTGTAAGTCCTTTAGAGATTGTAAAAAGAACTGCTTTAGGTTGTGTTGTCTCGGTTGTTGTGATCGCTTTTGTGCTATTATAAATTTAAGCCTTTTAAGGCTTAAATTGATTTAGCAGCTAGAATGATGATTTCTTGTATAACTTTACTTGCTGCTTTTAAAGATTTAACAGGCAAATACTCATAAATAGAGTGAAAATTATGTGCTCCGGTAAAGATGTTTGGGCAAGGCAGGCCTTTTTCTGAAAGTACAGCCCCATCATATCCTCCTCGCATAGGAATGATTTTGGTTTTGATGTTTAAATTTTCATAAGCTTGTAGAGCGAGTTTGATAGGTAAAGACTCGGTTGTTTTTAGACTATTAAAGACATTTTTATAACGATCATTTAATTTAATGTTTATTCTTTCTTCTCCATATAGTTTTTTGAAGCTATCATTTAGATCTTGCAAAAATTGCATTCTTTGTTTGTATTTTTCATCGTCAAACTCTCTAACGTCAATTTTTAAGGTAGTTTTAGCACTATTTCCTTTGAGTTCTTTAACCCAAAAATAACCTTCTTTATTTTCTGTATATTCAGGGGCTTCCCCTTTTGGAAGCATAGAGATGAATTGATGTGCTAAAAGCAAAGAATTGACTAGTTTTCCTTTAGCACTCATAGGGTGGGCGGATTTGCCTATAAATTCCACTTCGCAATCTCCTGCATTCCAGTTTTCATAAATAAACTCACCAATTCCGCAGCAATCTAAACAGTAACCAAAGTCAGCGTCAATTTCTTTGATATCAAAGGCTTTAGCTCCTCTTAAGCCTTGCTCCTCATCAGGTAGAAAGCAAGCATAAATATCACCATGTTTTATATCAGGATTTTTAACAAAAAACTCAAGCATATCCATGATGGCTGCAATGGCTGCTTTGTCATCTGCTCCAAGCAAGCTTGTACCATCAGTATGAATGATGTCATCTCCTATGTAGTTTTTAAGCTCTTTAAATTCACTTTCTTTTAAATAAAGATCTAAATCTTTGTTTAAGCATATATCTCCGCCTTCATATTTGGTGATTTGCGCTTTGGTGTCATTGCTTTGCTCCATACTTGTGTCTAAGTGTGCAAAAAAGGCTATTTTGGGAGCATTTGGAGTGTTGGCTGGTAAAAGAGCTGTTGTGATAGTGTTTTCTCTTCTTTTGATGTGGTTTAAACCTAGTTCTTGTAGTTCTTTTTCAAGTAATTTTGCAAGTTCCATTTGGTTGGGACTTGATGGCATGATGCCTTTAGCTCCATTTTCTCTGCTTGTTGTGGTGTTAATCTTGGTATAGTTTATAAATCTTTGAACAATATCCATAATATTTCCTTATGATTGAAATTTAGAAAATTATAACAATTCATTTTTTAAATATTTTATAAAGTTAAAAAAAGATTTTAAAGATGGTGCTTTTACTACTAAAGTAGTAAAAATATGCTAATATATTTATACTTTTTTATAAAAGGAGAGAATATGCAAAAAATAAAATTTGCAATGATATTGAGTGTAATGATGGCATTTTTTATCGGATGTTCTTCTAAAGAACAACTTAATCCTTTAGGGCGTTCTTTAGGTGCTGTGAGTGATAGTGATCCTTTGAGTATAGGTAAAAATCCTACTTTGCCAGTTAAACAAAAAACGCCAACTTTGATAGAAGGCAAGCGTTTTCCTGCCATACCGCTTGAGCCACCACTAATAAAAACAAACACCTTTAAAGGGGATAATCCTATAAAAGGACCTTTGCCAAGATTGACTTCTGATAATCAATTTGCTTCAAATGCCTTGTATGAAAATTTAGGTATCGCAAGTGATTTTGTGACCATTATGAATCCTAACGGTGCTGCTTTAACTGTTTGGGCGTTAAATCCTGGTAATTGGATATGGGGTTATAATTTATTTGACAGTAAGTCTTTTGGTGATGCAAGAGTTTGGCAGCTTATTGAATTTCCAAACAACAAAGTTATGATTAAAAATGCAAAAACTTTAACTTGCCTAAATGCATACGGAAACGGCATAGTACATTACCCTTGCGATCAAAGTAATTTTGCACAATTTTGGAGTCTTTTTCCTATGAGTAATGGTGCTTATCAAATTCAAAATTATGCTACTCAACAATGCATACAAACAACAGTCGCAAATGTAATGGAGGAGTTCAATTTTAACTATTATAGTATATATTTAACACCGTGTTTAAAATCAAAAGAAAAAAATTTAGACAGACAATGGAGCATAAGTGCACCTGCTTTTCAAACAAGATCACCTTATGCTGAAGGAGGGGTATTTTGAAAAAGATAGTATTTTTGGTTTTAGGTTTTAATTTATTATTTGGAGCTTTGGAAAATTACAATAGTGGAACTTGGAATTTACAAGGTTCATCAGCTTCTACCGAAAGCAAATGGAATATTAGTATAAGACAGCTTGTAACAGGTGCCAATCCTATGGATATTTTAGCTGTGCAAGAAGCAGGGGTTTTACCTGCAACTGCTGTGATGACTCCAAGACAAGTGCAACCTGTAGGAGTAGGAATTCCAATTCATGAGTATGAATGGAATTTGGGTTCATCAAGTCGTCCAAATTCTGTTTTTATATATTACTCAAGAGTAGATGTTGGCGCAAATCGTGTGAATATGGCTATAGTAAGTAGAGTGCAAGCTGATGAGGTTTTTGTTTTGCCACCTCCAACTGTTGCTTCAAGACCTATTATAGGAATTCGTATAGGAAATGATGCGTTTTTTAGCATACATGCTTTAGCAAGTGGAGGTAATGATGGCGGAGCTATTGTAAGTGCTGTAGATCAATTTTTTAGAAATAGACCAGAGATTAATTGGATGATTTTAGGTGATTTTAATAGAGAATCAGGAGCTTTGGTTTCTTTACTTGATCCTGATTTAAGAGCGCGTACACGTGTGATTCCTCCAAATACCAATACTCAAACTAGTGGAAGGATCATTGACTATGCTATCACAGGAAATTCCAATACAGCTTCTTTGTACAATCCACCACCAATCATTGCTCTTTTAGCTGTAGCAGGACTTAGGACTTTTTTAGCTTCTGATCATTTTCCTGTGAATTTTAGAAGACCTTAGGAGATAAAAATGAAAAAAATTTGTATTTTATTTTTTGTGGTTTTGGGTTTTTTGAGAGCTGAAGTTAGTTTAGACGAATTAGAAGATTTTACACCTATGTTTGCCATAAGATCTTTAGAAACAGGAATTTCATTAAGTCCTTTTCGATACAGTTCTGAAATACTAGAAGAGCAAAATTGGTTCTTAAAAGAAATCATACTTAGCGATAAATTAAAAGAAAAAGACAGATACGCAGTGCAACGTCCTTTTGGTTATGTGCAGTTTGTAAATCCTAGAGGCGATGATGTGTGTTTGGCTGTTTTAGATGAAAAAACTTTTGGGACAAAATCTTGCAAGCAAGATTTGCAAGATGGACAAATGCAAACGGTTTTTTCTATTATGCCCACAACAAGTTCTGCAGTGCAAATTAGATCTTTAACGCATGGTGGGGTAAAATGCATGAGCACTTTTTATGAGGCACGTGTACCTATAGAAAATCGCTTTGGCTTAGATGATTGTACTGTAAATCCTTCTGTGCCTATAGAATTAAAAGAATTATTTTTCTTTGCTCCTGCTATCGTTGAAGCAACTCCGCTTTATTAAATTAAACCCGCTTTTGCGGGTTTAAACTCTAAGTTAAAATTTGTTAGAATATTTTAAATTGTATTGTAAGGTAAGTTAATGAAAACCTTTTTAGTTTGTGCCTTAGAGCCTTCAGCAAATTTGCATTTAAAAGAAGTTTTAAAAGCTTATGAAAATGAGTATAAAGAATTTGATCTAGTGGGAATTTATGATGAGAGTTTGTGTAAAGAATTTGGTTTAAATTCCAAGCCACTTTATAGTTCACATGAGTTTAGTGCTATGGGTTTTATAGAGGTTTTGCCTCTCATTTTAAAAGCTAAAAGAGCCATAAAAGAGCTAGTAAATTTAAGTCTTACTCAAAAAATAGATGCGATTTTATGTATAGATTCTCCCGCTTTTAACATACCTTTTGCAAAAGCTTTAAAAAAAGCAAATTCTAAAGTAAAAAGAATTTATTATATCTTACCTCAAGTTTGGGCGTGGAAAAAAGGTCGTATACCTATCATAGAAAGTCATTTTGATGTGCTAGCTTCTATCTTGCCTTTTGATAGTGAGTTTTTTAGCAAAAGCACTTATGTAGGACATCCACTTTTAGATGAGATAAAAGAGTTTAAAAGCCAAGAAGATGTAAATTCTATACTTTCAAAAAATGATGATGAAAAAGTCATCGCTTTCTTACCGGGCTCGAGAAAAAGCGAAATAAAGCGTTTGATGCCTATTTTTAGAGAGTTAAGCACTAAATTTAAAGGCAAAAAAATCCTTTGTGTGCCAGAGTTTAATTTAAAAAGACTAGAAATTTACGGGAATGTGAGTAATTTTGAAATTCAAACTAATACCCCAAAAGTGCTTAAAAATGCTGATTTTGCTTTTATTTGTAGTGGTACAGCTACGCTTGAAGCGGCTTTGGTTGGCACGCCTTTTGTGCTTGCTTATAAAGCTAAAGCTATTGATGTATTTATCGCAAGATGTTTTGTGAAGCTTAAGCATATAGGCCTTGCAAATATTTTTTTAGATTTTGCAGGAAAAAGCGAGCTCAATCCTGAATTTTTACAAGAGCAAGTGAGTGTGAAAAATTTACATCAAGCTTATCTTAAATACGATTATAAGGCATTTTTTGATAAAGTAGATTTTTTAAAAGAATATTTGCAATTTGCAAGTGCAAAAAATTTGGCTAAAATACTTTATGAAATCAAACAAGGATAAATTATGCAAAAAGAACCTATGAGTAAATATGGCTATGAGAAATTAGAAAAAGAATTAGAGCATTTAAAAAAAGTTGAACGTCCAAAAGTGGTAGAAGAAATAGACATAGCAAGAAGCCATGGCGACTTAAAAGAAAACGCAGAATATCACGCAGCTAGAGAAAAACAAGCTTTCATAGAAGGCAAGATAGCAGAACTTGGAGATTTGATCTCAAGAGCGCAAATCATCGACCCATCTTCTTATGAGCACGATAGCGTGAAATTTGGCTCAACTGTGGTAGTAGAAGATTTAGACAGTGAAAAACAAAGCACCTATACTTTAGTAGGAGTTAATGAAGGAAATTTAGAAAAAGGTTATATTTCTATTAGTTCGCCTATTGCTAAAGCAATGCTTGGTAAAAAAGAAGGCGATGATTTTAAAGTACGCTTGCCAAAAGGTGAAAGTGAATTTGAAATCATCTCTATAGAATATAAAGCTTTGGAATTTTAATGCAAAAAAAAAGATATTTCGATTTTGTCGTTGAGTATTTTCCGTATATTTTTTTAATTTTTATTTTAGATACAAGTATTTCGCTATGGTGGAGTTATTTGACCTTTGAAAGAGAAATTTATGAATGGGTAATATTTAAGGCTATAAAAAATATCTTCATAATGTTTGTGGTAAATGTTTTTATTATTCATCTGTTTTTTATTTTTTTAAAGGAAAGAACTAAGTATGTTGTTTATTTTTTAACGATATATGCAGTTGTTGTTTTTATATTACAAGCTTATTTGTTGGTAAATTATTCTGCTAAATTTAATCCTATGTTTATGGATTTTTTTCTTCAAACAAATTTAGGAGAAATTTATGAATTTATGGAGTTTTATATAAATATAGAATCTATTTTAGCATGCATTGTTTTTTTGGTTTTTATTTTAGCATGCATTGCTTTTTTTAAGGCCATAAAAAATAATTTTTTTCGATTTGATAAAAAGAAGTATTATTTTTTATGCGGTGTTTATATTTTTGTGATTGTAGCTTTGCTTTTAGATACAGCTAATCGCTATTTTATCAAAAAACATGGTGTAAATTCATTAGATAAGGTTAATTCTATTTTTGTGGTTGATATACCTTTACAAATTTATAACTATTATGCAGACACAGGAGTGTGGGCAAATTATAATTTTTACTTAAAAAACTATAAAAAAATAGCAGATGAATATAAAAGCAATAAATATATTCTGACTAAACAAAATGATTTTGATATTGTTTTTATTGTAGGAGAAAGTACCCAAAGAAATTATATGAGTTTATATGGGTATGATTTAAATACTACTCCGAATTTGGTTGCATTAGAGAAAAAAGGAAATTTAATAAAATTTAGCGATACAATATCCCCTTTTGCTAGCACTCAAGCATCACTAAGAAGGGTTATGAATTTCTCAAATATAGAAAATGAGGAAAATTGGTATGATAGATTGAATATCGTTGATTTGTTTGAATTAGCCGGATATGATAGTCTTTTTTTATCAAATCATGAGCCAATGAGCGGACACACGAGTATTACCACTGCTGTTGCAAATCGTGCGAAAGAAACTTTTTTCTTAAATCAATTTGCAACTGATGATAAAATTTTTACCAAAGCTCTTGATGGAGATATGTTGCCCCTTATTAAAGATAGAGTTGGCATAAAAGATTTTTTTGTAATTCAGCTAATGGGTACGCATTTTAAGTATGATAGAAGATATGATAAAAGCTATGCTAAATTTGATGCAGATAATATTAACAATAGAAATCTTGGACTCGAAGAAAAAAAAGTGGTAGCCAACTACGCAAACGCAGTTCTTTATAATGATTATTTTATTAATGAAGTTTTTAACTTGTTTAAAGATAGGGAAGCGATTATTGTTTATATTAGTGATCATGGTGAAAGTGTCTATGAGTACAGGGATAAAGCAGAACATTTTGTAACTTCAAGATTTACCGCTGAAATTCCGTTCTTTTTTATAGTTAGTGATAAATTTAAACAAAATAATCCAGAATTATTAAATAAAATAGTCAAAGCCAAAGATAGACCGTTTATGACAGATGATTTGATTCATACAATGGCAACCGTTGGGGGTATTCAAGTTAAGGATTATGAAGAAAGTAGAGATGTATTAAGCGAAAAGTTTAATCTTAATCGCATTAGATTTTTTAATGGTGAAGCAGATTATGATAAAATATTAAAATATGAGAAAGCAAAATATTGATCTATATTAAAAACAAGGCTATTTTTATTGCTGATGCGCATGAAAATGAGAATAGGCGTGGTTTTTGGGAGTTTTTACAAGCCTTAAAACAAAAAAAACTTCAAACTCCTCAACTTTTTTTAATGGGTGATATTTTTGATCTTTTAGTGTATGAAGTAAAAGCCACGCATGAATTTGCAAAAGCTTATATAGATTTACTTGAAGAACTTGCCGATGAGATTGAAATCATTTATTTAGAAGGCAATCATGATTTTAATTTGGCTAAATTTTTTAAAAAAGTGAAAGTTTTTAACATAAACCAGCAACCTGTGCTTTGTGAATTTCAAGATCATACACCGGTAAAATTAGCTCACGGGGATATCTTCTTAAAACCTTTTTTACAGTTTTGTTTGAAGAGTTTAAGGAATTCTTTTTTACTACGCATTTTAAATTTTTTAAACATCATTAGCAAAGAAAAAATCACCCAAACAATTTTAAAAAAACAATACAAAAAACAGCTTGCTAGAAAAATTCCTCATTTTTCTTCTATGGTGAAAGAGCGCCTAAAGCATTATGGTGCTACATTTGTGATCGAAGGACATTATCATCAAGATCTTTTTTTGCAAGAAGAAGATGTAAAATATCTAAATTTACCCACTTTTGCATACAAGGAAAGTTTTTTTATAGTAGAATATAACTCAGAAATCAGATTTCACAAAATAGAACTTAAGGAGGCATAATGTTTGATGAGAATGTCGTTAAAACAGGTTCAAATGAAATGGAACTTGTTGATTTTCGCATCTTTAAGCAAGGCCAAGATAAAGTCTATGAGGGAATTTATGGTGTGAATGTTTCTAAAGTTAGAGAGATTATTAAAATTCCTTTCTTGACTGAAATTCCAGGAGTGCCTGAGTATGTTGAAGGTATCTTTGACCTTCGTGGCGTGGTAATTCCTGTGATTAACTTAGCTAAGTGGATGCAAATTCAAGAACCAGAAATGACAAATATAAAACCTAGGGTAATCATTACTGAGTTTAGTAATGTGTTAATCGGTTTTATCGTACATGAGGCAAAAAGAATTCGTAGAATTAATTGGAAAAATATCGAGCCAGCTACTTTTGCAACAAGCGCAGGTAGTTTAGATAAGGGTAAAATTACAGGTGTAACTAAAATCGAGGGCGATGAGGTATTGTTGATTTTAGACTTAGAAAGCATTGTGCAAGAACTTGGAATTTATACCCCGCAAACTGATATTGAAGATGATAAAATCCAAAAAATTGAAGGTATGGCACTAGCGCTTGATGATAGCTCTACTGCAAGAAAGCTCGTAAAAGACTTGTTAAATAAAATCGGCTTAAAAGTTGTAGAGGCTAAAGATGGCGCAGAGGGTCTGCAAAAACTAGAAGAATTGCATAATACCTATGGCGATGATTTGAAAAAACAGCTAAGAATTATCGTAAGCGATGTAGAGATGCCACAAATGGATGGTTTCCACTTTGCAGCTAAAGTAAGAGAAGATGAGAGATTTAAAAATATCCCTATCGTATTTAACTCTTCTTTATCTAATGAATTTATGAGTGATAAAGGTGTTAAAGAAGCAGGTGGTGAAGGGTATTTGGTTAAATTTAACGCAAGTGATTTCTTTGCTGAAATTTCTCGTGTTATTAAAAAACATGAAAAAGGTGAGGAGTAAAAATGGAAGATATTCAAGAAATACTTGAGGATTTTTTAGTTGAAGCCTTTGAATTAGTCGAGCAAATTGACCATGATTTGGTTGAATTAGAAGCAAATCCTGAAGACTTAGAACTATTAAATAGAATTTTCCGTGTTGCACATACTGTTAAAGGTTCATCAAGCTTTTTAAATTTTGATGTTCTAACAAAACTTACTCATCACATGGAAGATGTTTTAAATAAAGCAAGACATAATGAACTTAAAATTACTCCTGAAGTAATGGATGTGGTTTTAGAGTCTATTGATATGATGAAGACTTTATTAAATTCTATTAGAGATAATGGAAATGATACAGCTATTGGGCTTGATATTGCTCCAATTTGCGCAAGATTGACAGCTATTTCAGAAGGTGAAAGTTTAGAATCTGTTGCACCGGTTAAAACCGAAGAGGTAAAAGAAGAAGTTAAAGAAGAGCCAAAAGCTGAAGAGCCTGAAGTAGATGTGAATAAACTAAGCGATGATGAAGTGGAAGCAGAGATCGAAAGACTTTTAAAAGTAAGAAAAGCAGAAGATCAAGCAAGACGCGCAGAAAAGAAAAAAACACAAGAAACCAAAGCAGCTCCTGCTAAAGCAGCTCCGCAAGCACAAGGTGCAACTGCTGAGAAAAAAGTTCCTGCAGCAGGTGGTGGAAGCAGCGGTGCAAATATGGATCAGACCATTAGGGTTGAAGTAAAAAGACTTGATCACTTGATGAATTTAATTGGTGAGCTAGTATTGGGTAAAAACCGCTTGTTAAAAATTTATGATGATGTTGAAGAAAGATATGATGGTGAAAAATTCTTAGAAGAATTAAATCAAGTTGTATCACAGCTTAGTATCGTTACAACAGATATTCAACTTGCGGTAATGAAAACAAGAATGCAGCCTATTGCAAAAGTTTTCAACAAATTCCCAAGAGTTGTACGTGACTTGGGTCGTGAGCTTGGTAAACAAATGGAGCTTGAAATTTCAGGGGAAGAAACCGAACTTGACAAGTCAATTGTAGAAGAAATCGGCGATCCGATTATGCATATGATTAGAAATTCATGTGACCATGGTATCGAAGATCCAGCAACACGTGCAGCAAATGGTAAGCCAGAAAAAGGAACGGTTAATCTTAAAGCTTACAATGAAGGAAACCACATTGTTGTTGAAATTGCAGATGATGGTAAAGGTTTAGATGCAGATGCGTTAAAAGCAAAAGCAATAGAGAAAAACTTAATCACAGAGCGTGAAGCAGATCAAATGAGCGACAAAGAAGCATTTGCGCTGATTTTCAAACCAGGTTTCTCAACCGCTGCTAAGATTACTAATGTATCGGGTCGTGGCGTTGGAATGGACGTTGTTAAGACAAATATTGAAAAATTAAATGGTGTAATCGAGATTGATAGTGAGCTTGGAAAAGGCACTGTGATGAAGCTTAAAATTCCACTTACTTTAGCGATTATTCAATCACTACTTGTGGGTACGCAAGAAGAATTTTATGCAATTCCACTTGCAAGCGTTCTTGAAACAGTTAGAGTGCCAATTGATGATATATACACCATTGAAGGCAAAAATGTATTGCGCTTAAGAGATGAAGTTTTATCTTTAGTAAGACTTTCAGATGTTTTTGGTGTAAAACAAGTGCTTGAAAATACTGATCAAACTTATGTGGTTGTTATTGGTGTGGCAGAAAGCAAATTGGGTATCATAGTTGATACTTTAGTGGGTCAAGAAGAGATTGTTATTAAATCTATGGGTGAATACTTGCAAAACATTCAAGGTATAGCAGGAGCAACTATTCGTGGAGATGGTAGAGTTACATTAATCATCGATGTTGCAGCTATGATGGATATTGCAAAAGAAATTAAAGTAGATATTAAAGCTCAAATTGAATCACAATCTAAAAAAACGGTTAAAGAAAAACCAAGCGATTATACCGTGCTTATAGTAGATGATTCTAAGATGGATAGAAATATCATGCAAAAATCATTAGAACCACTAGGAGTAAGCATTATAGAAGCAACTAACGGTGTAGAAGCTTTAAACACGATCAAATCAGGCGAGCATGATATTGATGCAGTGCTTATTGATATCGAAATGCCAAGAATGGATGGTTACACTTTAGCAGGTGAGATTAGAAAATATTCTAAATACAAAAACCTTCCGCTTGTTGCAGTAACTTCAAGAACTAGTAAATCAGACCGTTTAAGAGGTGTGGAAGTAGGAATGACTGAGTATATTACTAAGCCTTACTCTCCAGAGTACTTAGAAAATGTAGTTAGAAAAAATTTAAAACTAGGATAAGAAGATGAATGATAAATTAAGCCAGGTTTTGCAAAAACAACAAGCGCAAATTGCAGAACCAGATGTGGATAAAGAAGAGGATATTATTCAGCTTGTTGGTTTTGTGGTAGGAGATGAGGAATATGCTATTCCAATTCTTAATATCCAAGAGATTATTAAACCTATAGAGTATACTAGGGTTCCAAGCGTACCTGATTATGTATTGGGTGTGTTTAATATGAGGGGTAATGTAATGCCTTTGATTGATCTTGCAAAAAGATTTAATCAAGGTGGTTCAAAAATGACACCTCAAACAAGATATATTGTTTTAAAGGGTATAGCAAATGGCAATCAAACTCCTGCAGGTAATGCGGGATTTGTGATAGATAGACTAACAGAGGCTATCAAAATTCACAGAAGCAGAATTGATCCGCCGCCTGAAACTTTATTGAAAGAAAAAGGTATGATTTTTGGTATAGGAAAAAGAGAAGAAAATATCTTAACTATATTAAAAGCTGAAGCTTTGTTAAAGCGTGAGTTTTGATGATAAAGCTTTGTGCCTTTGATTTTGATTCTACGCTAATGGATGGAGAGACCATTGATATTTTAGCAGATGAATATAATGTTGGTGATGCTGTAAAAGCGATCACCAACAAAGCAATGAATGGTGAACTTGATTTTTTTGAAAGCTTAAGTGCGAGAGTGGCCTTGCTAGAAGGTATGCCAATCGAGCAAGTAAAAAAATGCTGCGAAAACTTACCCTTGATGAAAGGCGCTAAAGAATTATGTGAGTATTTAAAAAGCAAAGATATAAAAATCATTGTTTTTAGTGGCGGTTTTCATGAAGGAATCGATTTACTACAAGATGAACTTCAATTTGATTTTGGCTATGCTAATTTTTTACATCAAAAAAATGGTTTTTTAACTGGAAAAGTAGGTGGAGAAATTATGTTTAGCGACTCAAAAGGCATTATCCTACAAAGAGTAAAAAGGTTTTTAAATTTAAAAACAGAAGAAATAATGTGTGTTGGCGATGGGGCTAATGATATTTCTATGTTTAAAGAATGTGGTTTAAAAATAGCCTTTTGTGCCAAAGCAATTTTAAAATCTCATGCAGATATTTGTATAGACAAAAAAGATTTAAAAGAGATAATAAAGGTAATTCAATGAAACAATTTTCTTTATGGTGTGATTTTATAGAAAATGAATTTTTAGATCATGGGTTTTTGGATTTAATCCAGTCAAAAACAATTAATGGCGCCACATCAAATCCTGCAATTTTTAAAAACGCAATTCTTAATTCAAATGTTTACAAAGAAAAAATCAAAAAACTAAATATGCAGGATAAAAAATCTTTGTATGAACACCTAGCGATAGAAGATATCGCTAAAGCTGCAGACAAACTCGCTGTGAATTATTATGAAAATAACGATGGTTTTATTAGTATTGAAATTGATCCAAGACTAAAAGATAATACAAGCTTATCTTTGGCTGAAGCAAAAAGACTATACACGCAAATTGCCAAAGAAAATGTGATGATGAAAATTCCTGCTACTGAAGCTTCTTATGAGGTGATGCAAGAATTGATGAAAAATGGTATTAGTGTAAATGCAACTTTGATTTTTGATTTTGAGCAAACTAAAAAGTGTTTTGAAGCTTTGAGTTTAGGATTAAAAGAGTTTAGAAAAAATAACATTGCAGCAAGAAAAGAACCACAGGCTGTGATTAGTATTTTTGTAAGCCGTTTTGATAGGCTTTTAAATCATCAAGTTCTAGATAAAAACTATATAGGAATTCTTACAGCAACTAAGGCTTATAATTATATCATCAAGCAAGAAGAAGCTAACATTAGAGCATTGTTTGCTAGTACTGGGGTAAAGGGTGATGATTTAGAAAAAGATTATTATATTAAAGAGTTGTTATACGATAAAGCTATCAACACTGCACCTTTAGATGCTATTATGGCTTTTAAAGGTAAAACGCTTGTATTTAAAGAGCCTTTGAAAGATGAGTGTATAGAGAAAAAGCTCAATGCAAATATTTCAAAAGATGCTTTAAGTAAAGCTTGTAAAGATTTGCTTGATGATGGTTTAGAACAATTTTGTATCGCATATGAAGATATTTTAAAATCTTTATAAACTTATTTAGATATAATTAGCGTTTATTTTTTTAGAAAGGAAACAGATGTTAGAAGGTATCGTTAGAGAGAGTATCGGTAGAAAAGCTGCTAAAGCTTTAAAAAGAGATGGTTATCTAATCGCAAACATCTACGGAAAAGGATTAGAAAACATCAATGCTGCTTTTAAAGTAAATGAATTTATTAAAGAAGTACGCAAAAAAACCACTTTAGCTTTTGATGTAAAAGTTGGAGATAAAGTATTAAACGTTGTAGTGGTAGATTACCAAAAAGATCCTGTAACAGCAGAATTAAAGCATGTGGATTTAAAAGTAGCACAAAAAGGTGTTGTTTCTAAATATATGGTTCCTGTAAAAATCGTAGGAACTGCAATGGGTCTCAAAAACAAAGGTGTTTTAATCCAATCAAAAAGAAGATTAAAAGTAAAATGTGCAGCTGAAAACTTACCAAATTATTTTGAATTAGATGTTACTAAGCTTGATGTAGGTGATGCACTTTTAATTCGTGATGTAGTTGTACCTGAAGGTGTAACTATGGTTGATGCTGATAGAGTAGCTGTAGTTGGCGTAGAAAAAGCAAGATAAAATGACCTTAGTCGTAGGACTTGGTAATATAGGAGAACAATACGAGCAAACTAGACATAATGTCGGGTTTATGCTGATTGACTTGCTTATAGAAGATTTGGAAGTAACAAAACTTTCAAATGCTAAATTTAAAGGAGAACTTTTTAAAAGTTCTTCTACTCTTTTTTTAAAACCTTCCACTTATATGAATCTATCCGGAGAAAGCGTTAAAGCAGTTAGTGAATACTACAAATGCGATAGGATTATCGTAATCCATGATGATATTGACTTAAATTTAGGTGCACTGAAATTTAAAATGGGCGGATCAAGCGGTGGTCATAATGGGCTTAAAAGTATTGATAGTCTTTGTGGGAATGCTTATGAGAGAGTACGTATAGGTGTGGGAAAAGGTCAAGATGTGGTTTCTCATGTTTTGGGTAAATTTGAGCAAGATGAAAAAGAAAGTTTAGCTAAGGTTTTAGAACATAGTAAAAAAGCTTTATTTGAACTTTTAGATTCTAATGTAGAAAAAATTGCTTCGAAATATTCTTTAAAAAGTTAGATAATGAGTATTTTTTTTCGTTATATTTCATCTTTATATCTTAAATCATTTTTTATCTTATTTTTTTCTTTAACTTTTTTCTTTGTAGCTATTGATTTTTTACTTAATTTTAATAGATTGCCAAAAAGTGCAAATTTGGAATTATTATATATCTTTTTTTTAACATGTTCAGCAGCTTCTTATATACTACCTTTAGCTATAGTTCTTGCTTTGGTTTTATGTGTATTTAACATGATACGCTCAAATGAATTTGTGAGTTTGTATGCTTTGGGTTTAAGTAAAAACCAAGTGATTTTGTACCCTTTTATTTGGGCGATGTTTTTTTGTTGTGTTTATGTAGGCCTAAATTTCACTCCTTTTGCTTATGCAGATGAATATAAAAGTAATATTTTAAAACGAGGTGTTGTAGATAGAGAAGGAGGGGAGATTTTAATCAAATACAATAATAAATTTATTTATATAGAAAAAACAAGCTCTCAAACTCTATACAATGTAAAAATTTTTGATGTAGATAATTTAAACATACAAAGCATAACCCAAGCAAAAAGTGCTAAATTTGATGGAAACTCTTGGAATTTAAATAATGCTAAGGCAACAAATATTCCAAAGGATTTGGTTGTTTCAAAAGAAGGCTTAAGCATTGAAGAATTTCAAAATATCAAAGGCTTGGAGAATTTTTCTCCAAAGATACTAGAGCGAATTTCTCTTATAGATACTAAGCCTTCATATTCTATTTTAGATGCTTTAGAAAGCATGTTGATTTTTGCAAAACAAAATATCTCAACCAATACACTTAGAAGTAGCTTGTATTCTTTGATACTTACACCTTTTTTTGCGCCTTTTTTAATGCTTATTGTGTATTATTACTTTCCTTTAACCGCAAGATTTTTCAACCTTGCGCTTTTAGCTTTTGTATTTTTTGTATGCATTCTTTTGGTTTGGGGAATGTTGTTTTTATTCACAAGATTAAGCGAAAATGAAATTTTACTTCCAGAGCTTGGTATAATGTTACCGGTGTTTATTTTGATGAGTATAGGAAGTTTTTATTATATTAAACACAAATAACTAAAAAAGGTTTTTTATGGATTATTTTAAATTAGCAAAAGAATACAACACTCCTTTTTATATTTATGATTTTGATAAAATCAAAGAGCGTTTTACAATGCTAAAAGATGCTTTTAAGGCAAGAAAATCTCAAATTTTTTATGCTGTAAAAGCAAATTCTAATTTAAGTGTTTTAAAGTTTTTGGCTTCTTTAGATAGTGGGTTTGATTGTGTTAGTGCAGGGGAAATTTATAGAGCGTTAAAAGCAGGAGCGAAAAATTATAAAATTATTTTTAGCGGTGTAGGTAAAGGTGCAGATGAATTAAAATACGCATTAGAGCAAAATATATTATATATTAATCTAGAAAGCCAAGAAGAAATGCTGCTTCTAGAGCAAATTGCAAAAGAAAATCAAAAAGTTGCGCGTATAAGTATAAGGGTAAATCCCAATGTAGATGCAAAAACTCATCCTTATATTTCTACAGGTTTGCATGAAAATAAATTTGGTGTAGATATAGAAAATGCTAAAAAAATGTATATTTATGCGAAAAATTCAGCCTATTTAGAACCTGTTGGTGTGCATTTTCATATAGGATCTCAAATTCTTGATATTAGTAGTATTCATGAAGCTTCGATTATTGTTGCAAAATTAGTAAGAGAGCTTTTGGCTCTTAAAATTAATATCAAATTTTTTGATATTGGCGGTGGCTTAGGAGTTTGTTATAAAGATGAGCAAGAGCCTAGTTTATATGATTATGCTCAAGGAATTTTATCAAGTTTGCATGGACTTGATGTGTGTATAGGTATGGAGCCTGGAAGATTTTTGGTTGCGAATGCAGGTGAGTTTGTGACTAAAGTTTTATATGAAAAATTTAATGAGAAAAAACGTTTTGTTATTGTTGATGGTGCGATGAATGATTTGTTAAGACCAAGTTTATATGATGCTTATCATGAAATCGAACTTTTGGGCGCAAATAGCGAGGAAAGTCTTTGTGATATTGTTGGTGGGGTATGTGAAAGCGGGGATTTTCTAGCCAAAGATCGAAGTTTGGCTAAGACTCAAGCAGGAGATTTGATTGTAGTAAAAAGTGCTGGAGCGTATGGTTTTAGCATGAGTAGTAATTATAATTCACGCAACAGAGTTTGTGAGCTTGCGCAAGAAAATGGTGTGGTTAGAATGATTAGAAAAAGAGAAAGTTATGAGGAGCAGGTTGCTTTAGAACTTGAGTATTTAAAGGAATGAAATGTTATTTTTAGATGTACAAGGGACTTTGATATCAGATCATGATAAAAGTCCTATAGATGGTGCTTTAGAACTCATTAGTTCTTTGAATAAAGCAAAAATTCCTTATGTGGTAATCACCAATAATACTAAAAAATTAGATTTTTTAAATTACTTGCAAAATTTGGGTTTTGAAATCGATGAAAAAGCATATATTGATCCTTTTAGTGTTTTAAAAGATCATCTTAAACCTTGTAAAATAGCAGCTTTTGGGGCGAAAGAATTTTTGGATTCACTTCAAAATTTAGGTTATGAACTTGATTTTAAAAATCCGCAAGCTTTTTTGGTGGCAAGTTTTGATGATTTTAAATTTCAAGATTTTGCTAATATGATTGAATATGTAAAAAATGGTATTAAAGCTATTGCAATGCATGAGGGCAGTATATATAAGAAAAACTCAAGATTATACCCTGGCGTAGGTAGTGTTATGGCGATGCTTAAAAATACACAAGAGTTTGAATATAGTGTTATTGGCAAACCAAGTAAAGCTTTTTATCAGAGTGCTTTAAAGTTATTAAAACTACAAAATGAAAATGCAAGTTTTGAAAATACTTTGATCATCAGTGATGATTTTAAAGGAGATTTGCTTGGTGCGTATACACTTGGTATGCAAACAGCTTTGGTTTTAAGTGGTAAAATTTCTAACACTCAAGGTTTAGATACAACTAAACTTAATTTTGTATATGATAGTATTAAGGATTACTACGTATCGAGGTTTAAATGAAAGAGATAGAAAAATTACGAACTAAGATCGATTCTATTGATGATAAAATCTTGACCTTATTAAACGAAAGAATGCTTTATGTTAAAGACATAGGTGTAATTAAGCAAAATTTGGGTGGGAGTATTTATAGGCCTGAGCGCGAAAGAGCTATTATTAATAGGTTGAAAAATAACAACAATGGTTTGTTAGATCAAAATGCCATTGAAGCAATTTATCAAGAAATTTTTGCTGTCTCTAGAAATTTAGAAAAACCTCAAAATATAGCTTATTTAGGACCTGAAGGAAGTTATACACACCAAGTAGCAAGAACACGTTTTGGTGCGATGAGTCATTATATTGCCCTTGCAAATATTGAAGATGTTTTTAAAGAATTAGCCCACAAAGAAGCAAAATACGGAGTAGTACCAATTGAAAACAATACTGCAGGTGCGGTTGGTGTGACACTGGATTGTCTTGGTAAATATGAAGAGGTAAAAATTTTTGCTGAAATTTACATGGATATTCATCATTCTTTTGTAAGTATGAGTGAAAATTTAAAAGATATTAAGCGTATATATTCTCACCCACAAGGTTATAATCAGTGTAGAAATTTTTTAGAAAGCCATGATTTAAGCGAAGTGGAGTTTGTCGCGAGTAAATCTACAGCCCACGCGGCTTATCTAGCTTCACAAGATTTTACTTCGGCTGCGATTTGTTCTAAAATTGCTGCAAAGCTTTATAATGTGCCTGTTTTATTTGAAACTATTGAAGATAATTTGGCTAATCGTACTAGATTTTTGATTTTAAGTGATATTAAGATCCCGCAAATGTCAGGTTGCAAAACTTCTATTTTAGCGCTTGCTGCACATAAACCTGGTGGACTTAGTGATTTATTGTATGAGTTTAAAAAAGAAGGGATTAATTTAACTAAATTAGAATCACGTCCAGTAAAAGCAAGAGAATTTGTGCATAGTTTTTATATTGATTTTGAAGGTCATATTGATGATGAGCGTGTTCAAAGGGTTTTGAAAAAAGCAGATCATATAAAATGGCTTGGGTCTTATTTGTCAGGAGAAAGCAATGCAATTTAATCCTTTTTTAAAAGCAATTAAAACCTATGAAAGTGGCAAGGATATAGATTTAATCGCTAAAGAATATGGCTTAAATGAGGTGATTAAGCTAGCTAGTAATGAAAATCCCTATGGGGTTAGTCCTAAGGCTAAAAGGGCTATTATAGATCATGCGCACTTGGCTTATTTATATCCTGATGATACTATGAGTGAGTTAAAACAAGCCTTGGCAAAACGTTACAACATCTTAAATGAAAACATCATTATAGGCAGTGGAAGCGATCAAATCATAGAATACATTGTGCATGCAAAATTAGATCATTCTAAAGCATATTTGCAATGTGGGGTTAGTTTTGCTATGTATGAAATTTATGCGAAACAATTAGGGGTTAAAGTGTATAAAACTCCAAGTTTAACCCATGATTTAAACGAGCTTGGTGAGCTATACCAAAAACATAAAAATGAAATAAAAGTGATTTTTTTATGTTTACCAAATAATCCTTTAGGAGAATGTCTAGATGCAAATGCAGTTTTTGAATTTTTAGAAAATATTGATGATGATTGTTTGGTAGCAATTGATGGGGCATATAATGAATTTGCTGCATTTAAAGATGATAAAAAGCGTATTGATCCTAAAGAATTAATTAATAAATTTCAAAATACTATATACCTAGGAACTTTTTCAAAGCTTTATGGTTTAGGCGGTATGAGAGTGGGTTATGGTATAGCTTGCAAAGAGATTATTGATGTATTTTGTAAACTAAGAGCACCTTTTAATGTAACGAATTTAAGTTTAAAGGCCGCTGTTGCTGCGCTTAATGATGATGAGTTTGTACAAAAAACCTTAGAGAATAATTTTTCACAAATGCGATTATATGAAGATTTTGCTCAAAAATATCAAATCAAATATATACCAAGTTATACAAATTTTATCACATATTTTTTTGATAAAAAAAATAGTACAGATTTATCTGAAAAATTGCTTAAAAACGGTATAATAATAAGAAATTTACAAAGTTATGGTCTAAATGCTGTGCGTATAAGCATAGGTACAGCGTATGAAAATTCAAGGTTTTTTGAAGAGTTTTCTAAAAATTTTTAGTTTGTAGGAAATAAATGGATTATAAAACTATACTGCACCAAGTAGGTCAGCTTTATCAAAATTTAAGTTTAAGACAGCGTATTATTATTGCTGCTTCTATTGTTGTTGTAGTTGGATTTTTAGTATTTTTAACCCTTTTTAGAAGTGGTTCGACGGTAGCTAGTGAAGCTGGATATTCGGTACTATTTGAAAATGCCAATACTAGTGATTCGGCGATGATCGTAACTCAACTTGAAAAAAGCGGCGTTCCTTATATTTTGCGTAATGAAGGAACAATTTTAGTGCCTAATGAGCAAGTATATAAACAACGTTTAGCTATTGCTTCTGCTGGGTTATTACCAAAGGATAATAAAGTAGGCTTTGAGCTTTTTGATAAACAAGAATTCGGCGCAACCGAAGCTGAACAAAAAGTAAAATATCAAAGAGCATTAGAAGGGGAACTTGCTAGAACGATTGAAAGTTTAGAGCCTATTCATAGTGCCACAGTGCATATTGCTTTTGCTAAAGATACACTTTTTACCCAACAACAAGTCCCGCCAACTGCTTCAGTGGCTTTGACAATAAAAGAGGGCTTAAAGCTTAATAAAAAGCAAATTATGGGAATTAAAAACCTAATTGCATCTTCTGTTACAAAGCTTAGCCCTGAAAATGTAAAAATCATGGATCAAAAAGGAATTCCTTTAGATGATGAGGGTGCTTTTGAAAGCGACTTAATCGCTGCGCAAATCAAATACAAAAGAGACCAAGAGTACGAACTAGAGCAAAAAATCGTTGCTTCTATTGCTCCTTTTGCAGGTGGTTATGATAGGGTTGTTGCAAAAGTTAGCATTGATTATGATTTTTCTAAAGAAGAATCACAAAGTGAAATATATGATCCAAATACCGTTGTACGTAGCGAACAGACCTTAGAAGAACATAGAGAAGGTTATAAGGATAAAGAAGTCCAAGGAGTGCCAGGTGCTGTTTCAAACATCGGCCCTGTAGAGGGTTTAGATAATAACGGTGCACGCGAGGTTTATACAAAAAACCAAACCACTACTAATAATGAAATTTCTAAAAAAATTACCAACACTACTAAGCAATTTGCAACTGTGAAAAGAATTTCAGCAGCTGTTGTTGTTGATGGAAAATATAAAGTGATTACCGATGATCAAGGAAATGTAACAAATGAATACATTCCTTTGAGTGATAAAGAAATTCAAGCTATTGAAAATCTTACCAAAGGTGCGATTGGATTTAATCTTGCTAGGGGTGATGCAGTTGAAGTTAATAACTTAGAGTTTCATAGAACAGTCAAGGTTGAAAACAAGGTTCAAACTTTTTATTCTAAATTTGTGGAACCATTTATCCCGCCTGTTAAGTATGTATTTGCAGCGATATTGCTTTTTATTTTTTACAAAAAAGTTATTGTGCCATTTTCTCAAAAAATGCTTGCAGATATCAAACTTGAAGAAGAAATGGAAGGTAAAGATGGGCAAATTATCGATGAGGCTGAAGATGCCATTGAAAAATTCAATGCTGCACGTAAGAAAGTTGAAGAACAACTTGGCTTTGGAGATAATTTTGATGAAGATGCGCTTCAGTATGATGTTTTACTTGAAAAATTAAGGGCTGTGGCGAATGAAAAAGGTGAAGAAGTTGCGCTATTGTTACAAAAGCTTGTAGAAAATGAAGCTGAATTTGGTGAGAAGGATATCTAATGATAAAGCTTAGCGAAGAACAAAAAATGGTCTATGATGACCTTTCTATGCCAGAAAAGGTTGCGATATTTTTAATTCAATTAGGAGAAGATGTAACGACAGTTTTGTTTTCTCATATGGATATTAATGTCATTACAGAAATCTCACGTTATATTGCTTTGGCGAAAAATGTTGATAAACCTGTAGCTACGGCAGTATTAGAAGAATTTTATACTTTATTGCAGTCAAACCAGTATTTAAAAAGCGGTGGTTTGGAATATGCAAAAGAAATTTTATTTAGAACTTTTGGTCCTGAAATTGCCAATAAAATTTTGGAAAAACTTACCAAAAGTATGGAAAACAACCAAAACTTTGCTTATCTTTCACAAATCAAACCACAACAACTTGCAGACTTTATCATTAAAGAGCATCCACAAACCATTGCATTGATTTTGGCGCATATGGAAACTACTCAAGCGGCAGAAACTTTAGAGTATTTTAGCGATGAATTAAGAGCTGAGGTTGTGATTAGAATGGCAAATCTTGGAGATATTTCACCTTCAATCATCAAAAGAGTATCTGCTGTACTTGAAAGCAAACTCGAAAGTCTTACTTCTTATAAGGTTGAAGTGGGTGGTCCAAGAGCTGTTGCTGAAGTACTTAATCGTTTGGGGCAAAAAGCTTCTAAAACAACACTTTCTTATATTGAACAAAGCGATGAAAAACTTGCTACAACCATTAAAGATTTAATGTTTACATTTGATGATATTTCTCAACTTAGTACCAATGCAATTAGAGAGGTTTTAAAGGCTGCTGATAAGCGTGATTTGATGATAGGTTTAAAAGGTGCAAGCGAGGATCTAAAGCAAAAATTTATGGCAAATATGTCTACGCGTGCAGCTGAAGCTTTTGTAGAAGAAATGGGATTTTTAGGTGCAGTACGTGTTAAAGATGTAGAAGAAGCACAAAGAAAAGTGGTGGAAGTGGTGCAAAAACTTGCAGAACAAGGTCTTATCCAAGTGGGTGAGGCTGATGAGATGATAGAGTAAAAGCATGGCTAAATTAACCAATGTGATCTCACCTGATAACATCTCATCTCATGTAGTTGAGGGTTATCATTTTAAAGTTATAAGTGAAGTAAACTCTAATGAAGAGCCAAAAGCAGAAGAAGCCCAGGTTCAAACACAAATAACATCTTCTACAAATACCCCGCAAACAGAAGAAATTCAAAATGTAGAGGTTGTATCACAACCACAAATTCAACCCGATTTTGTAGAAGATTTACTTAAAAAAACTGATGAAATGTCAGGAAATATCATCAAACTTCAAATGCAAATAGAAAGCCAAGAAGCTGAATTTAATAACCGCTTAAACACAGAATTAGAACATGCAAAAGAAAAATTTATCAAAGAAGGTTATGAAGAAGCGCAAAAGAATTTTGAAAATGAATTAGAAGCTTTGAAGGAAAAATACTTAAAAAGCGTGGAAAAACTCGAAAATACAGTGCAAACTTTAAATGAGTTTTTATCTAAAAACGAAAAAGAATTAGCAGACACTGCGGTGGTAATAGCCAAAGAAGTAATAGCCAAAGAATTAGAAGAAAATTCTTCTCTTATAGCTTTAAATTTGGCAAAAGAACTTATGGGTGAACTTAAAAATGCAACCAAAATAGAGTTAAAATTAAACCCTGATGATTTTGATTATGTTAAAGCACACCTGCAAGAACCAAGTAATATTAAATTTAGTCTTGATGATGCGATTAATAAAGGGAGTATTTTGATATTAAGTGATGCAGGAAATATAGAGTCAAACCTTAATAATCGTTTGCAAAAAATCAAAAATATGGTTAATGAATGATAGATTTTAACAATTTAGACCTTAAAAATATGCAAATTAAAGAGTTAGAAAACCTAGCTTCTCATTTGCGTGAAGTTATCATTGATACAGTGAGTAAAAATGGTGGGCATTTAAGCTCTAATTTAGGAGTTGTAGAGCTTAGCATAGGTATGCATTATGTTTTTCATGTTCAAAAAGATCCTTTTATTTTTGATGTCTCACATCAGTCTTACCCACACAAGCTTTTAAGCGGTAAAATTGATAACTTTCACACATTAAGGCAGTTTAATGGTATAAGCGGTTATACCAAGCCTGATGAAGGGGATTATTTTGTAGCGGGTCATTCAAGTACTTCTATATCTTTAGCGGTTGGAGCTTGTAAAGCTATAAGATTAAAAAATGAAGATCGTGTGCCAGTGGTGTTAATAGGCGATGGTGCATTAAGTGCAGGTATGGCTTATGAAGCCTTAAATGAGCTTGGTGATAGAGAGTACCCATGTGTAATTATCTTAAATGATAATGAAATGAGTATTTCCAAGCCAATTGGAGCTATCTCTAAGTATTTATCTCAAGCAATGGCAACGCAGTTTTATCAAAAATTTAAAAAGCGCATTGAAAATCTTTTAGAGTATTTTCCTCAAGGTGCTTCTTATATGGCAAAGCGTTTTGAAGAGGGTTTAAGGCTTATCACACCTGGACTTTTGTTTGAAGAATTAGGGCTTGAATACATTGGGCCTATCGATGGACATAATCTTAATGAAGTGATTAATGCGCTCAATCAAGCAAAAGCTATGAATAAACCTTGTGTGGTACATGCACAAACTATCAAAGGCAAGGGTTATGCACTAGCTGAGGGAAAAAATGCAAAATGGCATGGAGTAAGTGCTTTTGATAAAAGTAGTGGAGAAAGCTTAAAAGGTAGTATAAATAAAAAAAGTGCAACAGAAATTTTCTCCAATACATTGTTGCAGTTGGCTCAAAAATATGAAAATATTGTTGGAGTAACTGCTGCTATGCCAAGTGGCACTGGACTTGATAAACTGATAGAAAAATACCCCGAACGTTTTTGGGATGTAGCTATAGCAGAACAACATGCGGTTACTTCTATGGCAGCTATGGCAAAAGAAGGGTTTAAACCCTTTATAGCAATTTACAGTACTTTTATGCAAAGAGCATATGATCAGGTGATTCATGATTGTGCGATTATGAATTTAAATGTTGTGATTGCTATGGATAGAGCAGGGATTGTAGGAGAAGATGGAGAAACACATCAAGGGGTTTTTGATGTTAGTTTCTTAAGTGCTATACCTAATATCACTTTGGCTGCACCAAGAGATGAAATGATGATGGAAAAAATCATGGAATATGCTTATTTTCATCAAGGGGTTTTTGCTTTTCGTTATCCTAGGGGTAATTTTTTATTAGATAATGATTTTAGCCCATGTGAGATAAAGCTTGCTAAAGCACAAATTTTGTCTAAAGCGCAAAGCGATAAAGTATTTTTAGGTTTTGGACAAGGAGTTGCAAAAGCAAAAATGGTTTTAGATGAATTAGGCTTTGAGTATGCTACTTTAGTAGACTTGATCTTTGCCAAACCTTTAGATGAGGAGCTTTTAAAAGAATTAGCAAATAGCACACAAACTTGGTATGTGTTTTCAGATACTGCTAGAATAGGTGGGGTAGGAAGCTTGATCGCAGATTTCTTGCAAAAAGAAAAACTTCATCATATTAAGCTAGTAAGCTTTGAATTTGAAGATTGTTTTATCACTCATGGTAAAACTAATGAGGTAGAAAAATCTCTAGAGCTTGATGTTGCTTCCTTGTGCCAGAAAGTAAAACTTTATTAAAAGATAAAAAATATCTTTTAATATAATTATTTTTTTATATAAAAATCGTTATACTATGTAAAAAATATTGGAGAAAATGACTATGGAACTTATTCAGATGTTAAAAAATTGCGATTTAAAAGCTACTCCGCAAAGACTTTGTATTTTAAAAATTTTAAAACGCCATGAACACCCAAATATTGAATCATTATACGAAAGTATCAAAGAAGAATATCCTTCTATTTCATTGGCCACAGTGTATAAAAATTTAAACACTTTAAAAGAGCAAGGCTTAGTAGTAGAAATCAATACACCAAATCAAAAAACTTGTTATGATATTTATGAGTATCCACATATTCATGTTATTTGTAGCAAATGCAATCATATTGAAGATGTATGTTATGAGGATAGCGGGATTAATAAATACCAAGAAGACCTTGAGAAAAAAATCGGAAATATTATTGATTATTTAGGTGTATTTGCTTATGTTAATGGTTGTAAAGCTTGTAAAAAATAATGGTTTGTGAAGTCCAAAGACGTTTTTTAGTTGAAAATAATGACTTTATAAAAATTTTACAAGAAGAAAAAATTTCTTATTCTAAGGACAAAATACGTGTGTTTTTTACGCGTATAAGTCCTTTTTGTGATGTTAAATATAAAAAGATAAATCAAAACTACTTTCAATTTTCACTTTATAAGCTACATGATATTTTAGACAAAAAAACACGTAAGCTTTCAAAAAAGGAATTTAAAAAACAATACAAAAGATCTTTAACAAAGGTAATTAATAAAACAAGAATTAGCTTTCAATTATCAGGAAATTCCTTTTATCTTTATCGATTTAAAGGTAATTTGCAAGATTTAACGATACTAAAAGCAGTTTTTCCTACTTTTGAAAAAGCAAAACAATTTAATCCTCCTTTGTTTTTAAAAACTTATAAAGAAATTAGTGAAGATGAAAATTTTTATAGCAAAAATCTGGCTTTATATGGAGACTTTTCTAAGATTTTTGATAGCGCAAGATGTATTAAAATTTTGGATAAACAAGAAGAGATTAGTTTACATTTTCCTAGTCAAATTCAAAGCTTCAAAGCGGGAAAAATTTTGCTTTTTGTGTTGTTTAAAAGATTTAAAAAAGAAAAAATTCAATTTCTACAAAAAGCGAATGTTGAAAATTTAAAACAATTTTATACAAGTTTGAGTCAAATTAATATCTTTTTTGATCTTTTTACTACACTTTTTGAAGCAAGTATACAAAGTAAGCTTAAGCATTATTTTGTAAATTTAAAACAACAAATTGATATAACTCAAATACATGCATTGGATTTAGAGCGATATGTTTTTATTTTAAGTGATTTAAAAATACACAGTGTGATGTTGGATTTGGAATTTATTTTAAAAAATGAACACGATTTTTACCAAGGTGCTAAGGAGCAAATTTTAAAGCGTCTTATAGCATTTAAATTGAGAAAAGAATTAGTTTTTTTAAAGAAAAAAATTGTAAAATCTCACAGCAATCTTGATGAGGAAATAGAGAGAATAAAATTTTTATTATGTTATTTTGCAACTATGTTTGAAGAAAAAAATATAAACAAGTTGAAATCTTATTTTGTTTGTAGCGATGTGGGTTTGATTTTTCATGATAAAAAAATAATGAAAAAAATTAATAAAATCACAAAAAAATTAAAAATATACAGTTAGGAAAAACATGCAAAAACAAGAAAAAATAGTTAAAATGTTTGATGATATAGCACCAACTTACGATAAAGCTAATAGAATTTTAAGTTTTGGAAGCGATGTAAGCTGGAGAAAAAAAGCATGTTTGAGTGTTTTTAAGTATTCTAAGAATGAGCTAGATATTATTGATGTGGCTTGTGGTACAGGCGATATGATTATAGAGTGGAAAAATCAAGCCTTTAAAGCGCAAAAAAACATTACTAGCATAAAAGGAGTAGATCCAAGTGCGGGTATGCTTGAGGTTGCTAGAAAGAAAATTCCTGAAGCGGCTTTTATACAAGCAAAAGCACAAGAACTTCCTCTTGAAAATGAAAGTGCAGATATTATAAGCATAAGTTATGGTATCCGAAATGTGGTGGATAGAAAAGAAGCTATAAAAGAATTTGCAAGAGTGTTGAAGAAGCATGGAATTTTGCTAGTACTTGAATTTACCAAAAGAGAACAAGGTGGTTTTATAGCAGCTTGTAGAGATTTTTACTTGAAAAATATTTTGCCAAAGATAGGTGGTTTTATCAGTAAAAATTATAGTGCTTATGAATATTTACCAAATTCCATAGAAGATTTTTTAAGCAAAGAAGATTTTATCGAAGAATTGAGCGAACATTTTGAAATGCTAGAGTATAAAAGCTTTGGTTTTGGTGTTTGTTCTATGTTTGTTGCAAGAAAAAAATGAAAGTTTCAGAACTTAACCTAAAAGCTAAGAGTTTACTAGAGTTTCATCTTGATGATATAGAGCTTAGTGGGGAAATTTCTAAAATCACCATTCACAGTTCAGGGCATTGGTATTTTGATTTAAAAGATGAAAAATCAAGCATTGCTTGTGTGATGTTTAAAGGTTTTAATCAGTTTGTACAAGCTAAACCCAAAGTAGGTGATATGCTTGATCTTAGAGGCTATGTAAGTTTGTATGAGGCAAGCGGTAGGTATCAGTTTATTGCTAAAAGTATGCAAAAAACAAGCCTTGGAGATTTAGAAGCTAAATTTTTGGCACTAAAAGAAAAACTTGAAAAAGAAGGGTTGTTTGATGTAAATGCCAAAAAAAGCATTGTAAAATTTCCCAAAAAAATAGGCATCATTACTTCTTTTACTTCAGCAGCTTTGCAAGATATGTTAAAGCTAATTTCACAAAAAGAATACAATCTTTGTAAGATTACAGTTTTTAATGCTCTCACTCAAGGACTTAGCGCCCCAATTTCTTTAATCAATGCTTTAAAAAAAGCAGATGGATACAATCTAGATGCGATCATTTTAGCAAGAGGTGGTGGAAGTAGAGAGGATTTGTTTTGTTTTAATGATGAAGAGCTTGCAAGGTGTATTTTTACTTTAAAAACACCTATTGTTTCTGCGATTGGGCATGAGATTGATTATGTTATTAGTGATTTTGTGGCAGATTTAAGAGCACCAACTCCTAGCGCAGCTGTTGATATGATTTTTCCAAACAAGCTAAGTCTAGAACAGGGGCTTGATGAGCTTAATGCGCGTTTAAAAGATCAAATGCTTAATCATCTTAAATTGTATCAAAATAAAATCGATTATTTGCAAAATTTAGCCAAGGCAAAATCTTTAGAAAATGCTTTTTTTCTTAGAAAGCAAAAACTTGATTTTTTACGAAGTCAATTAAAAGGTGTTTTAAAATTGAAATTACTAAATTATGAGAATAGGCTAGATAATTTTGAAGAGCTTTTAAATCAGCACAAAAATTTCTTTGATAAAAGTCAAAATTTGATCAATATCCAAAAAGATGGTAAAAATATTTCACTTAAAAAGTTAAAAAAAGGAGATATTGTAAAGCTTTGTTCTATAAATGAGAGCAAAGAAGCGCAAATACTATAAAAGGAGAAAAAATGAGAGTGATGAATTTTAGCGCAGGCCCTTCTAATCTACCCGATGAGGTGTTAAAAGAGGCTAGGGAACATTTGTATGATTACCATGGCAAAGGATTTTCTATTATGGAGGTCTCTCACCGTGGTAAGGTTTTTGAGCAAGTGCATTTTGATGCGATTAAAATGGCTAAAGAGCTTTATGGTGTAAGTGATGATTATGAAGTGCTTTTGATGCAAGGTGGAGCTAGTTTACAGTTTGCTATGATTCCTATGAATTTATATATGGGTGGAGTATGTGAATTTGCTAATACGGGAGTGTGGACTAAAAAAGCTATCAAGGAAGCTGAAATTTTAGGAGTGAATGTTAAAATTGTTGCAAATAGTCAAGAAAGTGAATTTGATCATATTCCTCAGTTTCAATTTAGCGATAATGCAGACTATGCTTATATTTGCTCAAATAATACTATCTATGGAACCCAATACAAAAGCTATCCAAAAACCCAAAGCCCTTTGATTATTGATGCTTCTAGTGATTTTTTCTCTAAAAAGATAGACTTTTCCAATATTGCTATGCTTTTTGGTGGGGTGCAAAAAAATGCGGGTATTTCAGGTCTTGCTTGTGCATTTATCCGCAAAGATATGATAGAGCGTAGCAAAAGTAAAAACATACCTAGTATGTTAAAATACAGTGTTTATGCTGAAAATGATTCTTTATTTAATACACCTGCAACTTTTGCTATATATATGTTTAATCTTGAAATGAAATGGCTTTTAAGTCAAGGTGGTTTAGACAAAATTAATGAGCAAAATATACAAAAAGCTAAACTTTTGTATGATGTGATTGATAGTAGCGAGGGTTTTTACCAAGGACATGCTAAAAAAGAAGATAGATCTTTGATGAATGTTAGCTTTAATATTATTCGTGATAGAAATTTAGAGCCAGTTTTTGTAAAAGAGGCTGAAGAAAATGGTATGATTGGTCTTAAAGGACATAAAATTTTAGGTGGAATTCGTGCGAGTATTTATAATTCAATTAGTCTTGAAAAAGTTGAAAGATTAAGTGAATTTATGAAAGCTTTTGCAAAAAAATATGCTTAGATTTTTGGTGGTTTTCACCAAAAATCATTGTTTGTATTAGTAAAACTTTACTCTTTTTGTATTTATCAGCATTTTCCTAGTGCGTTATTGTATTTTTTTTCAAGAAAATCTTTGAAAAATTCTTTTCTTGTTTTACAAGGCATGTTGGGGTGATTTTCTTTCATGTGTTCAAGATATTTATCATAGCTTGCCACCCCAACCAAAGGATGAAAAAATCTTTCAGATTTTTCATACCAGGTTTTGAGTTTTTTGATCACATTTTCTCCTTTTTTAGTGCGATATAAGGACTTTCTTTTAAAGGAATATTGATGATTTTTAAGAAAATTCCAATACAAGAGAGTATCACAAGCAAAGTAGTGATCATGAAAAATACGCATAATATCGCGTTGATTAGATTTGAATTTTTAGCTTGAGAGGCTGATTTGATATCTTTCTTGATTTGTTCTATGGTTGCTTCATCTTTGGTTTGAGTTAGTTTTAAATTTAAATTTAAATCTTGTATTTTTTGATTATTTATTTGTACAGCTGCTACATGGCTTATAGCATTATGAATAGAGTCACCTTCTTTATAAGGTAGAATTTTTTGAATACCTCCATAAAGAGTGGCGATTAAAACAAAAGTTGCAGGTATAAGAGTGATCCAAGTATATTTAGCTTTGTTCATTTTAAATAAAATCACACTTGCTAAAAGTAAAGCCATGCCTGCAAGCATTTGGTTGCTTACCCCAAAAAGCGGCCATAGAGAGTAAATTCCACCTTTTGGATCTATCGCTCCTTGGTAAAGAAAATAACCCCATCCACCAACACTTAAAGCCGTTGCGAAAATCCCTGCAAAAGTACTATTGAGGTTTCCTAGAGGTTTATAAACATTGCCTAAGATATCTTGTGCCATAAATCTACATGCTCTTGTACCAGCATCAACAGCAGTCAAGATAAACAAAGCTTCAAATAAAATGGCAAAGTGATACCAAAATCCCATTAAGTTTACCCCGCCAAAAAGCTCATGTAAAATTAGTGCAACTCCTACGGCAAAAGTTGGTGCCCCACCGGTTCTTGAGAGTATGCTTTGTTCGCCTATATTGGCAGTAAGAGTGCTGATTTCTTCAGGATTTATTGTAAAACCCCAGCTAGAAATGGTAGCAGCGGCATTTACAACATCTACACCTATGGTAGCAGCAGGCGCATTTATAGCAAAATAAAGTCCAGGGTGTAAAATACAAGCACAAATTAATGCCATGATTGCCACGGCACTTTCCATAAGCATAGAGCCATAGCCAACAGCTAGTGCATGAGTTTCATTTTCAAGCATTTTAGGAGTTGTTCCGCTAGATATTAAAGCATGAAAACCGCTAATTGCTCCACATGCAATAGTGATAAATAAAAATGGAAATATCGCTCCAGCAAATACAGGCCCACTGCCATCTAGGTATTGGTGGTTGATTTTTGGCATTTGCAAATCAGGCGCGACAAATACTATGGCTAAAGCCATTACCACAATAACACCAATTTTTAAAAAAGTGGATAAATAATCTCTGGGAGCAAGCAAAAACCAAACAGGTAAAATCGCAGCAATAAAACCATAAGCCATCATGATAAGTGCTAGAGTTGGCGCATCAAAAGTAAAAATTTTCGCCCAATAAGGATCAGCAGCAATTTCACTACCATAATGAATAGCAAGTATAAGTAGTATAAAACCTATAATAGAAGCCTCGCCAACTCTACCAGGTCTTAAAAATCTCATGTAAATTCCCATAAATATAGCAATAGGAATAGTCATTGCAATGGTAAATAAACCCCAAGGAGATTCGGCTAAGGCTTTGACAACTACCATAGCTAAAATCGCAATGATAATCAGCATGATTCCAAAAATAGCGATCATAGCCACTGCGCCGATGAAATTTCCTAATTCATCTTTGATCATTTCTCCTAAAGATTTTCCATTGCGTCGTGTGGATATAAATAAAACTACAAAATCATGAACCGCACCAGCTAAAACCCCGCCTATTAAGATCCAAAGCATGGAAGGTAAATAGCCCATTTGTGTAGCTAGTATAGGTCCTACCAAAGGTCCAGCTCCAGCAATAGCAGCAAAATGATGTCCAAAAAGAACAATTTTGTTAGTCGGGACAAAATCACATCCATCGTTTTTTACAACCGCAGGTGTTGCCCTGTTTTGATCTAGTTGTAACACTTTATATGCAATATATCTGCCATAAAATCTATATCCTATGATATAAATACACAAAGCAGCAATTACAAGATAAATAGCCGAAATGCTCTCGCCATTTTGCAGTGCTAGTATGCCAAAACATACAGCACCAATAATAGCAACAAAAAACCATAATATTTTGTTGGTAAAATTCATTTGTATCCTTTGTGTTTTTGGTTTTTTTAGTGTATCGTAGAATGAGGTTTAATTATGATGTAAAATAAATAAAAATTTAATATATTACAAAATGTAACATGGTTTTAGTCAATATCAAAATATGACATTGACTAAGAAAGTTATTTAGAATGGAAACTAAGCGTTGTTGTGAGTTGTAAAGTATCTCCATATCGATCTAAATGATAAGGCAGTTTAACATTTGCTGCGATGATTTGTAGGCCATCTTTGGGCTGAGTTAGCGTAAGGGTGGCTATGCCTTTAGCGTTGGTAGTGATATGATCAATATCGTCATTTTGATCTTCAAATTCAACCCCTTGAATAGGTTTTCCATCTAGTAATACTTGTACTTTTAGTTTATCTCCTTGGTGTAGCACTAAAGGATTTTGCAAAGGAATGATTTCAAGTTTTAAACCTAAAGGTTTTTTGGAGCCATCATCCCAAGCAAAAATACTTTTGCCCATTTTGTAAATTTTTCTTGTTTGTGTGATTTCATTTGCACCTGCAACATCAGTTAGTTCAGATCTTTTTTGTGCATAGTGTTTTCCATCTTTTGTAAATGTGTAATATCCAAAATCATAATTCATGCTTGCTACAGAAGCTTTTCCATCTATGAATATGGTATTGTTTGTATAGTCATAACCTGCTTTTAAGGCTTTGCCATGAGAGTCTTTTGCGCTAATCCCAAATACTCTATCAACTTGATATTGTCCCCAATGATCATCAGCCCAAAATCCTACTTTGTATCCATTGTCAGTTTGCATGGGAAAAAATTGGTGCGCTAGGGCAGAACTTGCTACAAAAAAGCCTAAGAGTGCAATTTTTGAAAATTTCATTATGTATCCTTTAAAATAATTTTGATAATCATTATATATATAATTTTTTATATTTAACTTAAGTGAGTTTTATTTTTGCTTGAAGAAAAAGAAAATATTTTAACGGTTCTTATGTTAAAATCTTAAATTTATTTTTGAATATTTAGGAAAAGTGATGAATGATACTATTAATATAATTGGAGCAAAAGAAAATAATCTTAAAAATATCAACTTAGAAATTCCTAAAAATAAACTTATTGTATTTACAGGATTAAGCGGTAGTGGTAAATCGACTTTGGCTTTTGGTACGCTATATGCAGAAGGTCAACGCCGTTATATTGAGAGTTTAAGTGCTTATGCAAGACAGTTTTTAGATAAAGTAGGCAAGCCAAATGTTGATAAAATAGAAGGCCTAACTCCTGCTATTGCCATTGATCAAAAAACAACTTCTAAAAATCCTCGTTCTACTGTTGGGACTATTACTGAAATTTATGACTATTTAAGACTTTTATATGCAAGAGTAGGGGTGCAACATTGTCACCAATGTGGACAAAAAATTTCATCTATGAGTGCAGCAGATATTGTGGGAGAAATTTTAAAACTTCCAAAGGGAGCAAAGATCATCATTTATGCACCATTGATTAAAGAAAAAAAAGGGACTTTTGCAGATCTTTTAGAAAATTTAGTCGCAAAAGGCTATGTTAGAGCGCAAATTGATGGAGTTTTGACACGCCTTGATGAAGATATTGAGCTTGCTAAAACTAAAAAACATACGATAAAGCTTGTGATAGATAGGCTTGAAGTACAAGATGATATGCTAGCAAGACTTGCAAGTGATATAGAAAAAGGACTTAGCGAGAGTTTTGGTGAAGTAGAAATTGAAGTTTTAAATAATGAAGAATTAAGCATACCTAAACATTTTCATTATAGTGAACATAATGCTTGTTTTGATTGCAAAATTTCCTTTCCTTTGCTTGAGCCTTTGAGTTTTTCTTTTAATTCTCCCAAAGGTGCGTGTCCAAGTTGTGATGGTCTTGGTATAAGATATACATTGGATATGAAAAAGCTTATCAATGAAGAATTAAGCTTAGAAGCAGGGGCTGTAAAGCTATTATACGGGTTTAATAAAAGTTATTATTATAAGTTTTTAATGGCTTTTTGTGAGCAAAATGATATCAGGGTAAAAATTCCATATAATGAGTTAAGTGAAGAGGAAAAGCGTTTAGTACTTTATGGTAATGCAAAAGAAATTAACTTTTTATGGAAAAGACATCGTTTAAGCCGTAAATTTGAAGGTGCGGTTAAATATGCTTATGAAATGTTAAAAGATGAAAAAGATCTTAGTGAGTATATGAGTGAAAAAATCTGTAAAGATTGCAATGGTCATCGTTTAAGAGCTGAAAGTTTGGCTGTGAAAGTAGCGGATAAAAATTTAGGTGAAATTTTAGATATGAGTATAGAAAATACCACTACTTTTTTTTCAAAAGAAGCTAACTTTGCGTATTTAAGCGAACAAGAAAGATTGATAGCTAAGCCTATTTTTAAAGAGATTAATGAAAGGTTATTTTTTCTTTATGATGTGGGACTTGGGTACTTATCTTTAGGGCGTGATGCAAGAACCATTAGCGGAGGCGAGGCGCAAAGAATTCGTATAGCATCTCAAATTGGTAGTGGCTTGAGTGGGGTGATGTATGTTTTAGATGAACCAAGCATAGGTTTACATGAGCGAGATACTGCAAAACTTATAAAAACCCTAAGAAATCTTCAACAAAAGGGTAATACTCTAATCGTGGTTGAACATGACAAAATGACCATAGAAGAGGCAGATTTTATCGTAGATATTGGTCCAAATGCTGGTAAATTTGGTGGTGAGGTTGTATTTAGTGGAACTTATAAAGAATTGCTCAAAAGTAAAAGTCAAACCGCACTTTATATGAGTGGTAAAAAACAAATTGCTCATCAAAAAAACAGAGAGCAAAAAGACTTTATTAGTTTAAAAGATGTGAGTATTAATAATATTCAAAATTTAAGCGTAGATTTTCCACTACATAATCTTGTGGCAATTACAGGGGTTTCAGGAAGTGGTAAAAGTTCGCTGATTTTACAAACCTTGCTTCCATTTGCAAAAGAAGAATTAAACCGTGCTAAAAAAGTTAAAAAACTAAGTGGAGCTAAAATAGAAGGACTAGAAAAACTTGATAAGGTAATTTATCTTGATCAAAGTCCTATAGGAAGAACCCCACGTTCAAATCCTGCTACTTATACAGGCGCTATGGATGAAATTCGTAATCTTTTTGCAGCTACCAAAGAAGCTAAAATGCGAGGTTATAAAGCAGGGCGTTTTTCTTTTAATGTTAAAGGCGGGAGATGTGAAAAGTGTAGTGGTGATGGAGAGATTAAAATAGAAATGCACTTTTTACCTGATGTAATGGTAACTTGTGATGTGTGTAATGGCAAAAGATATAATGATGCAACATTAGAGATCAAATACAAAGGCAAAAGCATAGCTGATGTTTTAAATATGAGTATTATTGAAGCAAGTGAATTTTTTACTTCAGTACCAAAGATAAAACAAAAGCTTGATACTTTGGTAAAAGTTGGACTTGATTATCTAACTTTGGGGCAAAATGCGACTACTTTAAGTGGTGGGGAGGCTCAGCGTATTAAGCTAGCCAAAGAGTTAAGCAGAAGTGATACAGGAAAAACTCTTTATATTTTAGATGAGCCTACAACGGGGCTTCATTTTGAAGATGTTAATAAGCTCATTGTGGTTTTGCAACATTTAGTTGATCTTGGAAATAGTGTGTTTGTGATAGAACATAATTTAGATGTGATTAAAAATGCTGATTATATCATCGATATGGGGCCTGAAGGTGGAGTTAAAGGCGGTAAGGTTATAGCTAAAGGTAGTGTAGAAGAGCTTGCTAAAAATCATAAAAAAAGTGGATCTTATACGGGGTATTATTTAGACTTAGAGCTTACTAAGAATTGAAAGATTTTAATTTCCTGTCAAAAGACAGGAAATTTATAGAGGATTTTTGTAAATTTTAATCACATCTTTTTGATCGTTGGTGCGATCTAAAATATATATAGTATCATTTTTAACGGCTAGAGATTTTGGATTGTCAAGATTTTTAATTTCATAAGCATCGATGATTTTTGCATTATGATAATCAATAACAAGCAGCGTGCTATAGCGTAAGCTAAGTGCCAGCATTTTGTCTTGACTGATGTCTGCACCTACTATATAATAATCATGGATATCGCGTCCTTTTTTGAGTTTTAAATTTTCTCCAACGCCAAGTATCTTTTCTCCACTGAGTAAGTAATCTTTTGTGCTTGTATAAGATAAAATAAGTTTTTTGCTAAATTGATTAGGAACAGTGATAAGATACATAAAGTCACCATCGCTAGCATAAGAATGCACATAGTTTTGTTTGGATCGAATGGTTAATATGTATTTTCTAGAAGGCTCATACCATTCTCCTTTCTTTTTGGTGAAAAATGCTGGAGAAATACCTTTGCTAGTTTCTTTAAAGGCTTGCCACTCTAACATCTCATCAATAGGAGCATTTGTTTTTTCCGTGCCTGTGAAAGTTTTATTTGCTGCACCAATGATAAATTTATTGCCTATGAAAGTAGCATCAACGATATATCTCATATCATTACCATTGGTTTTATCAAATAAAACAAAACCCGTTGAGGTGTTAAAATCTTTAGTGTAGGATACTGCCATTTCATTGCTTACAAGCGCAAATTCATCGTTATTTTTATTATAAGCTATGGCATTGATATGTTTAAAGCGATTTAATTCCGGTATTAAAATTTCTTGAACCTTGATCAAATCAATACTTTTTGAAATTTCAAAAGCACCCAAAGAAGCATTTCTTTCAAATTCTAGCTTTTTTGGTTCGCTTAAATCTTTGATGAAAACTTCTTCAGGGATATTTTTCCCCAAAAGACTAAATTTGGTAAGTCTACTCCAAACATCTGTAGTCCAAGTTTTAGTCATGATATTCATATCAAATGTTAAACGATCGGGGTTGGATTTTCCTGTATAGGGTGGTAAACCATTGATGATCAAAGCTTGGAAGGCATTAGAGCAAACAACAAGAAATGATATAACAATAACAACTTTTGCATAAGTGTTTAATGGCTTAATTTTGATTTCTTTATCTGCAAGATCTCTCATCATAGAGCTATTTTTTCTTATAAAAAGTAAAGCAAATCCCATTACCACTATAACACACCAGTATACAACTACAGCCCAAGTATAAGTATGCGCTCCGACTAATTTATCTCCTAAGCCTATGCCAATATCTCTTTGCCACCAGCTAGCTGTGTGGCGAATTCCCATGTAAATTCCATAACTAGCAAATAAAAATACACAAACAATATACTTCATTTGCGGACCATAGCGTAACATAAGCATTCCAAGAACACCAATAACTATCATTCCAATGCGTTCAAACCAACAAAGTGTGCAAGGAGATTCGTTGTGAATATAACCCAAATAAATATTTGCAAAGCCTACAGGTATAGCTAAAATAAGTAAAACAGCACTTGCCATAAAAAAATAAAAATACTGATCGTTTTTGTTTAAACTATCCATGATCTATCCTTTACCAATTTCCACTTGGGATAATAGAATCAAAACTTGCCACCAAATACATGAAGTAATTTAACAAAGCACCGCACAAAAATACACCAAAAATGAGTTTTTCTTTTTCTGGTTTGATGAGTATTAGCAAGATTGAAATTGCTAATAAAACTAGTATAGTAAATTCCAAAACCAACTCCTTTTGTATTAAGTTTAAAATTTTTATAATTTAATATCATAATTTATATATTCTTAAATTTATATTATTATTTTATTTATAATTTTCATTTGTATAAAATACTATGTAACACTTTGATAATATTTAAATACTACAATATGCAAAAATTTATCATAGTGGAAAGTTTGTAGTGTTTGATTTTTTATATAATGACATAAGCTATATAGGGCTTTTTATAGTATGTTTTCTCTCTAGTACACTTTTGCCTATGGCAAGTGAGGCTTTTGTGCTTGCCCTTGTGAAATTAGATTTTAACATTTGTATGATTTTATTTGTTGCAAGTTTGGGAAATACTTTGGGTAGCTTGAGTACTTATGCGTTAGCTTATTTTGGAAAGAGCCAAATTTTAGAAAAATATTTTAAAAGTTCTTTGCAGAAATTAGAAAAAATCAATGCAAACTTTAAAAAATTTGGCTCTTTGTATGCTTTTTTTACTTTTTTACCTATAGTAGGGGATCTTTTCGCGCTAGGGCTTGGATTTGCTAAGTATTCTTTTTTTAAAGCAAGTATTTTTATAGCCTTGGGTAAATTAAGTCGTTATGCTTTTGTAATTTTCATAGCAAATTCCATTTGAAAGCCTTGATTTTAAAAGATTTAAAAGTCTAGTATTATCAATATCTTTTAAAACTTTTATGGTGTTTTTTAATTCATGATTTTTTATTGGCATTTTAGCATCTTTTAAACATCTTATCGTGCTTCCTCTAGCAAAAGTACTATCACAAATGACATCTACTAAATACTCATCAAAATTTGCTAAATCGGGATCAAGCATATAAGCAATAGTCAGTGCATCATGTATCCATGTGCCATTTGTACCTCTTGTTTTGCTTGCATAGTCAATCCAAATTCTTAAAGTCTGTACTAAAAAATCACAAAGAGGATTTTGGTTTTCTAAAGCATTTAAATCTTCATGTGTGAGCATAGTTTGCATTGTTGCATTATAAGGAACAAGTGTGATCTTAGCTCTTGAGTTTAAAACTATACTAGCAGCTTCGGGATCAAAGCCAAAATTTGTATCTTTGATATGATAAGGCATATCAAAACTTCCACCCATGATAAAAATTTCTTTCACATTTTTATCAAAATCTTTAAAAAGTTTCATCGCTATGGCTATATTTGTTAAAGGTCCTATAGCGCAAATTGAAATTTCACCTGGATTTTGCATAATAAGCTCACCCATTTTCATGCAAGCATTTGGATTTATGTTTTCTAAGATGTTTATAGGTTTTATATGATCCCAAAGATGAGTAAGTTTAAACTCTTCTACGCTTTTATCTAGTCTTTGTCTCCAAAAATGACTATCTTCGCACAAGGCCTCATGGACACCCAAATACAAGGGTATGTCTAGATTAAGCTTGTCTAATAAATCTTTAGCAACACTATAAGCGGTTAAAGCCTGCACATTACCGCTTAAAGTGCTAATCATTTCAAGTTTGATTTCTTTGGAGGCTAAAATAAGTCCAAGGGCTAAACCATCATCGGTATTAGCTCCTGCTATGCCATTGCCTATATCAGTGTCTAAAATAAGGCGTATCATATCGCATCTTCTATTAAATTTAAATCCCTGCCTCTAGTTTCTGGTGCAAAGAAAGTTGTGATAAAACCAATTCCTGCGGTGATAACAAAATACAAGGCTATTGGCCACCAAGTACCATAATAAGCAAGCAAAGCTGATGCTATCATAGGAGCAGTTCCTCCCGAAAGTATAGAGCCAAATTCTTTTGCTAGTGCCATTTTAGTATAGCGATTTTTTGCTCCAAAAAGCTCCACACCCCACGCAGCTTGCACACCAAAAATCCCTAAAGATGCCAAAGACATACCTACGATAATAGTTAAAATCACAATAATTTCATTTTTACTGTCAAGTAGCATAAAAGCAGGGAAAGCATAAAGCATTAAAAGTAAGCAAAATGTTCTATAAGTAATACGTCTTCCATATTTATCACTTAAATATCCTGCTAAAGGTATAACTAAAAATCCCACTAAAGAAGCGATAACAACAGCAGTTGTGGCTACTGATTTATCAAGAAGTAAAATTTTAGTTACATAGCCTACTATAAAGCCTTGTGCAAGATAAGATGGTCCATTTTCTCCTATCCTTATACCCACCATAGTCCAAAATGCACGACTTTTTTGCCAAAAACTTCTTTCATCTTTTTTCATATGTGCTTCATTTTCATGACGAATTTTTAACATTAATTCTTTTTGTTTTTCAAAAACAGGAGTTTCTTTTACATTTAAACGCATATAAACAGCAAAAAGTGCTATGAAAATACTTCCTATAAAAGGAATTCTCCATCCCCATTCTTTAAAACTAGCATCATCTATACTTGTAACTAAAAGCCACACAAAAGCTGCAAGCAAGGTTCCGCTATTTGATCCAAGAGCGATAATAGAAGAGATTAAACCTCTATGTTTACTAGGAGCATACTCTCCAAGCATGACAGTTCCACCTGAAAGCTCAGCACCTGCACCAAAGCCTTGCATAAAACGCAAAATAACCAAACATATAGGAGCCCAAAT
This sequence comes from Campylobacter sp. 2014D-0216, assembly GCF_014931215.1. NCBI lineage: Bacteria > Pseudomonadati > Campylobacterota > Epsilonproteobacteria > Campylobacterales > Campylobacteraceae > Campylobacter > Campylobacter sp. 2014D-0216. The sequence goes on along the minus strand of NZ_CP063089.1, from coordinate 1,386,973 downwards.
TCCAATTACTGCATAGCTTGGTATAAAGCCAATTAAAGTAGTTGAAATACCCATTAATGCAACAGTACTCATTAATACATTTTTTCTTCCATACTTATCACCTAAGTATCCAAAAAACAAAGCCCCAATAGGTCTAGCAATAAAACCTATACCATAAGTAACAAAACTAAGCAATAATGCTATAACAGGGGTTTGTTCAGGAAAGAAAACTTCTGAAAAAATAGTAGCTGCAGCTAAACCATAAAGTGCGAAATCTGCATACTCCATGGCAGTTCCTAGCCAACATGAAAACACAGCTTTTTTAAAAGCTTTTTTTCCTTGTGGAGTTTGAAAATTTTCATCTGCGATTGATTTTGTTTGCAAGATTAAACCTTTGTTTTGATTTTAAAAGTGATAATTTTATCTAAAATGCCTAAAATGGAAATTTAATATTTTTTACCGACTTTTAAATAAATTTGGGCGATAATTATTATTAATTTTAATTATAGGAAAAAAATGAAAACATTAACAATAATTGATACTTTTGGCTTTTTCTTTAGACTTTTTTACGCTTTAAAGGGTTTAAAAAATTCAAAAGGCGAGCCTAGTAACATGATTAGTGGTTTTGCGAATTTTGTTTACAGCTTAAAAAGTGAGCATCCAAGCGATATGATCATCTTTGCTCTTGATAGCAAAGGAAAAACTTTTAGAAGTGAAATTGATCCAAATTATAAAATCAACCGCACACCCCCTCCGCCTGACTTGCTTGCTCAAATTCCAATTTGTATTCAGATGATAGAAAAAATGGGCTTTTCAAGTTTTTCTTGTGAAGGCTATGAAGCTGATGATATTATTGCTTCTTTGGTTAAAGAGTGCAAAGACAAGGATATCTTTATCAGAATTATCACCCAAGATAAAGATTTGTATCAGCTTATAAAAGATGGCAAAGTTAGCATTTATAGTCCTATTTCAAAAAACGATTATAACGAAGCAGGATGTTTGGAAAAATACGGAGTAAAGCCTAGTCAGATAAGAGATTTTCTCGCACTTTGCGGCGATAGCTCAGATAATATCCCAGGGGTTAAAGGAATTGGTGCTAAGGGGGCTAAAAATTTACTTGATGAGTTTGAAAGCATTGAAGGAATTTATGAAAATTTAACATTGGTGCGCAATGAAAGAAGTCGTAATTTATTGCTTGAAGGCAAAGAAAATGCTTTTTTGAGTAAAAAACTTGCTTCATTGTATGAAGACTTAGATGTGAAAAATATGCTTTTAAAATGTGAGTATCCAAAAGATGAACCTTTGCTTAAGATCATGGATATTTTAGAGCATTATGAGTTAAATGCTTTATTGAAAAAATTACGCACCAATCCAGAGCATAAAGATAAAAATTTAGGATTTAATGCAAGATTAATTTTAGATGAGAAAGAATTATTTGAAATTTTAGAAAAAATTGATGAACAAAGCATAATCGCTTTTGATACAGAAACAACAGGTTTAAATACCAAAGAAGCTAAGATAGTAGGGTTTAGTTTTTGTTTTCATGAAAGTGAAGCCTTTTATGTGCCACTTGCACATGATTATTTAGGAGTTTGTAAGCAAATTTCTATGCAAGTAGCTAAAAAGGGTATAGAAAAAATATATCAAAGCACGGTTATAGGCCATAATCTTAAATATGACTTTGAAATCATAAAAAACAATTTCAACTTGCTTCCTCCAAAAAAATACGCTGATACCATGATACTTGCATGGCTTAAAGAACCAAGTTTGCGGGTAAATATGGATGATTTGGCAAAAAGATTGTTTGACTATGAGACTTTGCATTTTGAAGATTTAGTAAAAAAAGGAGAAAGCTTTGCAGGGGTTGATGTAGAAAAAGCTTGCAAATACGCTGCTGAAGATGCTTATATTACTTTAAGATTTTATTTATACTTTTTACATAATTTAGAGCAATCTTTGTTTGAACTTGCACAAAAAAGTGAGTTTGAATTTATCAAGGTGCTTATTATGATGGAAAATAACGGCATCAAACTTGATATTCAAAAGCTTGAAAGCTTGATGCAAAGTTTTAATCAAGATATTAAAATGTTAAGCGAAAAAATATATGACTTAGCAGGTGAAAAATTTAATATTAACTCTCCTAAACAAGTAGGAGATATTTTATTTGAAAAATTAAAATTGCCAAGTGGTAAAAAAAGCAAAACAGGGTATTCTACTGATGAGAAAGTTTTAAATACTATCTTAGATGAGCATCCGATCGTGAAAGAAATTTTGGCATATAGAGAGCTTGCAAAGCTTGTTTCTACTTACTGTGAACCTTTGTTGAAATTAGCTAAAAAAGATGAAAATTCAAGGATATACTCAAGCTTTTTGCAAACAGGTACAGCTACAGGACGTCTTTCATCTAAAGATCCAAATTTGCAAAATATTCCTGCGCATGGTCAGTATGCAAAAGATTATAAATCATGTTTTGTAGCAAAAGAGGGTTTTAGCTTTATTTCACTAGATTATTCTCAAATTGAACTGAGAATGTTGGCACATTTTAGTGAAGATGAGAAATTACTTGAAGCGTTTTTAAATGATGAAGATATCCATGCAAAAACTGCGATTATGATTTTTGGACATAGTGATTATGAGACAAGAAGTATTGCTAAGAGTATTAATTTTGGTTTAATTTATGGCATGGGTTATAAGACTTTGAGTCAAAATTTAAAAATAGAAGCAAAATTAGCCAAAGAATATATTGAAAAATATTTTGAAAATTTTACTAGCATTAAGATGTATTTTGAAAAAGTAAAAAACGAAGCCAAGCAAAACGGCTTCATAAAGACTTTGCTTGGGCGTAAGCGTTATTTTGACTTTGAAAATGCAAAGCCGATGTATGTTGCAATGTATGAAAGAGAGAGTATTAACTCTACACTTCAAGGTTCTGCTGCCGATATAATAAAACTAGCAATGATAGAAATTGCAAAAGATTTAGATGAAAATAAGCGTTTGATTTTACAAATTCATGATGAACTTGTTTTTGAAGTCAAAGATGAACTTTGCGAGGAATTTGCGAAAAAGGCTAGTGATATTATGGAAAATATTGTAAAATTAAAAGTTAAATTAAAAACTTCATCAAGTATTGCCAAAAATTGGGGCGCATTAAAATAAGGAGAATAACTAATGGATCTTTCAACCATACTTGGGATGGTATTAGCTGTTGTTAGTATTTCTGTAGGGGATATATTAGAGGGTGGTAACCTTTTGCATGTTTTGCACTTAAGTTCATTTTTGATCGTGATACCAACGGCGGCTTTTTGTGCGATGACAGCTACCCATAAGAAATTTGTTAAAGCAGCTTATAAAGAATTAAAACTTGCATTTAAAGGAACTGGTGTTAATTTAAGCCAAAGGATAGCTGAACTTGTAGAATACTCTATTATAGCAAGAAGAGATGGGCTTTTAGCTTTGGAGTCAAAAACCAACGAAATTGACAATGAATTCTTAAAAGAAACAATGATGATGATGGTTGATGGCAAAAGCGTAGAAGAAATCAAAGAAAGCATGGAAATTCAAATCGAAGAGATGGAAGAGTACTACAAAGAGTGTGCTGAGTATTGGATCCGTTTTGGTGAAACATGTCCTACAATGGGTCTTGTTGGTGCGGTTATGGGGCTTATGCTTGCGTTGAAGCTTTTAGATGATCCACAAGCTATGGCTGCGGGTATTGCGGGTGCATTTACCGCAACGGTAACGGGGATCTTTGGTGCTTATGCTTTATTTGGTCCTTGGGGACATAAGATCAAAGCAAATGCGCATGATTTAATTAAAGAAAGAATTGTTATCTCTCATGCTATTGTAAGTATCGCAGAGGGAGCAAATCCTAGAGATTTAGAGGCTAAATTGTTTAACTACCTTGGACAAGGTGAGCCTAGAATTTCTCAATTTGACAAATAAGAGTTAAAAAATGGGTAAAAAACACAAGTGTCCAGAGTGTCCAGCAGGAGAAAAATGGGCAGTGCCTTATGCAGACTTTTTGAGTTTGCTTTTGGCGCTTTTTATTGCCCTTTGGGCGATTTCTGAAAGCAACCCTGCAAAAACTGAAGCTTTAAAAACGGAATTTGTAAAAATCTTTGAATTTACCGCTTCAAGTCCTTTGGAAAAAGAAAGCGAAGTGCACAATAAATACAGTGCGCCTTCCAATGCAAATGTTGAAGAGCTTGAAAAGCTTAAAAAGTTGAGTATTACTCAGCAAGAAAACATCGAAAAGCTCAAAGCAGCATTAGATCAAAGAGAAAATAATATTGTTTTAAATTTACCTGCAAGAGTTGAATTTGCTAGAGGTAGTACGGATATTGATTCAGCTGATGTGCAAGATTTTTTAAAGCGTATTAGTGAAGTTTTAAAAAGAATGCCCGCGCAAGCACAAATAGAGCTTAGAGGTTATACTGATGCAAGCGATAAGGATCCAAAAAGAAATTTTGAATTAGCAAGCAAAAGATCTCAGGTTGTGGCTGATTATTTAATCGCTAAAGATATTAACCCAGCTCAGTTGATTATGGTAAGTTTTGGCGATAACTATCCTCTCACAAATAATAGCGAAGATGAAATGAATAATAGGGTAGAGTTTTATATCCGAGTAGAATCATCAGATAATCAAACCAGAAAATCAGTATTAGATCAAATTGGTGCTTTTAAATAACAAATAAGAAAAACTTATTTGTTATTTTCTCCACCAAAGCGAAGTAGTGCAGATCCCCAAGTAAATCCACCGCCGAAAGCATCAAGTAGTATCAGCGAGCCTTGTTTTAAACGCCCTTGTTCATAAGCGTCATTCATAGCCATAGGGATTGAAGCAGCTGAAGTATTGCCGTAGTTTTGCACGGTAACTACACACTGTTCATCTTTAAAATTAAGCTTTTCTTGTACAGCTTTAATGATTCTTAGATTAGCTTGGTGTGGTATGAAAAGATCGATTTCTTCGCTTTTGATGTTGTTTTTAGCAAGAATATCGATCACATCATTACTTAAGGTATTGACCGCGATTTTAAATACCTCATTGCCTTTCATTTGCATTGAAAGCGGAACGCAAATACTGCTTTGTTGTGATCTTTGGGTCATTAATAAATCGCCAAATTCCCCATCGCTAGCAGTGTGAGTGTCTATAATAGGATAAGTATCATCTAAAGATACTACCCCTGCACCTGCACCATCTCCAAATAAAACACATATACTTCTATCGGTATAATCCATAATAGAGCTAATTTTTTCAGCTCCTATGATTAGTACATTTTTTTTAGCACCGCTTTCAACCATGGATTTTGCAAGTTCAAGTAAGTAGATAAAACCCGAGCAAGCTGCTGAAATATCAAAAGCAGTGATATTCTTTAGACCAAGATTATGGGCAATTTTACATGCAGTTGATGGCATGGTAAAATAATCTGGACTTAAAGTAGCAACAATAATTGCATCGATATCTTCAGGGTTTAAATTTGCCCTTTGAATAGCTTTAATAGCTGCTTTGGTGCCAAGATCACTTGTGTTTTCATTTTCACTTGCGATACGTCTTTCTTTGATACCTGTTCTTCTTAATATCCATTCATCACTAGTTTGCACCATAGATTCTAAATCATGGTTGCTAAGAATTCTTTCTGGGATATAAGAAGCTATACTTTTTAAGGAAGCTTTAGTTGATTTCATAATTAGAAAGTTCTTTTTCTATGGTTTGATTTATATTTGATTGTGTGAAATTTAATGCTTGAAAAATTGCATTTTTAATAGCTTTTGGTCCACTTTTACCATGGCTAATGATAACACATTCTTTAACGCCCAAAAGCGGTGCTCCGCCATACTCTTCATAATCAATATGTGTTTTTAGCTCGTTAAAAGCTGGCTTTGCTAAAAGGTAGCCAAGTTTAGCTAAAAATGATTTTTGAATTTCCTGCTTTAAAAGTTTGGTAATAACACTTGCAACTCCCTCGCCTGTTTTTAGCAAAATATTTCCGTTAAAACCATCACATACTAATACATCAATAGTACCATTAAAGATATCTCTACCTTCAGCATTTCCTACAAAATTTGGAAGTTGTTTTAAAAGTTGGTGAGTTTCTTTAGTAAGTTCATTGCCTTTGCATTCTTCTTCACCATTTGAAAGTAATGCAACTCTAGGTTTAGCTATATTTAGAATTTCTTTCGCATAAGCCTCACCCATAATGGCAAATTGGAATAAATGCTCACTTTTGCAATCTACATTTGCACCCACATCTAAGACAAGTGTTCTTGAATGAATATTTGGCATTAAAGTTGCAATTGCTGGTCTAGCAATGTTTGCCAATCTACCTAGTCTTAATGTAGCTAAACTCATCGTAGCGCCACTATGTCCAGCAGAAACTACAGCTTTTGCCTTTTGATTTTTTACTAAATCTATGGCTTTATAAATAGTACTATCTTTTCTTTTTAATGCATCTGTGGAATTTTCTTCCATGGCAAATACATCAAAAGCTTCTTCGTATTCTATGTATGATTTTAAATCTTGAGGGATTAAGGTTTCAAGTTTTTGAGGATCTCCCACTAAGATGGCTTTAAATTCTCTTTCTCTTAGAGCTTGAATTACGCCTTCTATGATAGGTTTTTCCCCAAAATCTCCACCCATTGCATCAATAGCAATGCTTGTCATCGTTTTTAGTATTCCTTAGTTACTGGATTTACACGATGAGGCATTTTGTAGCTACCATCTTTGTCTTTAATAGGCATAGGTAAGGTAACTTTGTAATGAGTTCTGCGTTTTGCTGCACGAGTTTTGCTCACTCTTCTCTTAGGTACTGCCATTTTTTACTCCTTTATTAATTTGAACATTTATTACAATAAAAATAATCACTCAAATAAGATTGTAACTCGCTAGTAGCAAGTTCTATTAAATCAATATGCGAATCAAAAAATTCCATCGTGTCGCTTAAAGTGTTATTTTCATCTTTAAAAATTCCATCACTTGCAAAAAGCTCAATGTTTTGATCGATTTCAAGCTCCATTTCATCGCCACATCGATCGCAATTTCTATAAGCAAATCCTTTAAAATTAGCTTCTATTTTTGCTAGTTTTGGATTGGCTTTTTTGATGGTTCCTTCAAAAACTATATTATCAAGATCTAGTTTAAAAGGATAAGCCACAGAGCTGAGTTTTGCAAATGCGATTTTCATTATAAAATTTCAGTTTTTGAAAAGAAAAATTCTATTTCAATTTTAGCATTTTCTAAGCTATCGCTTCCATGAACCGCGTTTGCATCAATACTATCTGCAAAGTCTGCTCTAATAGTACCAGGAGCCGCTTCTTTTGGATTTGTAGCACCCATTAATTCTCTGTTTTTTAATACAGCATTTTCGCCTTCTAAAACAGAAACCACAACCGGACCACTGATCATAAATTCTACTAAATCTTTAAAAAATGGTCTTTCTTTATGAACTGCATAAAATTCTTGTGCTTCTTTTTCTGAAAGTTGCACTTTTTTTGTTGCTGCTATTCTTAGACCATTGTTTTCAAAGCGTGATAAAATTTGACCAATAACGCCTTTTTTTACCGCATCAGGTTTAATAATAGAAAGTGTTTTTTCCAAAATCGTCCCCTTAATTTTAATAAGTTTTATGTTTATAAAAGAGCTAATTATATCAAAAAATGCTTTAAAATTATATAAAATTTAGTGTTTATAAAAGAAGTTGTAAGTATCTTAAAAAAGATACTTACATAAAATATAGATTAAGCAAATACTGGAGTTGATCCATCTCTTAAGTCGCTTCCGATACTGTCACGGCTTGGTTGTCCGCTAGCAACTTCACTCCACACAATACAACCATCAGTTGGACATGCGCTTGCACAGGCTGGTTGATCATTGTGACCTACACATTCTACACATTTATCAGCATAAACATAATATCTATCTTCACCCTCTGGATTGTTTGCATCATCAACGATCGCACTTACTGGGCATTCATCTATACAAGAACCACATGCTATACAAATATCAGTAATTTTAACTGCCATTTTTTACTCCTTAATTTTAATATTTAATGTAAGATTATCAAAATTGTGTTAATTTTATTCTTAAAATCGCTTAATTTTGATAATAAAAATAGTTTCTGGATAATTTTACACAATTAATATGTTTTTAAATTTATAAATGATATTATTTTCTTACAAATAAAATTTATTAATTAGGAGAAAGAATATGATAGTTACTAAAAAAGCTATTGATTTTACAGCACCAGCTGTACTAGGAAATAATGAAATAGTTGGAGATTTTAATCTTTATAAAAATATAGGTCCAAAAGGTGCAGTGGTCTTTTTCTATCCAAAAGATTTTACTTTTGTTTGCCCATCTGAGATTATTGCTTTTGATAAAAGATATCAAGATTTTAAAGATAGAGGTATTGAAGTGATCGGCGTATCTTGCGATAATGAATTCTCTCACTTTGCATGGAAAAATATGCCAGTAAATCAAGGTGGTATAGGTCAAGTTAAATTCCCTTTAGTAGCTGATTTAACAAAACAAATTGCTAGAAATTTTGATGTATTATTTGAAGAAGCAGTAGCTTTAAGAGGATCTTTCTTGCTTGATGCTGATGGAACAATCCGCCATGCAGTGATTAATGATTTGCCACTTGGAAGAAATATTGATGAAATGATCAGAATGGTTGATACTATGTTATTTACTAATGAACATGGTGAAGTTTGTCCTGCGGGTTGGAATAAAGGCGATGAAGGTATGAAAGCAGACCCTAAAGGTGTTGCAGATTATCTAAGCAAAAACGAAGGCAAACTATAATTTACTAGCTGAAAGAATATCTCTTTCAGCTTTTTCTGCAATATCTTGTTACAAAACTACAATAATTTTTTATTTCTATTAATAATTTTTATTTTTTAATAATTTATTGTACATCCTATAAATAGGATATTTAATATCTTATTTGTTTATTTTTCATTGTGTTCTATTAATTAACTTGTTATCTTTGTTGTATTAGTGGCACTATAATTGACTGTATATCAAAAACTACTTAAAGGAATTTATTATGAATTTTTCAATTTCAAAGAGTTTATCCTCAAAGCTTATTTGGGTGATGTGTGTGTGTATGGTTTTAATCGTTGTCGTGATTAATACGGTTAGTTATTTTAATTCCAAAAATGATACTTTTGATCTGTTAAATGAAATTCAAGTAAAAAATATGACAGATGCAAACGCATTGTATGATTTTTATGGAAATACTAAAAGAATGGCAATAGAGTCTTTAGCAGAACAATTTTCTACAAATTTAAATATGCCAACTGAAGAAATAATGCATATTCTTAAATTGGCAGCAAAAACATCAGGATTTGAGCTTGTTTATATAGGATTTGAAGATAGTGGAAAGAATTATCAGTCTGATGGTGAAATACTTGATTTATCAAAAGGTTATGATACTAAAAATAGAGGTTGGTATAAAGAAGCTAAAGCAGCTGGTGGATTTATCACAACTGATCCATATAAATCGATTACAACGGGAGAGATGGGTATTACTTATGCAATTCCTGTGTATGCAAATGGAAAGTTTATAGGTGTAGTTGGTGGAGATTATAACCTTAAAACATTTTCCAAAGATGTTTTAGCTATAGGAGACTCTCAAAGTTCTTATGCTGCGGTTTATGATAAAGAGGGAATGATAATTTTTCATGAAGATGAAGGAAGAATGCTTACTAAAAATGATCTAAGCACAAATATTGCAAATGCAGTTAAATCAAATCCAAGTTTAATTGATCTAACCAAAGAAAAAACTTTGTTTTATGCTAAAGATGGTAATGGTAAAACTCAAGTAGTAACATGTAATCAAGCCTTAAATCCTAAATATATGGTGTGTTCTATTACTGATGAGTTAGTTTATACTGATATGGTCAATAAGGTTTTATTTCAGCAAGTGGTTATTGCTATTATTGCGATTGTATTTTCATTGATTTTAGTGAGAATTGTAATCACTAGAAATTTAAAACCTATTGCGGTAATTACTGCCGGCCTTAACTCTTTCTTTGATTTTATCAATCATAAAACTAAAGATTCAGCTATGATTGATGTAAAAAGCAATGATGAACTTGGTGCTATGGCTAAAGCCATTAATGAAAACATCACTAAAACTAAAAATGCATTAGAACAAGATGCTAAAGCAGTAGAACAATCAGTAGAAGCAGTAAGAGAAGTTGAAAGTGGTAATCTAACAGCAAGAATTACTGCAATTCCTAGCAACCCACAATTACTTGAACTTAAAAACTACATCAATGAAATGCTTAATGTATTAGAACAAAAAGTAGGTTCTAATATGAATGAAATTAATAGAGTATTTGATAGCTATAAAGCATTAGACTTTACTACTGAAGTTAAAAATGCTAAAGGTGGAGTTGAAGTAACCACAAATGTATTAGGTCAAGAAATTGTAGCTATGTTAAGACAATCATCTGAATTTGCTTCTTTATTAGCAGATGAAAGTGGTAAATTACAAAGTGCGGTTAAAAACCTAACTGATTCTTCATCTTCTCAAGCTTCTTCTTTAGAAGAAACAGCAGCAGCACTAGAAGAGATTACTTCTTCTATGCAAAATGTTTCGCATAAAACTAGTGAAGTAATTGCTCAAAGTGAAGAGATTAAAAATGTTACTTCTATTATTGGAGATATTGCAGATCAAATTAACCTACTTGCATTAAATGCTGCTATTGAAGCTGCACGTGCTGGTGAACATGGTAGAGGATTTGCTGTTGTTGCAGATGAAGTTAGAAATCTAGCTGAAAGAACTCAAAAGTCTTTGGGTGAAATTGAAGCTAACACAAATATCTTAGTTCAATCTATCAATGAAATGGGTGAAAGTATTAAAGAACAAACTACAGGTATTACTCAAATTAATGATGCCGTAACTCAAATTGATAGCGTAACACAAGAAAATCTAAAAATAGCTAAAGATAGTGCAGCTATATCTGATAATGTTAATAAGATAGCTAATGATATCTTAGAAGATGCTAGAAAGAAAAAGTTTTAATTATTAAGAATAGGGTTTATCATAGCCCTATTTTTATATAGAAATTGTATTAAAGTTATGATTTAATAAGTCGGGTAAGATATTTTTATAAAAATAAAAAATTATTTTAATAATAATATAAATCAAGGAGGCGTTATGCTTAAAAATTTAAAAATAAGAACAAAAATAATCGCAGTTGTGATTTCCATAGTGGTATTGGGTATTGTAATTTTAGCGGGATTTTTTTCTATTCAAGCTTCAAATATTTTACACAAAGAGGCTGATAAAATTCTTCAAATTAATTCCTATAGATATGCAAATATAGTTCGAGGAACAACAGAAAGTGTGTATTCTACATTATCAGGTATTGAGGGTATTGTAAAAGATAATTTCTATAATACATATAACATAGATGAAAATAAAATTGAGAGAATTTTAAGAGGAGTGCTTGATTCAAATGATAAAATAGCATATATGTATGTGTATTTTGTTGATGGCTTAGGGCTTGAAAACATTAATCCAAAATTAGTTACAAAGCAAAATAAAAATTTTATATTGCTTCATGATACATCTTTAAAAAATAAAGGTGGTGTAGAGCTTATACAAGCATATGATGAATTTTTAAATGATCCAAGTATTAAAGATGCCATAGCAACAAAACAAGAAGCTATAGGTAAACCACAAATTTTTAATATTAATGGAAAAGAAAATTTTGCATATAATATTGCTATTCCGATTATTAAAAATAATAGGGTTGTGGGAGTTATTGGAGCTTTAGGAAGTTTGGCGCATTTTAGAGATGAGCTTACAGATCCTCAAAGAAGTATTTTTAAAGATGATCAAAGATTATTACTTGGAGAAAATGGACTTATCGCAGTTAGCCCTATATCTAAATTTACCGGAAAAAATATTTCAGTAGTTAATCCTCATCCTAGCGCAAAAACGCTAATTCAATTACAGCAAAATAGAACCAACACTGTTTTTGATTTTACCCGTGCAAGAGATGGGAAGAAAAATAGGGCAGCGATAACTACTTTTAATCTTTGGGATAATTCAAAAGATGCATGGTCTATCGTAACTATGGCACCAATTAATTCAATTGAAAAGCCAATTGTAAATCTAATAGGAATAGTCATAGCTATATCTTTTTTAATTACATTGATTATAATTATAGTAGTATTCATTTACATCAATAAAGCAGTTAGCTCAAGAATTGTAAATCTACAAAACAATCTTTTACATTTCTTTAAATTTATCAATCACGAAACTAAAGATACCATTTTAAGTAAAGACACTAAAACTAATGATGAATTAAGCATTATGGCTAAAGCCATTAATGAAAACATCACTAAAACTAAAAATGCATTAGAACAAGATGCTAAAGCAGTAGAACAATCAGTAGATACAGCCAAAGAAATAGAAAGTGGTAATCTAACAGCAAGAATTACTGCAATTCCTGCTAATCCTCAGCTTATAGAATTAAAAAATGTTTTAAATGAAATGCTTAATGTATTAGAACAAAAAGTAGGTTCTAATATGAATGAAATTAATAGAGTATTTGATAGCTATAAAGCATTAGACTTTACTACTGAAGTTAAAAATGCTAAAGGTGGAGTTGAAGTAACCACAAATGTATTAGGTCAAGAAATTGTAGCTATGTTAAGACAATCATCTGAATTTGCTTCTTTATTAGCAGATGAAAGTGGTAAATTACAAAGTGCGGTTAAAAACCTAACTGATTCTTCATCTTCTCAAGCTTCTTCTTTAGAAGAAACAGCAGCAGCACTAGAAGAGATTACTTCTTCTATGCAAAATGTTTCGCATAAAACTAGTGAAGTAATTGCTCAAAGTGAAGAGATTAAAAATGTTACTTCTATTATTGGAGATATTGCAGATCAAATTAACCTACTTGCATTAAATGCTGCTATTGAAGCTGCACGTGCTGGTGAACATGGTAGAGGATTTGCTGTTGTTGCAGATGAAGTTAGAAATCTAGCTGAAAGAACTCAAAAGTCTTTGGGTGAAATTGAAGCTAACACAAATATCTTAGTTCAATCTATCAATGAAATGGGTGAAAGTATTAAAGAACAAACTACAGGTATTACTCAAATTAATGATGCTGTGGCTCAAATTGATAGCGTAACACAAGAAAATCTAAAAATAGCTAAAGATAGTGCAGCTATATCTGATAATGTTAATAAGATAGCTAATGATATCTTAGAAGATGCTAGAAAGAAAAGATTTTAATCGTTAAAATAATTTTAATCCAAGTGTGAAATTTGTAGATACTTGGATTAAATGATATAATCTTGCTTTAAATTCTTATAAGGTTTTTTTATGGCTGCTGATGATCAAGAAAAAACAGAAGAGCCCACGTCCAAGAAAATAGAAGATGCGCGTAATGAGGGTAATGTCCCAAAAAGTCAAGATGCATCCGCTGTGGCTGTACTCGTTATAGCGGTTTTTGTGGTGTTGTTTATGTTGCCTTTTATGGGCGAAAGAATTAGTGGTTTGTACAGGTTTTATCAAAGTTTTATAGGTATTGAGCTAGATATAAAAATCTTACAAAAAATCATTATAAAAACAGTTATTGAAATGTTTATTATGGTTTTACCTATCACTTTAACGATTATGGTGGCGGGTGTGCTTGGAAACTTAATGCAATTTGGGTTTATTTTTACAACTAAACCTATTACACCAAATTTTAATAAAATTAATCCCATTAATGGTCTTAAAAATCTTTTTTCTTTAAAGAAAATTATCGATGCTTTAAAAATCATACTCAAGGTTGGGGTTGTTTTTGGTATAGCGTTTGTGTTTTTATTGCAATTTATGCAAGAGTTGCCAAGAGTAGAGCTTTATACGATTTATCCGCAACTTTTATGGTTAAGGGATAAGGCTATCATACTTGCTGCGGTTGTTATTATAGCTTTTTTGATTATAGGTCTTTTAGATGTGCTTTTAGTAAGGTATCAATACTTTAAAAATTTACGTATGAGTAAGCAAGAAATCAAGGATGAATTTAAACAAAGCGAAGGGGATCCTTTAGTAAAAAGTAGAATTCGTCGCTTGCAAATGGAAGCAGCAAGACGTAGAATGGTGCAAGATGTTGCTAGTGCTGATGTAGTGATCACCAATCCTACGCACTATGCGGTTGCCTTGCGTTATGATAATTCTAAGGAGGCTGCGCCAAAGGTTTTGGCAAAAGGGGTGGACTTTTTGGCTTTGCGTATTAAAGATATGGCATATGAGTATAATGTAATGATTTATGAAAATCCTCCTTTAGCAAGAGAGCTTTATAAGGCTTGTGAAGTTAATGATCTTATCCCGCCAGAGCTTTTTAAAGCAGTGGCGGAAGTGCTAAGTTTTGTTTATACTTCTAATAGGCAAAAATTTGCCGATAGACTAAAATAAATTTAGTTTTTTAAGTAAACTAAAAATAGTCATGCTAATCGAAAGCGTATAAATACCTAAAAGTGCTATGCGGTGAGAATTGAGGTTGAGTTTTTCCATGATTTTAATACCAAGATAAACTCCTAGCATAGAGCTAACACCCACTAAGGTTCCATTGTGCAAAACCTCCTCATCAATAATATCATTGTATACAAAAGAACTAATGCCTGAAATGGAAGCAAATATAACAAAAAATAAGCTAAGAGGAACTACTTTTTTGGTGTCATATCCTAAAAAATATGCCAAAATTGGGGTGATCAAAAGACCGCCGCCAATACCCAAAGAAATAGCAAAAATACCTGTAAACATACCGCATACTAATAAAATAAAATTTTTTAAAATATTTGTGTGTTGAATGTTGCTTACGGTGCTTTTTTGATTAAAAGCAAATTTTAAAAAGAAAACAATACTCACACATAAAAATACACTTGTGAGTGTAATATCTGAAAAATACGAAAGCAATACCCCGCTAAACATCGCACCTAAAAAGCCTCCAAAGCCTATGATAAGTCCATCTTTTAAGATTAAATTTTTCTTTTTATAGTTTATATAAGACCCAAAAACAGAAGCAAAGATCATCTGTGCAACTGAAATTGCCACAGCATGGTGGGAGCTTAGTCCTAAAGTAAGCATAAAAGGGACAATGATCATTCCACCGCCTATACCAAAAACCCCTGAAGCTATACCTGAAAAAATTCCTATAATCATATAAGGAAGTAAAGTTAAATCCATGATTAGCCTTTTGCAAATAAAAACATTGTAACAAAATAAAATTTATTTAGCTTTAGAAAATATAATCATAGTCGATTTAATAAAGTTTATGATATTTTTGGAGTAAAAATGAAATTTTGTAAAAAATGTGTAATGCCAGATACTAAACCTGATTTGCATTTTGATGATGAGGGTGTTTGCGATGCTTGCCGTTCTCAAGAAGCGAAAAATCAAGAAATAGATTGGAAAAAAAGAGAAGAAGAATTTTTAAATCTTGTTAAAAAATACAAAACGCACCCAGTATATGACTGCGTGATAGGGGTTAGTGGCGGTAAGGACTCTACTTTTCAAGTGTTAAAATGTCTTGAGCTTGGGCTAAATCCTCTTTGTGTGTGTTTTGAGCCAACTATCCCTACTAAAATAGGTAAAAAAAATTTAAAAAATTTAAATCAACTTGGAGTAGATTTAATCCATATCAAAAGAAATCCTTTGGTGTATAAAAAATTAGCTAAAGAAGCTTTTATAAGAACAGGGGATAATGAATGGCAAAATCACTTAGGAATTTTTACTTGTGTGCCAAAAGTGGCAGTTGCCTTTGGTATCCCTTTGATCATTTGGGGTGAAAGCCCTCAGATTGAGTATGGTGGTCCGGCTAGTTCTAAAGAAAAAAATACTTTAGGTAGGGAATGGCTTGAAGAATTTGGTGGGCTTTTGGGTAATAGAATTTCTGATATGATCGGTGTTGATGGTATTAGTGAGAAGGATTTGTATTTTTACACTTATCCGAGCGATGAAGAGCTTCAAAGGGTAGGAGTTACAGGGTTGTTTTTGGGGTATTATTTTAAATGGGATTATAAGTATAACTTAAAGGTATCTCAAGAAAATGGTTTTAAAACTAGCACAAAACCAGTTGAAACTACTTATGAGAATTTCGAAAATTTAGATTGTTATTCCAATCATGTACATGATTATTTAAAATACTGCAAATATGGCTTTGGAAGAGCAACTGATAATGCATGTTTGGACATAAGGCTTGGGTATATTAGCCGTGAAGAAGGCGTAAGGCTTGTGAATAAATACGATGGAAAGCCACCTAAAAAAGCTATCAAAAAATACTTAGAATTTAGCGGATTTAGTGAGCAAGAATTTGAAAAAATTGTAGATTCTTACACTAATAAAAAAATTTTTAAACGTGATGAAAATGGTAAGTTTTTAAGAGATAGCGATGGGTCTTTGATAAAAAAAGATGAGTTTGTTTTAAAATGATTTGCATTGTGGATTATCATCTTGGTAATTTCAAGTCTGTCTTGAAAGCTTTTGAAAAAATCGGCCATAAAGTGATTGTAAGTTCTAAAAAAGAAGATATAAAAAATGCTTCTAAGCTTGTATTACCAGGTGTTGGATCTTTTAAACAAGGCATGAAAAATCTAAAAAAACTTGCTTTAGATGAAGTTTTAAAAGAATGCGTTTTGCAAGAAAAAAAACCCATTTTGGGAATTTGCCTAGGTATGCAGCTTTTTGCTAGCAAGGGATATGAGGGCGGAGAATGCAATGGACTTGGCTTTGTTCATGCAAATGTTTTGAAATTTGATTTAAGTAAAGAAAAATTATTGCACAGTGGTTGGGATGATTTGCGATTTGGTAGCAACAAAAGTAGGCTTTTTGATGGAATTTTAGAAAAAAGCGATTTTTATTTTGTGCATTCTTATTATGTAGAGTGTTTGGAGAATATAGAAACTTCTTTTTGTGAGTACGAAAAGCCATTTTGTGCGAGTTTTGAAAAAGAGAATATTTTTGCTGTGCAGTTTCATCCTGAAAAAAGCCAAAGTGTTGGTCTAAAACTTTTGGAAAATTTTGCAAATTTAAAGGCTTAGTATGCTTAAAACTAGAATTATTCCTTGTGTGTTGCTAAAAGATCATCAATTAGTTAAAAGTATCGGCTTTGCTTCATTTAGGACTATAGGGCATATGGTTAGTACTGCTAGGATATATAATGCTAGAAATGTAGATGAGTTGATCGTTTTGGATATAAACAAAAACGGCAAGATAGATTTTGAGAGCTTGGAAGATATAGCTAATGAATGCTTTATGCCTTTGACAATTGGAGGTGGGATTAGAACTTTAGAAGATATTAGAAAGGTTTTAGATATAGGTGCGGATAAAGTTAGTATAAACTCCATAGCTTTACATGATCCAAATTTTATCAAAGAGGCAGCAAATACTTTTGGAAGTTCTTGTGTGGTGTGTTCTATTGATGTTAAAAAAGATAAGGGTTATTTTAAAGTTTTCAATGATGAAATCTTAGATATAGATCCACTAGAGCTTGCACTTAGGTATGAAGCTTTAGGAGCAGGGGAGATACTTTTAACAAGTGTTGATAAAGAGGGAAGTGCTTTGGGGTATGACTTGGAATTACTGAAGTATTTTCAAGATAAGTTAAAAATTCCACTTATTATTAATGGTGGGCTTTCTAAACCTCAAGATGGAGTAGAAGCTATAAAACTAGGTGCAAACGCACTTGCTGGTGCTTTTATCTTTCATTTTAGTCAATATACGCCAAATGACATCAAAAAAGAACTTTTAAAACATGAAATTCCTGTGAGGATTGTTTAAAACTACAAAATAAAAATCACAGTCTTCTTTGGTGATTTCAAAGCTATGTCTTAGATATAAATTTAGAGCTTTTGTGTTTTCTTTAAAAACACAAGCGTTTAGAGTTTGAACTTTTAAAATATTAAAAGCATAGTTTTTAACTTCTTGCATTAAAAGTTCACCTACTCCTTTTTGTATGCCATAAAGCCCAAATTCACATGAATGATTGGTTATATTGATAAAATATATTACTCCTATTTTTGTATCGTCTTTTAATAATAAAAAATATTGTTGTTTGTTAATTTCTTTGAGTTTTTGTAAAAATAACTGATGTTCTTCTAGGCTAATATGTTGTGTTTTCATAAATTTAGAAACATGTGAAGAATTTCTTATGTGGAAAATTTCTTTTGCTTCTTCTTCGTCAAGTTCTGTAAAATTTTTATAAGTAATCATTTTATTGCCTTGATGCTTTTAAATGCTTCAGCATATTGAAGACCGACTCTCATTCCTTGATATTGAGCGTTGATTTTAATTCCTTCTAGACTTCTTGGGTGGGGATATTGTTTTAGTTCTGATTGGTAAAAAGACATAGCTTGTAGTTTTAGGTTCAATGTCGAGCTAATATCAAAAAAAACATCGGGTTGAAAACTCAAAGGATAGTTCCACTCTGTGCTAGATAAAATTTCAAAGCTATAAATTTCCTTTACACTTTCCTTTGGCATGGATCTTGTAGCTGTAATAGTTGCTTTGTATGTAATTTGATGATCAATATTTAAATCTTTTTCATAATGCGTGAAAATAATATTTGGCTGAATTTCTTTTTTTACTTCTTCAATGCTTTTAACAATATCCAATAAAGGAACTTTATCAAAAGCATTATCAGGAAAAAATCTTCTAAAAACTTTTTTGACGCCTAAAAAATTATTTGCTTTTGAAAGTTCTTCCTCTAAAATTTCTTGGTCTTTTGAGTGATTTTCATTTTCTCTACTTGTTTTACCTTCTCCGAGTATTAAAGTGAAAACATCATGACCTTGTTGTATATACCTTGCCATGGTGCCAAAGCATCCTAAAACCTCATCATCTGGATGGGCTGCTATAATCAAAATTTTATTCTTTTTCATAAAAAACTACCTCTGCTTTTACTTGATCGTGGCTTTTTTTTGCATTTTGGAAATATATTTTTATATTATTGATTTCTAAAAATGCTTTCGGGTAATCGACCGCATCAAGCATACGTATAAAATCATATATTTTTATCAAATTTGGATTTTTTATCATGCTTATATTGCTTTGGTCTTTGGTTCTTCTTTTGAAAACCACCACTTTTCCTTTTTGTTTTTGGGGAGTAATTTTTGTGTGTAAAATTTTTGGTATGAGTTTAAAAAATATAATTTTTGAAATTCTTTCGTAAATTTTTTGCGCATTTGAATTTTTAAAACTGATATCGTGTTTTAGGTATATCTCTCCACCATCTAGTGTAGCAGAGGCTTTTAAGGCGCAAATTTTACTTTTATATATTCCTCTTATGATCAAATTTTGTAATGGAGAGCCACCGCGTCCAAATGGTAAATTTCCAAGATGGAAAATGATACATTGGTAGTTGTCATAAATTTCTTGAGGTATGTAGAAAGACCAATGTGGAAAAAATATATAATCAGGATTGATTTTTGCTATATTTTTTAAGGTAAGATCGCTTTTGTTGGTTATAAGATAAAACTTATGTGCTTTGTGTAATTCTTTTAGTTGATGAAAATTATTAATATTATGTTCTCTAAGAGTTGCTATAATTATATTCAAACTGCAACTCCATATATTTGATTAAACGTATTTAAGTTGTTACCCCCCCCCATATATACAGGAAGTAAAGATGTGAAATAGAAATTATTGTCTTTTTTAATAATCTTAAAACCATGTTTTAAATATAATTTTAGAGCTTTTGTGTTTTCTTTAAAAACACAAGCGTTTAGAGTTTGAACTTTTAAAATATTAAAAGCATAGTTTTTAACTTCTTGCATTAAAAGTTCACCTACTCCTTTTTGTATACCATAAAGCCCAAATTCACATGAATGGTTGGTTATATTGATAAAATCAATTACGCCTATGATATTTTCATCATCATAAACTAAAAAATATTTTTTAGTATTGTCTAGCTTGAGTTGTGATAAAAATTTCAAATGTTCTTCTAAAGTAATATTTTGGGTTTTCATAAATCGGGCTATGTTCTCTTCATTACGCCATTTTAAAACAAGTTTTATTTCTTCTTGATTCAGATGAATGAAATCTTTTAAAATTATCATATCAGATTCTCCACTTCATAGCCTTTTTTCGCAAGCCATATTGCAAGTTTTTCTTGGTTTTTAGCATAAGCTATAGCTTTAAAATTTGCTTTTAAAATTAAAGCTTCATTGACTAATGAACTTGCACTAATGATAAGCTTTTTGCTTTCGTTCATTAATCTTGCAAGATTGGGACAGTCTATGAGAATTTGTATATTAGGGTTTTTTTGGCTTAATTTTTGCAAAGACTTTATATGTGAATTTGCCCTTGTGGTTGCTATGATGATGGTTTTGTTTTGGTTGAGTTTATTTGCAACATTTAAGGAGATGTTTTTTGGATCACTCCCGCCAATGCAAATAAAGTAATCATAAATTTTCTCTCTTTTTATTTTACTTTCCTCATAAAACTCATCGCGTATTAGAGCATAAGAAAAACCACACCTTAACTCACAGTATTTTGGTACTAAATTTTCATAGTCACTTTCTTTAGCATAGGCATTGACGTTTAACAAGATATCGCAAAAATGCTTTTTGATTTCATCATCAAAGCTTAGAATTTTTACCCCTGTTTCTAACTTGATAAGTTTTTCATCATCGGCGGTGATCTCATAATGATCGATGATTAAAAGATCAAATTTTTCCTTTTTGATGAGATTGATGAGTTCGTATATGCTAGCACTAGCTAGCTCATACACAGGGTAAGGAATTTCATCTATCAAAGAGCCTTTTAGTGATAAACATGCAAAAGCAACATCTTGGTATTGTTTGGCTAGTAAAAGATCTCTTTTAATATGTCCATGTCCTATGGTGCTAGAACTATCGCTTCTAAAAAGAACTTTCATAATTATACTCGTTCATTTTAATACATTCTTGAAATTTTGTATAGGGATTTTTTTCGTTAAACAAGAAATCTAAAATTCCCAAATAAGCTATAAAATTTACACCTAATTGTGTATAGGTTGGATGGATAAAATCAAAATATTCAATTGTTATATTTGCATTTTCAAAAATTTCTTTTGCTGTTTCTTTTTCGAGATAGTTTTTTGAACCCTCGGGTGAAAGGTAGTGGTTGGCATTTAATGACTGGCAGATTTCAAGCAACAATTTTTCTTTTTTCTCGTTTTTTAATCTCAAAGAAGAAGCCTGCAAAATAGGAGTTTTGATGTTTAAATGTTCGCAGTATATTTTGATTAATTCCATATTAAATTGCACTAAATGTGTGTGTTTAAATAAATTTTTTTCCAAAATATCATAGTATTTATTAAAGTTGATACTCTTAGAGTATGCGTGGTGGATTGTTTTTAGAAATTTAAATTTCCATTTGTCATCTTTTTCAAATAAAATATTTTGAAGCGGTGTTTTTTGCGGTGCTTTTTGCAGGTTTAGACCTAGTAAAAAAGTTTTATCTTGTAGTTTGATTTTGTTTCTATTTTGCCATGATCTGCGTTCAAATTGCACGTTATCCAAAAAGACAAAAGTATCAACGCTTTGTATCATATATATATAACCAAGCCATGGATTAAAGGTTGGTTGCATAATGGCTATTTTCACTTAATTTTCCCATAAATTACAATATCACTATCATTAACCAATCTTTCATCTTCTCCCATGATGTTGGTATTTTCATAGGTGAGCACTTTAAAATCATATAAATTTAAATGTTCTTTTAAAATTTCTACAAGTTCATGTTCTTGATATAGAGTGTTGATACACCCAAGTTCTCCTGTGGTGTTATCGTTTGTGATTTTAAAACAATTATGAGCTATTTTTTCTCCATAACCATATCTATAATCTTTTATGCTTCTTGTTCTTAAAAAAAACAATGCGTTTTCTTTATACATAGAATTTTCTTTAGAAATTTTTAATAATTTTAAAAAATCTTCCCGTAAGAGATAGTTAATCACATTAGGAATCATAAAAATATCTGCATTGATATTGGGATTTTTAAAAGGAAATTCTAAGATATTATCATGAAAAAATTGATAGTTTTTGCATTGGATTATTTCTTTGAAGTTATAATTGGCATTGTTGATATTTTCTTTGTTTAAATCAATCCCAATACATTCATAATCATAATTTGCAAATAAAGAAAGATTATTGCCATTAGAACAAGCAAATTCTAAAACTTTTTGATTATTTTGTTGATGTAGTCCCTGTTTGAAAAAAAATTTAATTACAGCTAAATCTGGAAATTTTAAACCTTTTAAATCTCTTAAATACATTTTACTCCTTAGTGATTTTTCCATAGATGATTATATCGCTATCTTTGATATAAACTTTATTTTTTATATTAATATTTTCACTTGTGATAACTTCAAAATCATATAAATTTAAATTCTCTTTTAAAATTTCTACAAGTTCATGTTCTTGATAAGCTGTGCAAAGACAATTTTTCTCGCCACTAAATTCATCGCCGCTTAAGATGAAGCTACCATTTTCTAACTTTTCTCCAAGTCCATAACGATGATCTTTAACACTTCTTGCTCTTAAGAAAAAATGAGCATATCCTGATTTGTTTACGCGGTATAGGTTGTTGTGTTTTGAATTTTGTAGTAAAGCTTTAAATTCATCTTTAGTGATGTAATTAATAACATTAGGTATTAAAAATACATCTGCATTTATATCTTGATGCTTTTTAGCAAAATCAAGCATATTTTCATTAAAAAAACTTGCCTTTTGATAACGCATAATTTCTTTAAAATTATAAATAGCGTTTTCATGATTTTGTTTGCCAAGTTCTACGCCAATACACTCATAATCATAATTTGCAAATAAAGAAAGATTGTTGCCATTATGGGAGGCAAATTCTAAGACTTTTGCGTTTTTTAAGGTATCGAGCTTGTTTTTAAAAAACCATCTTACAAGTTCCATATCAGGATATTTAAAGCCTTTAATTTTATTTATAAACATTTATTGCCCTTATGAAATTGATATAGTATTTTAGCAAATTCTAAGTCTTCAAAAGTATCGATATCGCAAATTTTATTTCTAGGGAGTAAAAAGGCTTTAGAATGAGGTTTAAACATAAAATCTTCTTCTAACCACGCTTCTTTTTTACCAAAGTAAAATGCACCGCCATCATGATAAGCTTTAGTAAGATCTTGTGAGCGTTTATGGTAGTTTGATTCATCAAACATATAAACTTTATTTTGCTTATCAAGATAAAAACTTCTTTGTATAGGGTATTCAAACTCACAAGCTGAAAATAAAAATTTACATTCTTCTTGACTAAATTGCTCAAAAGCTTTTTGCAAGATAAACTCATCTATAAGTGGCGCAGTAGCGTATAAACAGCACACATTTTTATAGTTTTTACCTTGCTCTTCTAGGGTGGTAATGGCATTTTGGATTACAGCGGTTGAGCTTGCATAATCATCGCTTAATTCTTTTTTGCGCACAAAAGGAGCTTTTGCGCCATATTTTAAAGCTACTTCGATGATTTCATCATCATCGCTTGAGATAATCACATCATCAAAAATACCTGAATTTAAAGCACTTTCTATACTATAAGCAATCAAAGGTTTTCCTAAAAAATCAATGATATTTTTTCTAGGAATTCTTTTTGAGCCACCACGTGCAGGGATAATACAAATATTTTTCATGAACTCTCTTTAAAATTTTTATAAAAATAAGTATAATTGAAATATAATTTTAAAAGGCTTAACATGCTTAAAAATGAAACTTATTTTATAGATTCTTGTGATGATGTAGAGTTAAATATAAAAAGAGAAAGTAAGTTAGAATACAGAATCACTTATGATGATAGCAAAGAAATGAAAGCGATAGTTTTTATTATAGGTGGTTATGGAGCTAATGCTCATATGGCTTTTGTTGATTTCAATAGAAAATTGATAGCGCAAAAGCATGGTGTGGTTGCGGTAAGTGTTTTATACCATTGTTTTTGCCAAAGAAGATCTGATATTGAAAATATAGCGCCAAAACCGCTTTCATGAAAGATGATTTGCCAAAATTAGAATCTGTGTTAAAAGAATTTAATATTAACGCGGACTTCCTAAATGAATATACTACTTGGAAGTATTGGGATTTATTAAATCAAACTATTGGTGCTTTAAAAGAAAAAAAGATGTTGCCAGAGTCTTATAGGGCTCATCTCCATGGTAGTTTAATTCCTCCTAATAATGAATATCAAAACTATGGCATTATGGCAGCAATTGATCATATCAACGCCTTGAAAGATATAGCAATAAAATATCCTCAATTTAAGTCCTTGCCAAAAATTTATGGAGGGGGATCATATGGTGGTTATTTAGCATTGATGTGTGCTAAAATAGCACCGTGGTATGTAGATGGGGTCATAGATAATTCAGGTGGAGCTTTGCCACCTTTTGAATATTTTTTAGGTAAAGAATTTGACAAAGGTGATTCTATATTTTACGATCCCAATATTGCAGTGCATGGACAGGTCAAAACTCATTGGACACGTAAAGATCCAAATTCACCTTATTATTTTGCCGATGAAAATTATTTAATAAGGGCTTTGTTGAATAAAGATCATTTGATTTTGCAAACGCAAAAGAACAAAGATATTGTTTATATTAGCTATCATAGCTCTAAAGATCTTATGGTTTCTTTTGAACATAAAAATCAGTTAATGCAAATTTATCGGTTTTTGGGATATCAGGTTGATTTTCATGTGATAGATGAAGGAAGTGTAGATGGTAAATATATAAAAGAGACAACGCATGGCGGTGGTATTTCCGATAAATCAATGTTTAACCAAGAGCTTCCTAAAATTTTAGATTATGTGAAAAACAGAAAAAGCATAATGAAAAAAGATAGCATATCTTATCCTTGCAAAGATAAAGTTTTTACTTTTAAAGATAAAGGAAAAAAGTTTGTATTGGAAATTATTTAAAAAAGGAAAAAAATGACAGCATATATTAGTATAGGAACAACCAACAGCGGTAATCAAGAAAGACAGGGATTTTTAATGCAAAATGAAGATAAGTTTTTGCAGCAAGGATATATTTATCCAAAATCTCTTAGAATGGCAAATAGACATTGGGTTTTAGTGGATATGGTTTTAGAGCTTGTTAAAAAAGATAAGTTAAGTCAAAATCCACTAGATGACTTAGAAGATGAACGTTTGATTAAGGCTGTTAAAAATTTTAAAGTTG
Source organism: Campylobacter sp. 2014D-0216 (assembly GCF_014931215.1). NCBI lineage: Bacteria > Pseudomonadati > Campylobacterota > Epsilonproteobacteria > Campylobacterales > Campylobacteraceae > Campylobacter > Campylobacter sp. 2014D-0216. Next base: position 1,361,815 of record NZ_CP063089.1, on the reverse strand, counting down.
AAGCTGAAATGCATAAAGATAAAAAATTTATCTTTTCAGCAGAAGGAATTGTTTGGGATTTTTCTACTAAAAGACATATAGAAATTCTTAAAAGTATTTTAAATGCTTTAGGTTTTGATGAAATTTATGAAATTATTTATTTTAGAGATACTCTTGGATATTTAAATTCTCATTGTTCTCAAGATATTAAAAACAATATGGGTTTTTATAGTGCTGATTTTAAGCCCGATGAGCATCCTAGAAAATATATATTTGATTACAAGTGGATTTGTGAGAGTCATATAGAAGTATTTGGAGAAAAAAACTTAATAGTAAGACTTTTAAAAGAAGAATATGTTGGCGGATCATTGCTTAAAGATTTTGCATATCATTTGGGTTTAAAGTGGGATGATGAATTTTCCTTAAAACAAAATAAGAATGAAAGTTTTAATCTTTTGGGTATGGAGCTTCAAGGAAGACTGATAAAAAAAGATTTGCACGGACAAAATATAAATTCTTTACTTTATATAGCTAGGAAAATTTTTGAAGGAGCTAATGAGGATAGACTGAAATTTAGAGTACAAAAAGAAATAGCAAAAGCTTATGTTGATTATTACGCTCCTTCGTTAGAATGGGTTAGGGCTAGATATTTTCCTCATAGAAAATATCTATTTGAGCCGATTAATTGGGATGAGTATAAAGAAAATCCAACCTTAATCCAAACCAAAGAAAGTGATTGGGATAAAATAGCTGATTTTATAGCAGAAATTATTGTATCTAAAAATAAAATTATTCAGTCTTTAAGGGAAGAATAATACAATGCCATTTTTGGCATTGTATTATTAATTATAAGCTTTTTCTAGCATATTTTTGATACTTTGAAAATCTTCAAAATTTTCAGGACTTATAAATTCAGCATTAAGGCTTTTTCCGTAGTGTTTTTCGATTTCGGCTATTAAAGCCATGATATCGATACTATCTATGATATCTTCACTTACTAAATTTTGCATTGTTTCATCAATATCAGTTCTTTCAATATTCATAAAAAACTTTTTAATATTTTGCATAATACTCCTTTGTTACTAAAATAAAGTACTTATTATAACTTAATTATTATTGCTTTGAAGATTATTTTTCAAAACCTTCCTATCAATCTTTCCATTTGCATTTAAAGCAAATTGTTCTACTTTAATAAATTTCTTAGGTATCATATAAGCAGGAAGTTTATCTTTTAAAAAGTTTTTAAGATCTAATTCTTCCTTGCTTTCATAAAAACAAATAATATCTTCTTTAAATATACAAGCGCAATTTCTTACATTCTCATGAGAATTTATAATGCTTTCTATCTCTCCAAGTTCTATACGGTGTCCCATGTATTTGATTTGATGATCTATTCTTCCATAGCATAAAAGCTCGCCAAATTCATTATAAGCTACCACATCGCCTGTTTTATAAAGCAAGTCTAAGTAGTTATCATGCAAAGGATTTTGCACAAAAGCTTGCTTTGTTTTTTCTTTATCATTGTAATACCCTAAAGAAAGACAAGTTCCTCTTACATAAAGCTCCCCTTTGATGCCTACTTGACTTGGAGTAATCAAATTTAAATCCTCATCAAAGACTAGAAGCTGGGTGTTTTTACAAGCTTTACCTATAGGTAAAAGTTCATCATCACTAAATTGCCTATCCACTATGTAAAAAGAGCATACATCGGTGATTTCAGTAGGTCCATAAAGATTGGCAAATAAAGTTTTAGGAAGGTGCTTGCGCCAAATGTTGAGTTGTTTATTTGGCATGATTTCACCACAAAAGAGAACTTTATTTAAACATTTTAGCTTGAAGGTATCAAGAGCGTTGGTATTGGCAAAATAAATTAGCACGGAAGGCACCCAAAAAATCATGGTAATTTTTTCTTGCTCTAAATACTCTAAAATTTTATTTGGAAAAGCAAAAAGATGATTAGGAATGATGTGAAGCGTAGCGCCCATTTTAACAGAGCTAAATATGTCTAATATACTATTATCAAAGTAAAATGGTGCTTGATTAGCAAGTATATCATCATGGCTTAGTTTAAAGGTCCCACACACCCAAAAAGTATAATCAATCACACTTTTATGGCTTATACTTACTCCTTTTGGCACTCCTGTGCTTCCACTTGTAAAAAATACATAAAGTAAGTTTGTATCTATATGGGCATTTAGAGCTTTTTCTAAAGCATTTTCATTTATATCAAAGCTTTCAAAATCTTCTGTGAAAATGGTATCAAGATTAAAATCCAAATTTAATTTTTTAGAAGTGATTAAAAGTTTTGGTTTTAAAACTTCTATGACTTTTTCTACACGCTCTTTGGGGCTTTTTTCATCTAAAAGCGTATAAAAATTCCCACTTTTTGCCACACCAAAAAAAGAAAGCAAACAATCAATCCCTTTAGGAAGTATGATTAGTATAGGCTCTTGTATGCTTTTTGTAGGAAGTTTAGAAAGAATTTTACTTGCTATTTTTTTACTTAAATCATCAAAGTCTTTATAACTTATACTTTTGCCATTAAACTCAACAAAGGCATTTTTACTTCCAAATTTAGTAACGTTTTCTTGTAAAAAATCATTGATGTGGGTTGTCATTTTATTCCTTTAATAAACAATAAGGATTATCACTTAAAGCTTTTAATGTTTTTTCTAAATAGTTTTTCGTGTTGATATTTATTATATGAGCATTGGAAAAATTTAAAATATTAAAATTATCATCATTTTTTAAAATAGCCACTTGCTTATCGACATCTAAATCTGAATTTTGATCTAATTTTCTAACATAATATTGAATATTCTTTTTGATTTTCTTGCCATTTTCTGTGATAATATTACCACTAAAGTCCTTAAAATACCTATACGGCACATAAGCTTTTTCTTCTATAAAATGACTAAAGGTATATCCAGCTACTTTGGATCCAAATAAAATAAGTTTTCCATTCTCTTTGGCTAAAATATCATACACGCAATTTTCTCCAAAACAACTTGTAGTATCCTTTAAAAACAATTCTTCTTTAGCTCCTTTAATGGCAAATGAAAATATAGGATCATTGGTGCGTTTACCCCCCCCCATTTACGAAAATATTCTGTTAAAACGCCAACAGTGCTTTTTGAATTCAAATTATCATAAATTTCATTTTTACAAAAACTATAAGTAAAGGTAGGCATGATTAAAGTACCTTCTTTGCCTATAGCTTCAAAAAAACAATCCAAAATGGTTTGTAAAAAATCATTTCTATTGAGTAAAGGTTGGCCAAATTTCATTAATTCGCTATGTACACATAAAATATCGCCATTTTTAATGCCAAGTTTTTTAAAAGCTTCTACTAGATCGATATTGGAGTATTTTTTACCATGGTGTTCTAAAAAGTATTTCATGTTTTTCTTTAAGTTAAAATTTAATAGTTATAATATCATATTAATTTCTAATTTGAGAAGATAAATATGCTTAAAAATGAAACTTATTTTATAGATTCTTGCGATGATGTAGAGTTAAATATAAAAAGAGAAAGTAGGTTGGAATTTAAACTTACATATGATGATGAAAAGAAAATAGAGGCAATTGTCTGTATTATAAGTGGTATTGGCGGGGATATTAAGGATGATTTGTATATAAGTGATTATTGTGCTAGAAATTATAATGTAGCGGTTTTAAATGTAAATTATCATTGTATAGGTAATCGCCCTCAAACTGGGGCTAAATTTTACTTAGATGATATAGATAAACTTATATTTAAAACTAGTTTAAAAGCTTTAAATATAGAAATTCCTTATGATATAGAAAAGCTAACTACTTTTGAAGAATTTCACCCTGCCATGGAGTATCTTAATAAGAAAATCGGGGATATGAAAAATAATTGGGAGCTTAATAAAAATTATTATTTGGATTTAAGTGCAACTCTTCAGCCTACCAAAAAAGAATATCAAAATTTTGGTATCATGCAAGCAATAGATATATTAAATACTCTTTTATATATTAGAAAAAATTTCGCTTTTTGGGCTATGAAAGGAGATATAAAGCATATTTTAATTGGATCATCTCATGGTGGATATTTGGCAAATTTATGTGCAAAATTAGCTCCTTGGCTTGTTGATGTTGTGGTAGATAATTCTTCCCATGTTAGCCTTACTGATTTGTGGAGGGTTATAGGTTTTGGAAAGGAGGTTGATTTTACTGAGCATTATTCAGTTGCGACTTTTAATTTCTTTCAAAACATAAGATTATGCTGTTGCGATAAAACATTTTGGACTACAAATAAACAATCGCCTTATTATTTTTCACTTGCTAGAAAATTAATTAGAGAGACATTAAACAAAGATCATCTAAATATACAAGCAAAATATCCAAACCCAAAATACATCACTTATCATTCTAAATTTGATGAATGGGTGCCTTTAGAAGAAAAAGAGGAGTATGTTGATACTTTAAAAAAAATATGGATTTGATGTTGAATTTATAAAAGTTACAGATGAAAAACAAGTAGATGGTAAATTTATTAAAAATTTAACTCATGGCATGGGTATACCCATGAAATTGCTTATTAAAAAACATTTACCGCAAATTTTACAAGAGCCTCTAAAAGATAAAACTTGTAAAAAAGAAATCTCGTATGAGTGTGATGACTTGATATATTCTTTTAAAGAGAAAGACAATCAGATTATTTTAAGCGTGGGAGGTGTTTAAACAAACATTTTGTTTAAACACCAGCTAAAGCTAAAAGATCGCTTACTTTCTCACATTTTTTAAGATCATCTCCGTTGATTTGTTTGCCAAGTGAATTTTTGAAAAGCACCATGATAGATACAAAAGCTAAGCTATCCCATTCATCGATATCATCTAAGATCATATCTTCTTTTAGTGTTTCATCCATATGCATAGCCTCACTAATAGCTTCTAACAATTGTTCTTTAGTCATTTTTATCTCCTTTATAAATTGAAATTGTATCAGTTTTAAAATCTTTATCAAAATTGATATAAGCACTCCCCCAGGCATAGCCAGCCCCAAAAGCACTCAAAATCGCATTAAAATCATTTTTTTGCATTTCGCAAAGTAAAGCGGGCAAAGAGCATGCGCTTAAATTAGCATATTTTGACATTAAAAAATTCGGTGTTTTCATACTATCAAGGTTTAAGTCATTAATAATAGAGTCTATTAAAAATTGGTTAGACTGGTGCAATAAGAAGTAGTCAATTTCGTCTTTGCTTTTTTCACACAATTGAAGCATTTCTTTTATACATTGACTTTCAAGATGAAGCGCTTGGTTGAAAATTTCAGCCCCATCCATGTAAAGTTCATCTAAGTTTCTGTATTCGTTGGTTTGGAATATTTCTTTATTGGAGCTTTTGTTTTCATCAAATTTAGCAAAAGCTCTATTGGGTATGATGAGTTTATCAAAACCCTTTCCGCTAGAGTAAAGTTTAAAGAAAGATTTTTCATTTGCACAGTTTATGAGTGTTGCGCTTACCCCATCGCCAAAAATTGGTGCTAAATTTGCATTTAAAGGGTTTATGGTTTTGCTTAAAGTATCACCACAAATTAATAAAATATTTTTTGCACTTTGATTTTCTAAAAAAGAAAAAGCTACAAATAAGCCATATAAATACCCCGAACATGCTTGATTTATATCAAAAGCTATGGTACAAGGATTTAAATTTAATCTTTTGTGAAGATAGTTTGCACAAGATGGCATAAAAAAATCAGGTGTTTGGGTTACAAAAATCACCATATCAAGATTATTTTTATCAAAATCAAGCATTTTAAATAAATTCATGCTTGCTTCATAGGCTAAATCTGTTGTGCTAATATTTTCATCGGCGACAAATCTTTCTTGTATGCCTGTAATTTTTTTCATTCTTTTTAGCATTTTATTGTCGCCTTGAAAGATATTTTCTAGACAATCATCTATGTTGATGCATTGATTAGGCACACAAACGCTTATCCCTGATATTTTAGCATTATTAAAACTAGCTTTCAATTGTAAGTCCTTCGTAGTTTATTATCTCATGGTTGATTAGGGCAAAATTTTCTTTTATATTAGCATTTAGATTGTATAGAAAATCTAAAAAAGGTTTATTTCTTTCTCCTTTTTGAAAATACAAAATACATTTGTTTGTGTTAAAATGCAGATGAAATAGCTCTATGGCCTTATATAGCATAACTTTTTCAAGTTTTCTTCCTAAGGCTCTGCAGCTTATGCAAAGATCTTTTATGATCAAATTTGCTTCATCTTTGTAAGCTACAAAAATTGCTATAATACCGCTATCGCTTAATTTATCATTCATGCTTATGGTTAAAATGGCGCCTTTTTGCATAAATTCTTCACACTCTTTTAAGCTTAATCTTGAGTAATTTGATATAAATTGGTTGGTTTTATTAAGTAGTTGCGAAATTCTTTCAAGTTCATTCGAGTGGTTGATGTGAAATTTCAAACAAAATTGTAATTTTTCAAAATATTCTTTAGGACTAAGGTCGCTAAGCACTTGTCTTTGTAAATTTGCTTTAATATCAGCACTTCTTAACTCATCTTCTTTGCTAAAGTTTGTTTTTAAAAGTCTAGGGTAGAGCTTTAAGCTATAAGCACTATTTTCATCAGCTAGCAAGGTGTTAATGCAAAGATGTGATACGTTTTCAATTTCAGCTATATTATCATCGATGAATAGCACACTATCAAAAGCTATGTTGAAAAAATTTATAATTTCTTTAATATTTTCATCCTTGCTTTTCCAATTGGCTTTAATCATGCTAAAATCATCAAGTTGTAATAAAAAATCTTTTCTTTGATTAAAAAGCTTTCTTACATCCTCTTCTTCATTTTTTGAAGCGATGGCAAGCAAAAATCCTTGATTTTTTAAATTTAAAAGTTCATTTTGAAGGGCTTTGTGGTTGCTAGATAGTGCAAGATTTTCAATACCATCTTCACCTAAAATTCCTTGATATAAGGTGTTATCAAGATCTACAATGACCGCTTTTAATGTTGGTTGCAAAAAGCTAGGTATGATTTTTAGTCCTAAAATTTGAGCCAATTTTATACAAGCTTTGTTGCTAAGTCTACTTGCGTTGATTTCAAAATTACTATCATCTATGATGAGACTTTCATCTAAAAATGGTTTTAGAAGATTGCAAATGTCGTATTCTTTTAAACTAGTATCTCCAAGCAAAAGTGTGATGATGGGAGTGTTGCTAATACTTGATAGTTCTTGTATCTTTTCTTTGATAAAATCATCTACATTTTTCTTATAGTTATTTAAGTCTATAAATATGATGTTTAAATTTGCTTTTTGAAAGTTTTCATAATTTAGACTATCATCATAGGAGCTAATGTTAAATTCGGCTTTTAATTCACTAAAGCCTAAAAATGCATTTAGTATACTTGAAATTACTTCAAAAGAATGATTTCTAAAAACATTGATGGTAATTTTTTTATGATGATTTTCTTTGCTAAGTTTTATAAGATCATTTCTTTTTAAATTTGGTGAAAAAAGATTCATTCTTTCACCAAAACTACTGCCATTACTATGGCATTTTTTGTTTTTAATGCTTTTTCTAAAGAATAATTATTTGCCATAAAATATTCACATTTTTTGATTTTTAACCCTGCTTTATTGAGTAACTCTTTAACTTCATCAGGGTGAGAAAATAAATAAATATGATCAATTGCAGGAGCATTGATAGGTATAGTAGCAAAGATTTCTCCGTTATCACTTAACAAAGCTTTTACATCTTTCATAAATTGTAAAGGCTGTTCAACATGCTCTAAAACCTCTCCCATTACTACTAAATCAGCCTTGTTGTTAAACTCACATTTGGTAAAGTCTTTACATATAAATTCACATTTAGTATTTATTTGACCAAACTGATTTTCTACCATATCTTTGCTCATTTGACAACTTATAGGCGATATATCAATACCAAAGTACTCTTTGAATTTTTGACTTCTTAGGGCTTTAACAAAAAACTCACCATGTCCTGGACCTATTTCAAGATAGGTGTTTTTTTGAATTTGTTTTTCATCGATATACTTAGCAAAGTATCTTCTAACTTCAATATGTGCATTCCATATAAAAGAGGATATGGCAAGACCTACCATGTATTGCTTCATATAATTTTCGTTAAAATATACCATATTTTCTACTTCTGCTAGGGTACTATATCTGTACTTTCCAAATTCTATAAAATATCTAGTTTCTTCTAAAGTATCATTTAATACAACAATATAGCTTTGAGCTTGCTCTTCTAAAGTAATATTTAGTGTATCTTTGTAGTAAACAATAAGTTTTTCTAAATCTTCATACTCTTCTTTGCAAAGTTGCAATCCATCTAAACATTTTTTATGTAGTGGGTTTTTTTCTTCTATAAGTTTAAATAATTTTTTTGTATTTTCTAGCATAATTTCTCCTTAATAGCTTGCAAAAGTTCATTTTGTGATTTTAGTTGACTTAATTCATCTTTGCCAAATTTGATTTCAAATTCTTCTTCTAAGCTCATGATTATATCAATGTGATTTAAAGAAGTCCAATTTTTGCAATTTTGCATATTTAAATTCGAATTTTCATCAACTTTTACTTCTAGTATATTTTCTAAAATTTCATAAAATTGATTTTCCATAGTTAGTCCTGCAATATAAAAATATTTTTATCATCATCTAGAGCTTTTTTTATTGCTTCTTTGTATTCTTTTGAATTAAACAAGCATATAACTGCACCACCAAAATTCTCGTATTTAAAATTTTTTGTTTTTTTTGTAATACGGTTTATATTATCGACATTTGGCAAAGAATTTTTATCTAAATGTCTAACATAAAATTGTATTTTTTTATCATGTATTTTATTTTTCTCATCGATTAATTTTCCGTAAAAATTTTTAAAATATCTATAATCTACTTGATACTCTTCTTCTATATAGTGGGTTAGAGTATGTCCTGTAGTACTTCCAAAAAGCATATATTTTCCATCTTGTTGTGTTAAAATTTCATATACACAATTTTTCCCAAAACAACTTGTGGTATCTTTTAAAAATAGTTCTTCTTTAGCCCCTTTTACAGCAAAAGAAAATATAGGATCGTTAGTGCGTTTAACTCCTGTTTGTTTACGGAAGTATTCATTTAAAGCGCCCATTTTTGTAGGAGAATTTAGCTTATCGTATATTTCATTTTTACAAAAACTATAAGTAAAGGTAGGCATGATTAAAGTACCTTCTTTGCCTATAGCTTCAAAAAAACAATCCAAAATGGTTTGTAAAAAATCATTTCTAGAAAGTAGGGGTGTACCAAAATTAAAAAGTTCTGTATGAGCACATAAAATATCGCCTTTTTTAATGCCAAGTTTTTTAAAAGCTTCTATTAGATCGATGTTGGAGTATTTTTTATCATTGTGTTCTAAAAAGTATTTCATTTGATTAGTCCGTGAAATTTTAATTTTTTGATTAAATCTTTTAATTCATAAGCTTGCATATTAAGCTTGGAAGCTATATCTAAGACATCATTTTTACCATCGCAATAGGCTAAAAAATTACATGATATTGGTATATCATTGGTTGAAGAAGTATTGATAGTATGGTATAAGCCTCTTTTACCTAAATTGGGTTCGCAAAAGATAGTATTTTGATAAATCGCATTCACTTCTAAATTCATGATGATTTCTTGCATAGCTTTTAAGCCACCTTGCAATCCCTCTTCACTGATAAAATTTAAATCATCTTTGCTAGTGTGATATTCTTTGTAGTCACTAAAACGTGTTCTACAAATTCCAACTACAGGTAAATTTATTAAAGGAGAACAGTATTGTCTTTCATTTCCTCCTCTATATAAAAAACTAAATTCTTTAAAATTATTTTTATCTTTTAAGGTGTGCAAAGCTACTTTATCAGCTAGTGTAGTCTCACTTGGAGTGTGAATGAGTGAGTGGGCATTATCATCACCCATACATGAAAGTGCAAAGCCTGCTTTGGTATACTTTTGTAGATGCTCTAAATGTTTACTAAGATAAACTATACTTCCTATAGTTTCAGGAGCAAAAACAAAACGGTAGTTATATTTTCTTTCTTTGAGTTCTAAAAGCCATTTAGCTAAAAACGTAGCTACCACAGGACCACTTAGCTCATTATTTGCCATGGAAGGATGGCAAAGATAGGTAGAAATTAAAATTTCATCTTTTGTCTCTTGTGTGCTAGGTATGAGTAAATCAGCATAGTTTAAAACCCCATTTTCATGGTGTTTTGCATCGATGAAAATTTTATATTTTCCTTCTTTTAGTTTAATTCTATCTTCATGTTTGATACAAAAGCCCCAGCGCCTTTTATAATAGCTTGTCACATAAGGTATGGCATCAGGCATATCCTCTATAGAGTAAAGATGTTCTTGCAGGCTTGTTAGATCAAGTTCTGTATCTATACCTATGCTATAGTTTAATACATGAAGATTATTTTGCTTAAAATCACAAATTTTCTCTCCATCTGGAGTGATGATATAAGCATCGTTTATCTCCCATTCAGCAGGTACTTCCCAGTCAAATACCTTACTTCCGCTTGCTATGGAGTGAATTTTTAATATACCCCCCCCCATAGCTTCATCAAGTATTTTTAAACTTTGTCTAAAACCCTCACCCGTGATACTTCTACATATAGGAAAAAGCTCACAAGCTAGCTCATGCATATTTTTATCCACAACAACCCTTTTTAGTTTCTTCTAAAACCTTAAGCAAACTATCTTTAACAAATTGCGCATCTTTTAAGCTCATTTCTTGATGGGCAGGTATGCTAAGTTGGGCTTTGTAAAAATTATCTGCATTTTCTAAAAACAACTTTCCATATAAGTTTTTATAGTAACTAAACTCATAGGTAGGTTTGTAATGCACTTGCACACCTATGCCTAAATTTAATAATTTTTCAAAAATGATTTCTTTTTGACAGTAAAACTCAGGATAAAGCAAAATAGGATATAAATGTCTTGAGCTTTTTTTATAATCTTTGATTTTGATCGTACTAAAATAAGGATTTTTTTCAAATTCTTTATCGTAAAAACTTGTGATAACTTCTCTTTTTTCTAGCATATTATCAAGCTTTTTAAGTTGATTTATACCCAAGGCACAAGCTACATCGCTTAAACGATAATTATAGCCTAGTTCAAGCATATCGCTATCCCAAAGTCTTTTTTTGACTATGCCATGACTTCTTAAAAGCTTGATTTTTGAGATTAATTCCTCATCATTGCTAACGACTGCACCGCCTTCAAAAGTAGTGATTGGCTTGACTGGATGAAAGGAAAATATGCTTAAATCAGCCATAGAGCCTACTTTTTGATCTTTATAAGTAGCACCTAAAGCATGGCTTGCATCATCAATGAGTGGGATATGGTATTGTTTAGCTAGAGTTAAGATTTCATCCATTTCTACGCTATTTCCTGCAAAATCAACCACGCAAATTGCTCCTATATCAGAGCTATCTTGTTTTAATCTTGCAGCAAGTTTTTTCTCATCAATATTCCCATCGCTTTTTACATCAACAAACTCTACTCTAGCACCTGCCATTAAAGCTGCATTTGCAGTTGCAGCAAAGGTTATTGGGGTGGTTAAAACGATTTTGTCTTTTACATCTAAAGATAAATACGCAAGGTGTAAAGCAGAAGTGGCTGAATTTAGCACACAGGCATATTTTACACCTACATATTCACAAAGAGCTTGTTCAAATTCTTCAACCTTTTTTCCACCGGTTAAAAAATCATCTTTTAAAGCTTCACAAACTACTTGTATGTCTTGATCATCGATGTTTTGATGAGAATAAGTAAGCATGTTAATCTACCTTTGTTTGATCAATAATATTTAAAAGTTCTTCTTGGCTAATCCATGAAGGGTTATTATCAGAACTATAAGAAAATCCATCGGCTACTTTTTTACCTTTTTCGCCTTTGGCATTAACGCTAAAGTCAATGTTTATATTATTAAATTGAATGCTTGGACTAATGGCATAATAATTTTTAAATTCATAAGTTAAGTGACTATCATCACTTGAAATCATAATCTCATGCAGTTTTTCACCCGCTCTTATACCTATGATTTTATGGGCTAACTTAGGCGCCATAGTTTTAGCTAAATCAGTGATTTTCATCGAAGGAATTTTTGGCACGAAAATTTCCCCTCCATGCATACACTCAAAGTTATTTAGTACAAAATTAACTCCATCTTCTAAAGATATCCAAAATCTTGTCATTCTCTCATCGGTAATAGGAAGTTCTTTAGCGCCTTCATTGATTAGTTTTTTAAAAAAAGGTATAACAGAGCCTCTTGATCCTACGACATTGCCATATCTTGTAACGCTAAATTTAGTATGTGAGCTTCCTGCGATATTATTTGCTGCTACAAAAAGCTTATCGCTTGCAAGCTTTGTAGCACCATATAAATTAATAGGATTACAAGCTTTATCAGTGGAAAGTGCGATGCATTTTTCTACATTGTTTTCCAAACATGCATCGATTACATTTTGTGCACCATTGATATTGGTTTTTATGCATTCCATTGGATTGTACTCAGCAATTGGTACATGTTTCATAGCGGCTGCATGAATGACAAAGTCCACATCTTTCATAGCTATGCTTAGTCTTTCTTTATCTCTTATATCTCCTATAAAATAACGCATGCACTCATTATTAAATTCTCTTGCCATTTCAAATTGCTTGAGTTCATCGCGTGAGTAGATGATGATTTTTTTAGGTTGGTATTTTTGAAGCAAAGTTTTGGTGTAAGTCTTTCCAAAACTTCCTGTGCCACCGGTGATTAAAATACTTTTTCCATTAAACATCTTTATTTCCTAGTATTCAATAACTTTTTATATCGTCTAAAAATTGAATTATTTTAAAATTCTTGGTAAAGTTATGCCTGTTTGAGCTTGATATTTGCCTTTTTTATCTGCATAGGTTACATCGCAAGGTTCATCGCCTTGTAAAAATAAAACCTGTGCTATACCCTCATTAGCATAAATTTTAGCAGGCAATGGAGTGGTATTTGAAATTTCTATAGTAATATGCCCTTCAAAACCTGGTTCAAAAGGGGTTACATTGACTATAATCCCACATCTTGCATAGGTACTTTTACCAAGGCAAATAGCTAAAACATCATTTGGCATTTTAAAGTATTCAACTGTTCTTGCGAGTGCGAAAGAATTAGCAGGCACTATACATACATCGCCTACAAAATCTACCACATTCTCTTCTACGAAATTTTTTGGATCCACAACTGTGGAATTTACATTAGTAAAAATCTTAAATTCTCTCCCAACTCTTATATCATACCCATAGCTTGAAAGCCCATAACTTACTATGCCTTTGCCTATATTTGCTTCGCAAAATGGCTCGATCATATTGTGTTCTAATGCCATTTTTTTGATCCAATTATCTGCTTTTAAGCCCATTTTTATCCTTTATTATTAAAGTGAATTTTTAAATTATATCTTAAAATAAAAGTAAAAAATAAATAATTGAAGTTATTTTTAGTATTTTTATATATAATTATAAATTAAGTCTTATAAATTAAGGAGAGAGTATATGACAAAAGAAGAAATCAAAGAACTAATGCAACTTTTTGCAGAAGCAAATATAAGCAAGATAAAAATAAAAGAACAAGATGGATTTGAAATAGAACTTGAAAGAGATATGTGTTGTGAGTTACCAGCTCCAACTCCTGTTGCTCCAGCACCACAACCAATCAATGTAAATGTAGTAAATGAAACTAAATCAAACTCAAATTCTTCCAATAAACCAACTATCAACAGCCCTATGGTAGGTACTTTTTATCAAGCTCCAAGCCCAGGTGCGGCACCTTTTGCTAAAGTAGGCCAAACTATTAAAAAAGGAAGCACGATCGCAATCATTGAAGCAATGAAAATTATGAATGAAATCGAAGCAGAGTATGATTGTAGGATAGTAGAAGTTTTAGTAGCAGACGGCCAACCTGTAGAATTTGGTATGCCTTTATTTGTGGTGGAGAAATTATAAAATGGAAATTAAAAAAGTTTTAATAGCAAATCGTGGAGAAATTGCTTTAAGAGCTTTAAGAACCGTAAAAGAAATGGGTAAGAAAGCAATTTGTGTGTATTCTACTGCAGACAAAGACGCTTTGTATTTAAAATATGCTGATGCGAGTATTTGCATAGGAAATGCTAGAAGTTCAGAAAGCTACTTAAATATCCCTGCTATCATTAGTGCAGCAGAGATTAGTGAAGCAGATGCGATTTTTCCAGGATATGGATTTTTAAGTGAAAATCAAAATTTTGTTGAAATTTGTGCAAAACATAATATCAAATTCATAGGACCTTCAGTGGCTGCTATGGCACTAATGAGTGATAAAAGTAAAGCAAAGCAAGTAATGCAAAGAGCAGGTGTGCCTGTGATCCCAGGAAGTGATGGGGCTTTAGGTGGGGTAGAAGCAGCAAAAAAACTTGCTAAAGAGATAGGTTATCCTGTGATCTTAAAAGCAGCAGCAGGTGGTGGTGGCCGCGGTATGCGTGTAGTTGAAGATGAAAAAGACTTAGAAAAAGCGTATTGGTCAGCAGAAAGCGAAGCCATGAGTGCTTTTGGTGATGGCACTATGTATATGGAAAAATATATTCAAAACCCACGTCATATCGAAGTGCAAATCATAGGAGATAGCTTTGGTAATGTGATTCATTTGGGTGAGAGAGATTGTTCGATGCAAAGACGCCACCAAAAACTTATAGAAGAATCTCCTGCAATTTTACTTGATGAAAAAACAAGAGCAAGACTTCATGAAACAGCAGTTAAAGCTGCTAAAGCGATTGATTATGAAGGTGCGGGAACTTTTGAATTTTTAGTAGATAAAAATTTAGATTTTTATTTTATCGAGATGAATACACGTTTGCAGGTTGAGCATTGTGTGAGTGAAATGGTAAGTGGTGTGGATATTATTGAGCTAATGATTAAAGTAGCTGAAGGATATCCTTTACCAAAACAAGAAGAAATCAAACTTAAGGGTCATTCTATAGAGTGTAGAATCACTGCTGAAGATTCTAAAACCTTTTTACCATGCCCAGGCAAAATCACAAAATACGTAGCCCCTGCAGGTCGCAATGTAAGAATGGAAAGCCACTGCTATCAAGATTATAGTGTGCCTCCTTATTATGATTCAATGATTGGTAAGCTAGTAGTTTGGGGCGAAGATAGAAACACTGCGATCGCAAAAATGAAAATAGCATTACACGAACTTATCGTAGGTGGAATTAAAACAACAAAAGATTTTCACTTAGCTATGATGGATAATGCGGATTTTATTAACAATAATTATGATACAAATTATCTTTCAAGACATTAATTTAAGATAGGTTTTAACCTATCTTAATTCTTCTATGTGAGCATTTGCTCTTATTTTATCTAGATGATTTTTTAAAGCTTGTTCTTTTTGGCTAAGAATATATGCGTTGCTTACTTGATCTTTGATCAAATCAAAATCAATAGGATTTTTTCCATATTTTTCTTTTATAAAGTATACAATATAAGCATTTTCTCCGTTTAATACTGGTGTAAATTCTCCTATTTTGGTGTTGTTTAATAATGCGAGTAATCTTGGATCTATGTTAGCTGCGTTTAAGCTAATGGCTTTTGATTTGATTTGGGCATTTTTATACATAGGATTTTGCGCAAGTTGTTGCAAAAGTTCAGGATTGGTAGAGTTGTAAACTACTAGGTCGATGTTGGAAAAAGTGCTAAATTTATCAAGGTTGTTTTCGTAAAAATGCTTAATCGCCTCATCATCGATATTGATTTTTGCATTTTGCATGATACTTCTATATAGCTTTTCTCTTTCAATGTCTTTTCTTACTTGATTTTTAAAAACATCAAAATTAAGACCATCTTTTTCTATTTTTGCTTGCAAGCCGTTAATATCGGTTTTATTGCCTTTAGCAATTTGGGCTAGTTTTTCATTGAGCTCAAAAGTGCTGACATTGATCCCTAGTTTTTGTGCTTCGCTTTGCTGGATTTTATCATCTACTAAAAAAGCAATAGCTTTTTGCTTATCATTAGTTTGTAGCTGTTTCATTGTTTGTTTAATATCATATAGAGTAATGGGTTGATTTTCTACTACCATTGCTACACCACCTAGGGTTTGTGCGTATAGGATATTTGCTGTAAAACAGCAAGATAATAAAAATTTTTTCATATAAAACCTTTATTTAAGTGTAAATATAGCATTATAACAATAAAAATTTAAAAAAGGTAAAAACATGCAAGAAATCACAACACGTTTTGCTCCTTCTCCAACAGGATATTTACATATAGGTGGACTTAGAACAGCTTTATATAACTATCTTTATGCAAGAAAGAATAAGGGTAAGTTTTTATTGCGTATTGAAGATACGGATTTAAAAAGAAATTCACAAGAAGCAACACAAGCAATTATAGAAGCATTTGAGTGGTGTGGGCTAAATCATGATGGGATAATCGAGTATCAATCTCAAAGATTTGATATTTATAAACAATATATTCAAAAACTACTAGATGAGGGTAAGGCATATTATTGTTATATGAGTAAAGAAGAGCTTGATGAATTAAGAGCTAAGCAAGAAGCAGCTAAAGAACGCCCAAGATATGATGGAAGATATAGGGATTTTAAAGGCACTCCACCAAGTGGCATTGAACCGGTGGTGCGTATTAAAGCGCCACAAAGTGGAGAAATTAAATTTATAGATGGTATTAAAGGCGAGGTAAGTTTTAAGGCTGAAGATATTTTAGATGATTTTGTAATCGCGAGAAGTGATGGTAGTCCAATTTATAATTTAACTGTTGTAATTGATGATGCGTTAATGGGTGTGAGTGATGTTATAAGGGGAGATGATCATTTGTCAAATACACCAAAGCAAATTGTGCTTTATGAAGCATTAGGTTTTAAAATTCCTCAATTTTATCATGTGGCCATGATCCATGGAGAAGATGGTAAAAAACTTTCTAAGCGTCATGGTGCGACCGATGTAATGGAATACAAAAATATGGGAATTTTACCTCAGGCTTTGCTTAATTTTTTAGTGCGTCTTGGTTGGAGCCATGGAGATGATGAAATTTTTTCTTTAGAAACTATGCAAGAACTTTTTGATCCAAATCATATCAACAAAAGCGCATCTTGCTATAACTTTAAAAAATTAGAATGGCTCAATGCTCACTATATTAAAACTTTACCATTTGAAGAAATTAATAGGCAGCTAAAAGATCTTGGTTTTGATTTGAGTCAGTTTGATAAAGCACCGTTTTTATTAGATCTATTAAGAGAGAGAGCAAAAACCCTACATGATATCATTCAAAGTGCTAAAGTGTTACTAAATGACCCAAAAGAATATGATCAAAAGGCTGTGGATAAATTTCTTAATACAACGAATTTAGCTTATTTGGAAAAATACGCTATGGTTTTAAATACACAAAAAAAAGCTTGTGAATTTGAAGAATTAACTAATCAATTCTTAGAAGAAAATAACTTGAAGTTAAAAGATCTAGCTCAAGCTATACGTATTGCACTTACGGGCAGCTCGGTGAGCCCTAGTATATTTGAAGTATTAGAATTTTTAGGAGTGCAAAAAGCTAAGCTTAGGATAGAGAATTTACTCAAATACATGAAGGAGAAATAATGAATTTAAAAGAAGAGGCTTTAGAATACCACTTGGGCGGCAAAGTAGATATTGTCACTAGAAAACCTATGGATAGCGCCCATGACTTATCTTTGGCGTATTCTCCGGGTGTTGCTGAGCCTTGTATTGAAATAGCAAAAGATGAGACTTTAGCATACAAATACACCAATAAAGCTAATTTAGTTGCTATTATAAGTGATGGAAGTGCGGTTTTGGGGCTTGGTAATATAGGAGCTAGTGCAAGTAAGCCTGTTATGGAGGGTAAAGCGTGTTTGTTTAAAAAATTTGCGAATGTGAATGCTTATGACTTAGAGATTAATGCGCATAGTGTGGATGAAATTGTTACTTTTTGTAAAGCTGTAGCACCTACATTTGGAGGGATTAACTTAGAAGATATTTCAGCACCAAAATGCTTTGAAATTGAAGCTGCTCTACAAGATCTTGGAATTCCTGTAATGCATGATGATCAACATGGCACCGCGATCATTTCTACTGCAGGATTGATGAATGCTATGGAAATTAGCGGTAAGAAATTTGAAGATATTAAAGTGGTTGTAAGTGGTGCTGGCGCAGCGGGTATTGCAAGTGCTAGAATGTATAGAAGTTTAGGTGTAAAAAACATCATTTTAGTGGATAGTAAAGGTGTGATCAATACCCAAAGAAATGATTTAAATCAATATAAATTAGAATTTGTAAGCGATACCAAAGACAATACTTTAAGAGAAGCTTTAAAAGGCGCTGATGTATTTTTAGGTTTAAGCGCTCCTAAAATTTTAGATGATGAAATGATTTTAAGCATGGCTAAAGATCCTGTTATTTTTGCTTTGGCTAATCCTGTGCCTGAAGTAATGCCAGAAGATGTAAAAAGGGTTAGAGATGATGCTATAGTGGGTACAGGAAGAAGTGATTATCCTAATCAAATTAATAATGTTTTAGGATTTCCTTTTATTTTTAGAGGTGCTTTGGACGTTAAAGCAACCAAAATTACTGAAAATATGAAAATAGCAGCAGCTAAAGCTTTGGCTGATTTAGCTAAACTTGAAGTAACTGATGAGGTTAAGCAAGCTTACGGGGTGGAAGAACTTAGCTTTGGAAGAGACTATGTGATACCAAAACCATTTGACGTGAGAGTAAAAGCTCTTGTGAGTGCTGCAGTTGCTAAGGCTGCGGTAGAAGATGGTGTGGCATTGATTAAAGAGTTTGATTATCAAAAATACCTAGCAAGTTTACAATAATTTTTCAATATTAAGTTTTATTTAAAATTATTTTTTGAATAAAACTTAATCTTCTTTTTTAAATTCCCAAAAAATCTTTTTTTAGTTTTGGTATATTTTCTTTTTAGGGTAAAAATATCTTCTTTATTTTAAAAATAAATGTTAAATTTTGATATAAATTTTAATATTGATAATGTTTTTAATTAAATTAATTTATATTTAAGATATTTTTTTATAGTATGATAATACTTAATCATAGAAAGGTGTATATGGTTTTTGGAAAGATAGATTTTCTTAATTTACTCCCTTTACATATCTATCTTAAAAAAACTGCTTTTCCTAGCTATGTTAAGAAAACTACAGAGTATAAAAAAGGGGTTCCTAGTAAGCTAAATCGCCATTTGTATTTTAGGCGTATTGATGCGGCGATTATATCAAGCATTGAAAGTCGTAGAAAAAAATACAAAACCTTAAATGTGGGGATTTGCGCAAGCAAAAAGGTGGAAAGCGTTTTAGTGAAAAAAAATTCTCAAAGCAAAGAAGATGCAAGTTCTGCAACTTCAAATGCTCTTGCAAAAGTTTTAAAGCAAAAAGGGGAGGTTATCATCGGTGATAAAGCTTTAAAACTTTACTTACAAAACCCAAATGACTACATTGACTTATGTCAGTTGTGGTATGAAAAAACCAATTTGCCTTTTGTTTTTGCACGCTTTGCATGCGTAAGAAACTTTTCAATCTATAAAAAAATGATGAAGCAGTTTGCAAATAGTAAAATTTTTATTCCCCAATATATATTGTTAGATTATGCTAAAAGTAGAGGGCTTTCTCAAAAAGAAATTATTGCATATTTAAAGCTGATTTATTATAAAATAGAAACCAAAGAAAAAATGGCACTTAAAAGATTTTTATCTAAAACAAGTAGTAAAATACTTTAAGCGATGTTAACCCAATCAAGGCGTTACTGCAGATAAAAAAAGCTTGCGATTTGGCTGATGATTTTTTCTTCTAAGGATTCTTTAGCTCTATTTATATTGCCAAGATATGCTGTTCTTGCCAAAAGAGAAGTACTTTGGGTTGAATTTGGGCTTATGATTTGCAAATTAACTTGCATTAGATAGTAATTTTCCACTTCCATTTCAAATACATCATCGATTTTATCAAAGCTGTTAAAGAAAAATCTTGCACTAGATGCGCGTAGTCTTTGTGCATAGGAAAATTTTTTAAAATCCACTATATTAACGTAAATTTGGTAATCGCTTTGATTATTGTTGAAAACCAGTCCTAAATTTTGTAGCTTTTGTTTGAGTTTGGTTTCTAGCTTTGTGTTTAATTTTGAAGGATTGTTGATGTGCAAAGAAAAACTTTGATTTTTTCTTGCTTGCAAGAAAATACCTTCATTGCTAGTTTGAACGAAAGATTGCATAGAGCCTGTGCATGCATTAAAAAATAATGCAAACACAAGCAAGAAAAAACTATTTTTGAGCATCGATGATGGTTGGTACAGCACGAAGGCCAAGTTTAGAGTATTTTGCAAAAGTATCTCTTACAGCCTGAACCTCTGACTCGCTTGGTTTTTTATAGTCTTTTAAATTTTTATCATAGTATTTTTTCATGATAGCAATTTTTTGTGCATCATTTTTTGCACTTTTACTTTCTTTGTAAATTAATGCAGATTTTTCAAATGCACTTGTATCATGGATTGGAGTAAGGATAAATTTTACTTGGTGAGTTTTTAATACTTCTTCGATTTTATCTAAATGCATTCTACAGTAAGGGCATTCAGGGTCACTAAATACATAAAGCAAAGGTTTGTTTTTATCACCTAAAGATACAAACATTTTTTCTTTTTTAAGTTCTACTAAAGCTTTTTTTGAAAATTCAGCTTGTTGTTTTTCCATGAGTTTTGCTTGATAAACTTGAGAATAAAATTGACCATTTTTTACATCAATCACTTCAGTTGTAATGATGTTTGCTTGAGTGAAAACAATTTCTTGAAAGCTTTTTCCACTGATTTCAAAATTAACTGTAACTGCTTCAAAATCAGTTTCAGGAACTTTTTCTCTGCTAGACACACTAATGTTAGCGTTAGATAGGTTGGGATTTTTTTTGAAAAAATTAATAATTTCTTCATTACTCGCAGCAAATAATGAACTAGCGAGAGTTAAAAGAGCTAAAGATTTTTTCATTCTTTTCCTTTATTTTAAATTTTTCACACATTATAAAATGTAAACTTTAACACTTAGGTTCTTAAAAACCTTTTTTCATCTATTTTTACTACTTGAGGGTAGTTTTTGTCAAGATACTCTAAGTAAGCTATGGCATACTTTCTTGAAATTTGAAAATGGTTTTTAACAAAAGCTACATCTAGATGATGTGTTTGTAAAAGTTTTAAAAACTCTTGCATAAGGTTTTCAAGAGAATTTTTTTCTATGAAAAGATTATGTGCAAGTCTGATGACTTTATTTTCTTTGGTGAGTTTTTTTAAAATGAAATCTCCATTTTTTCTATCAAGTTCTAGATACTCATAAAGATTATAAGGCGCAGTAGGTTTAATACCTTCTTTTTTTAAAATTTCATAAAGTTCACAATGGGCTTTTTCTTGCAATCTTTCATAATTTTGTCCTTTTAAAAACCATATCCCATCTTTAAAATCTAGCTTTTCTTGCATTTGCATAAGTGTATAAGCGCAAAAATTTTCACTCGCCCAAGAAAGTCTTAGGGCAATAGAATGAGGTGATATTAATGCGTAAGGATTTTTAGAAAAGATAAAATTAATAAAATCTTTCAAGTTTTGCATAGCATTAAGATCGTATACATTTAAAGCTTGCTCATCGACAAAAACATGATCTAAGCTTTTTGCTAAATTCAAAGCTTGTTCATGGGAGAGTTTGAAGCGTTGGTAGCATGAGAGCAAACCAAAACCAAGTTTGTGGGTTTGTTTTAAAAATTCAAACACTCTTTTAAAATCTCTTTGTTCTAAAAGCATGAGATATTTGGTTTTGATATCTTTTTTTAAAGGCTCGCTTACTGCATTAAGCACTACACCACCACTTTTAATGCGTCCATTTTCAAGTAGGATAAATTTATCATCAAAACATAGAGCCAAGTTTTTATCAAAATCTAAACTCACATAAGTTTTATCTTCTAACTCTTTGATGATGCTTATTTTGGCATTTAGTTTTTTTGACCCACTACAAAATTCCAAAATACTTCCATGTTTAATCCCTGTGGTAAAAACTACTCCATCGATGCTTTTAAAGCTTTTAAAAACACCTTTTTTGCTAAGCACATAGCCTTTTTTTAATTCATGATAATCACAGTTTAAACTCAAAGCAACTCTGTTGTAAGCTTTTGCTTCTAAAATATTTTCTTCATGAATTTGTATATTTTTTATCATGATATCTTTTTGGGTTTCAAGGCAAAAGATTTTTTCGTTTTTATGGATTTTTCCCTCATTTAAGCTTCCTGTTACTACTGTACCTATACCTTTTAGAGAAAAAACCCTATCAATGTAGTATCTAAAAATAAAATTTTCATCATTTTCTTTGGGTTTTAGGCTTAGAAGATAGTTTTTTAAACTCAAGATACTTTGCTCATCATAAATACTAGTTGCAAATACTTTTAAGATGTTGACTTTAAAAGTGCTGATCTCATTTAAAAGTTCTTTTTGTTTATATTTAAAGTCTTTACATAAATCAACTTTGCTTAAAACAAGCACTACATCTTTTACACCTAAAAATTCTAAGACCTTTAAATGCTCTATACTCTGAGCTTTTAAACCCTCGTTGATATCTATGACAAACATACACACTCTAAAACCAAAAGCACCGCTTATCATGGTTTTGATCAAACTTTCATGTCCTGGTACATCGATAAAAGCAATGTTTAAATTTTCACTTTTTAAGTTTGAAAAACTCAAATTAATTGTAATGCCTTTTTCTTGTTCTTCTTTTAAATCATCTCCTTCAAATCCATTAATAGCTTTAATCAGTGAAGTTTTGCCATGATCAATATGCCCAGCTGTGCCTATGATAATACTATGCATGAAATACCTCTTTGATAGCGTGGATTAAACGGCTTAAATCTTTTTCTAAAATACTTCTAAAATCTAGCACAAAACACCCATTTTCAATACGACCAATGATACCTTTTTTTCTAAATTTTTCTTGCAAAGGCAAAGCCTTCTCATTAAAACTTAACACAAGAGTGTCTAGGCTTTTATCGGGCATAGATCCACCGCCTACTAAACTTTTAGAAGTTTTTAACTCGCATTTTACAGGAATCTTTTCTTGGACAAAAAGCGCCTTTTTTTCTATAGTTTTTAAATCATCATTTAAAAGTTTTAAAGTAGGAATTTTTTCATATTCTTTTTCCAAATAAGCCTTGGTGGTTTCATTTAAAAAAGCAAGTGTGATTTTATCAACTCTTAACATTCTTAAGAGTTGATTTTTCTTTAGCTGTTGAATGTATTTTTTCTTTCCAAGTATAATGCCTGCTTGCGTAGAGCCAAAAAGCTTATCACCGCTAAAACTTAAGATATCGCAGTGTTTTAAAAGTTCTTTTACGTTTGGCTCATTTTTACTGAGTTGTTTGTTGATTTTTTCACACCAACCAGCACCTAAATCATAATATGAAATGAGTTTTTTCTTTTTTGTTAAAGTGTGAATTTCACTTAAACTTACTTCTTCAAAAAAACCTTTAAAAGCAAAGTTAGAGCGGTGGGTTTTTAAAATCATCTTAGTATTTTCATTGATGGCATTTTCATAATCATACAGATGAGTTTTATTGGTTGTGCCTATTTCTTTTAGCCTAACACCGGCTGCTAGCATAACTTCAGGAATTCTAAAATTTCCACCAATTTCAACTAGCTCACTCCTTGAAGTGATAACCTCATTATTTTTTGCTAAAGTATTTAAGATTAAAAATACAGCTGAAGCGTTATTGTTAACTACTAAACAATCTTCACAATCAAACAAAATTTTTAAATTCGCATTTAGCGCATCATATCTTGATCCTCTTTTGCCAGTTTGCATGTTAAATTCTAAGTTAGAGTAAGAGCAAATAATTGGCTTAGTTTTTTCAAAAATATGTTCATCAATGATACTACGACCAAGGTTGGTGTGTATGATCACACCAGTGGCATTGACTAAGCTTTGACTTTGTGTATTTAAAAAATCTTGTATATTTTGTGTGATTTTTGTGAGTAAATCTTGTAAACTAAAATTTAAATTCTCATTTTTAGTGAGTTCTTTTTTACAATTTGAAACAACTTGCTTAGCAAAGTAAGATCTTAGGTATAAAGGGTAATCAGCTAAGCTTTCATCGTTGATTAAAGTGTTTATGGGTGGAAAATTTCTAAATTTGTTCATCTTAAACCTTAAGAATAAATTAGTAAAATTATAACTTTTTTATAATGAAATTTATATAATTAAAGCCAAAAAATTAAAAAGAGAGTGTAATGAAAGATTTTGTATTTTTAGAAAATGAAGACTTAATCCCTTTAAGTGATAATATTAGCATAGTTCAAAAAGCCTGTGAAGAAGAAGTTTTTATAGGAAATTCAAAGCTTTTAAATCCTGAAGTTTACGCACCTGAGATTAATTTTTATCTTAAAAATTCTCAAGATGATGTGCTAGCAAAATCAAAAACTATTGATTTTTTATATCAAGTTAGATCTAAAGTCTATGATTTGGGTCTTGATTTAGAATATACTAAAGAAGTGGGTAAAAATGTAATCCTTGTAAGCGATGAGGAGCAAAGCGAGTTAATTGAAAGTTTAAAACAAGAAGAATACAAGGTTTTAAAACTAAGCAATGAGCAGTGTTTGGGTGTTTTAGGTTGTGTAGGTGAGCTTTGTGTGATAGCGTTGAAAAATGGCGAGCAAGTGGAGATTGATTGTGATTTTTTTCTCTATGATACAAAAAAAGAAAGCTTTGATCAGCAAAGTGGCTGTTATGATTTTTCTAGCTTGAGTCAAGAAGCACTTATAAAACTTTTAAACTCTAATTCTCCAAAATATAAATTTAGAAATTACATTAGTTATGATGATAGCATTTGTCAATACCATGAAAGAAGAAGTGTTCATTGTGGAAAATGTGCCGAAATCTGTCCTAGTGTGGCTATTTTAAAAGACGATGAGCAAAAGAAATTAGAATTTTCTCATGTAGATTGTTTAAGTTGTGGCGATTGTGTAGGAATTTGCCCTAGTGGCGCGCTTGATTATGCGCCTATGCCACGCAATAGTTTTTATGAAATTTTAAAATTCTATGAAGATAAAATCATCTTAATCATTCCTGAAAAAATGTCGATTGAAAATTTAAATATCACTTTAAAAAAAGATGTGATGCCTTTTATGATTAAAGGAGAAAATTATCTAGATCAAGCACATTTTCTAGCTATGCTTCAAACAAGTGGTGCGAGTGTGGTTTTTTATAGCAATGGTTTATCACAAGGTGCTTTAGAAGTGGTAGATTTAATGAATGAAATTTTTCAAAGAAAATACAAACAAAATGCAATTTTTGTAGCTCAAAATGAAAAAGAACTTTTAGAAGCTATGGAGCAAGCTTGTTTTATTGATGATCTTAAATTTATTTCTTATAATCCTGCGCTTTTAAAAAGAGAAGATTTTGCAATAAGACTAAGAGAATTTATAGGGGATCAAAATTTAGGCAATATTCCAAGTAAAGAGTGGATACGCTATGGAAAAATCACTATTAATACCGATACCTGTACTTTGTGTCTTTCTTGTGTTGGAGCTTGTAATGTAGGAGCTTTGGTGGCTGATGCTAAAGATAATTCTTTGAAATTTAATGCGAGTTTGTGTACTACCTGTGGGTATTGCGAAGCAAGTTGTGCTGAAAAAGATACGCTAGTACTTCAAAGAAGTGGTATAGATTTAGAAAAAGAGTATTTTTCTTTTATGATTTTAGCTCAAGATGAGCTTTTTGCTTGTGTTGAATGCGGGAAGGAATTTGCTACTAAAAAAGCCATTGAAAAAATCGCTAGTATAATGAAGCCAAGATTTATGGGCGATGAAGCGAAAATAAAAACGCTATATTGTTGTGCTGAATGTAAAGCAAAGGTAATGATACAAAGTATGAATGTGCTTTAAGCCAAAAGGCTTAAGCACTAAGTTTTAACCCCACAACTCCAGTGATGATTAAAATAATAAAAATAATCTTATTAAGCGTTATGGCTTCTTTAAAAACTAAAAATCCAACCACACTAACAAGTGCTAAACCACATCCAGCCCAAGTTGCATACGCAACACTAAGATCAATTTTCTTTAAAGCGTAAAATAAACCTACTAATGAAAAAGAAAAAAATATTGCAAAAACAATCAAATAAAGATTATTTTTACTTATACTTGCGTATTTCATAGAACTAGTTGCAATTACCTCAAAAATTATACTCATCGCTAAAACAAACCAATGCATTTTTATTCCTTTATCAGTTAAAATAAATTAAATTATAAAAGAATAAAAGGCGGTGCAGTAGGAGCTATAAAATAACCACAAGATAGTCTTACTTTCCATGGAGTCCATAAGCTTGTATAGAATTTTAAGATAAAAAATCCATAAGTCATTTATCGCCCTAGAATGTTATAATTAGCGTATTTTATCATATTTTGGCTAGGTTAAGTGTAAAAGCTTTTTGGCTTAGAAGTACCTCATCGTTTTCTTTGAAATTTTTTGCTTCTAAAGGACTTAAGACAACTTGAGTGATTTGGTTTCCTATGGCAAGAATAGCAACAAAAATACTATCTTGTTTTTGCAGTTTTAAGATACGGGCTTTGATAGCAAATTTCTGAGAACCTTGCGTTTTTAAAAAAACTTCATTAGGAGTGCCTTCTTTTATGATGGCTCCATTTTCTAAAATGATGACTTTATTGGCTAGTTTATAAACTTCACTTACATCATGGCTGATTAAAATGGTGGTGATTTTGTAAGTTTTGTGAATGTTTAAAAGATAATCTTGTAAGCGTTGTTTGATTTCATTATCTAAAGCACTAAATGGCTCATCTAAAAGTAAAAGCTTTGGTCTTTGCATAATGGCTCTTGCTAAAGCCACGCGTTGTTTTTGTCCCCCGCTTAGTTCTTGAATGTGACTTTTTCTGTGCTGATTTAAATCCAAAAGATCTAAAAGCTCATTTGCAAATTCAAGATCTTTTTTAGCATATAGTAGATTTTGTTCTACATTCATATTTTCAAACAAAGCATAGTCTTGAAAAACAAAACCAAGTTGTCTTTTTTGTGGGCTTAAGAAATTTTTTTCATCAAAAAATATCTTATCACGAAAAATACAACTTCCTTGTGCTTTTTCAAAACCAGCTAAAATTCTCAAAAGCGTAGTTTTTCCACTCCCACTTTTTCCAAAGATAGCGCAAAACTCACCTTCTTTGACTTCAAAATTAATTTTAAGATGAAATTCTTTGTTTTTGAATTTTTTTTCACAATGGATTTTTAACATACATACTCTTTGATAAATAAAGCACTAGGATGAATATAAGCAAATACAAAATCATTTTTTTGATATACTTGTTCTAAAAATTCAAAAGTGCTTATTTGGGTTTCAAAGGTGCAAATTTCACTTTCTAATCTTATAACAGTGATGATTTGTCCTTGAAAAATATCTATGATTTTTGCATGAAGAGTGTTTAAAAATGTATTAGCTAGGTTTATTTTGCTTAGTAAACATTCACTACTTTTAAAAGCTAACACAACTTCTTGATCAATGCTTGCTTTTTCATCAAGTTCTAAAGCAAGCATGTATAATTTGTGTTTTTGGGCAAAAAATTCCACCCAGTTTATATTGTCATGATTTTGAATAGAATGAATTTTGGCTTTAATCATGGGATATTATAGCCATAAGCTTTGAAAATTTGCTTAGCTTTATCGCTTAGGATAAAATCATAAAATTTCTTTGCCTTAGCATTGTCTTTACCATAAGAAGTGATAACAATGCCTTGATTGATTGGATCATAGAGTTTTGGATCGATTAAAATATAATTTTTACCTTCTTGAAGTTTGTAAGATTTCATTGCATTTTCATGTAAAGCGCTTGCTGCTATAAAACCCACATCAGCTGCTTTAAGTGTTTGAGTAAGAGCCTCCCCGATAGACTTAGCTTCGATGATTTTAGCTCTTGTTTGTTTATAAATTTTAGCATTTTGTAAAGCTTCTATACTAGCTTGGCCATAGGGTGCTGCTTTGGGATTGGCAATGGAGATAATTTTAACTTTTTCATCATTGAGTGCGTTTAATCCTTTACTTAAATCCACATTTTGCACTCTTAAAGTAAGTAGCGCTAAAGCACCTTGTGCGTAGATAACAGGTTTGGTGCTAGCAAAATGATCATCATATAAGCTTTGAGCAAATTTCATATTTGCAGCCATAAAAATATCAAATGGAGCTCCATTTTTAATCTGTGCAACCAAATTTCCACTAGCACCTAAACTTACATTGACGCTAATATCTGGATTTTCTTTTTGAAATTCTTTTTGCAAGGCTTTAAATGCATAGGCTACATTTGCAGCTGCTGCGATGTTTACATCGGCTCCATAGCCAAAAATACATAAAAAAAGTAAGGCGAAAATTTTTTTCATTTTAATCCTTTTGGTTGTAAATTTAAAAAAATTATAGCTTATTTTTGAATGCAAAAATAAATTTTTATTTTTTGCATATTTTTCAAGACTTATTTTATCAATAAATAAAAATTTTTTATTTTTATAAAGAATATTTAAAAATTTATTTTAATATAAAAATTTATATGAATTTTTGTATAATTGATGTAATCTAAACTAAGAGATTTTCACAAAGGAATGGGTTTTGTTAAAATACTTATTGTCTGTATTTTTGTTTTTAAATACCTTGGTTTTTGCTAGCGACTTTGAAGATTTTGAGCAAGAGTATCAAAAAAAAGAAGTCAAAGATGGTTTTTATACTTACAATAAAGCTATGAGCAAGTTTAATTATGACCTTTATATGTATCTTTTAAGACCAGTTGTACTTTCTTATAAGAGTGTAACGCCTACTTTTGTAAGAACAGGGGTAAAAAATGCATTTGATACAACAAGATCGCCTTTTAGAATGATCAATCATCTTTTGACTTTAGAATTTAAAAAAGCAGGAGAAGAATTTGGGAGATTTTGTGTTAATGTCATTTTTGGTCTTGGCTTGTTAGATAGTGCAAGTAAGACATCTTTGAGAAGTTATGAGGCAGATTTTGGAACTACTTTGGGCAAATGGGGTATGGGAAGTGGGCCGCATTTGGTATTGCCATTGATTGGTCCTTCTAATTTGCGAGATAGTTTAGCCTTGCCGGTTAATTGGTTTATGGTACCTGAGGGGTATATTAAGAATTTTTGGCTAGGTGCTAGTGTGAATGCTGCATTAAGATTAAATGAATTAAGCTTTGAACATGAAAAAATCGATGATGTTTATCAAAATAGTGTGGATTATTACACTTTTATACGTGATGCGTATGAGCAAAGACGCCAAGAGTTGATCAAATAAGGAGAAAAAATGAAAAAAATCATAGTTTTACTTTGTAGTGTGGCATTTGCTTTTGCTTTAAATTTGCAAGATATCTCTAAAACTATGCAAGAAAAAATTGATGAAAGTTTAAAAATTTTAGATCAAAATAAAAACAATAAAAACAAAGCAGCAGATGAAATCTTTGCTCTTTTTGATGGTGTTTTTGATTATGAATTAATGGCCAAACTTAGTCTTTCTACTAGATATGAAAAATTAAATTCAGCAGAAAAAACACAATTTAATCAAGCTTTTGAAAAAAATCTTAAAAAAAGCTTCACAGACAAGCTTGCTTTGTATGATTCGCAAAAATTAAAAGTTGTTGCTTTAGAAGAAAAAAATAAAAGAGCTTTTTTAAAAACATCAATGTTAGTAGATGGTAAAGAAAATTTTGTGACTTTTAAATTTTATGACAAAAACAATGATTGGCAAATTTATGATGTGGATATTTTTGGCATAAGTATCGTTCAAACTTATCGTTCGCAGTTTAAAGATGTCTTACAAAATGGTGACTTTAAGACCTTACTTGAAAAGCTTTCTAGTGTTGATTTTTCTAAATAATGCTAAGTAGAATTTTAAAAGTTTTTTTAAATTTCCCAAAATTAACTTTGGGCTTTGCTTTGATTTTTTGTGTTTTTTTTGGATTTTTCGCAAAAAATTTAAGTGTAGATGCTAGTGCTGAAAGCTTGCTTTTAGAGCATGATGAGGGTTTGAAATTATATAGAGAAGTTTCAACACGTTATGGTAATGATAACTTTTTAATGCTTGCTTTTAGCCCCAAACAAGGGGATATATTTGACCAAGTTAATTTAGATAAAATCAAAAATTTAACTCAAGCTTTGTCAAAAATCAACGGAGTGGAGAAAGTTTTTTCTATCGCTAATGCTCCTTTGCTTACAAGTTCTAAGGGGAAAGAATTAAAAGAAATTATTCAAGATATTCCTAATATTTTTAGCCAAGACGTGGATATTGCACTAGCTAAAAAAGAAATTTTAAATCATCCTTTTTATAGAAACAATATCATTTCAAAAGATGGAAAAACGACAGGAATTTTGATCTATCTTGCACCTGATCTTGCATATAATGCCTTAGTTCACACAAGAGATGAGTTAAAAGATGAAAAAGAAAAGCACCAGCTTAGAGTTTTGATAAAAGAACATCAAGAGTATTCAAGAAAATTCAGCGCTCAAAGACTACATGAAATCAATGCACTAGTGGCACAATATAGTCAAAATGGTGATTTTCTACATCTTGGTGGCGTTGAAATGATCGCTAATGATATGATTAATTATGTTAAAAGCGATTTGAAAATTTATGGACTTAGTTTAATTGGACTTTTATTTGTTGCACTTTGGTGGTTTTTTGGCTCTTTGCGTTTAGTATTTTTGGCTTTGGGGATTTGTCTGCTTTCTCTTTTTAGTTCTAGTGGAATTTTTGCGCTTTTGGGTTTTGATATCACTGTGGTTTCTTCAAATTATGTAGCTTTGGTATTGATCATAACTGTTTCTATTGTGATTCATTTAATCGTACATTTTATAGAAAATTTACAAAAACATCCAAAGTCTAGTGTCTATAAAATACTTCTTTCAACTTTACTAGACAAAGCAAAGCCGAGTTTTTTTGCTATTTTAACCACGGTTGTTGGATTTTTAAGTTTTGTTTTTTCAGATATTGAGCCTATCATCAAACTTGGTATAATGATGAGTCTTGGTATAAGTGTGAGTTTGATTTTAGCTTATGTGTATTTTGCTAGTATTTTGGTGTTAATGCCGCGTTTAGAATTTAAAAAGCTTAATCAAAGCTCGCTTTGTTTTTTAAATTTTTGTGCAAATGCAAGCTTAAAACATAGAAAAATCATTTACGGTATTAGTGTTTTATGTGTAGTGTTTGCTTTATGGGGTATTGCTCAAATTAAAGTAGAAAATAGCTTTGTGAGTTATTTTAAAGATAGTTCTAGAATTAAACAAGGTTTGCTAGTTATCGATAAAGACTTGGGTGGGACTATGCCTTTAGATGTGATTGTTCGCTTTAAACAAGAAAAGCAACACCAACAAAGTACTGATGAGTTTGAGCAAGAATTTGATGATCTAGCTAAAGATGATAGGTATTTTTTTAGTAGTGAAAAAACAAGAATAGCTGCTAAAGTACATGGGTTTTTGAGTAAACAAAAATACGTAGGTTCTGTGTTAAGTTTAGAAAGTTTACTAGAACTTGGCAAAAGCATTAATAATGGCAAGCCTTTAGATGATTTTGCTTTGGCTTTTTTGTATGAAAATTTAGATGAGAGTTTTAAAAAGCAGGTTTTAACTCCTTTTGTTAGTGTGGAAAATAATGAGTTAAGATTTAGTGTGCGTATGTTAGATAGCGATCCAAATTTAAGACGCGATGTCTTTTTAAAGCAGCTTGAAAAAGACCTAAACGAGCTTTTACAAAATGACAATGTGCAAGTGCAAATTAGTGGCATAATGCCTTTGTATAACAACATGCTTCAAAGTCTTTTTTCTTCGCAGTTTGATACTCTAGCTTTTGTAGTGCTTGTGATTTTTGCTTTATTTGTGGTGATTTTTAGAAGTTTTGTTTATGCTTTTGTTGCAATTTTAGCTAATCTCATACCTTTGGCTTTGGTGTTTGGCTTAATGGGAATTTTAAATATACCGCTTGATATTATGAGTATTACCATCGCTGCTATTTGTATAGGGATAGGAGTTGATGATATGATTCATTATATTTACCGTTTTAAAGAAGAGTTAAAGCATAAGAGTTTAGAAGAGGCTATAAAGGCTTCTCATCTTGGCATAGGAAGTGCGATTTATTACACGAGTGTTACGATTATTCTAGGCTTTTTGGTAATGGTAAGTAGTAATTTTATCCCAACGATATATTTTGGCTTACTTACGGTTTTGGCGATGAGTTTACTTTTGCTTGGATCGCTCTTTTTGTTGCCAAGTTTTATTTTGACTTATCATTATTTTAAGCAAAATTACAATAAATCAAAAACCAAAGCACATTAATGCTAAAATATAAAAAGTACTTGATGAATTGCTTTTTAAAATGCTATTTTTTCAAGTACTCTTAAAATGTAAGTAGAAAACATTAAAGCTTGAGAACGATGTGATATGGCTAGTTTAACTTGTTCTTTTAATTCTCCTAAGGTTTTATCAAAACCTTTTGGGATAAATAAAGGATCATAACCAAAACCATTACTTCCTCTTAATGTGTCAATGACAAGTCCATGCATATATCCATGGGTAGTAAAATGTCCGTATTTTGAGCTTATAGCTATAGCTGCGGTGTAAAATGCTTTACTTTGATGTAAATTTTTTTCATGCAAGGCTTGAATGAGTTTGTTTCTATTGGCCTCATCAGTGCCTTCTTGAGAGTATCTTGCAGAAAAAATCCCTGGTGCATTGTCTAAAGCTTCTACGCTAATGCCACTATCATCGCTTAAGGTGATAAATTCATCTTGTTTGTTACCTAGAGCATTAAAAATAGCCTTAGATTTTATCAAAGCGTTTTCTTTAAAGCTTGCGCCATCTTCGATGATTTCAAAAGGAGTGATGACTTCATTCAATGCATAAATTTCATAAGTAGTTAAAAATTTCTTAATTTCTTCTATTTTATGTGTATTGGAAGTAGCTAAAACTATTTTTAATTTTTTTTTCATAAATTACTCTTTTTGTTTAGACTTTAAAAAAAGTTTATCAAAATCATAGTAAAATTATCCTTTATAAGGAGAAAAAAATGCTTAAAACAGTTTTGCCTTTGTCCTTTATTGTAGGGACTAGATTTTTTGGATTATTTATAGTTTTGCCGGTTTTAAGTTTATATGCTTTAAATTTAAAAGGAGCTAATGAGTTTTTAGTGGGACTTTTGGTAGGAGTATATGCTCTCACTCAAATGGCTTTGCAAGTTCCTTTTGGAATCATTTCGGATAAAATAGGGCGTAAGAAAACTATGCTAATAGGGCTTATCGTGTTTATCATAGGTTCTTTGGTGTGTTCATATGCAGATGATATTTATACGATGATGTTTGGAAGATTACTACAAGGAGCAGGGGCTATAGGTGCAGTAGCTACTGCCATGATAAGTGATTTTATCAATGAAGAAAATCGTGGTAAGGCGATGGCTATCATGGGGTCATTTATAGGGCTTTCTTTTGCAGCCTCTTTAGTGCTTTCTCCTTTAATGAGTGCTAAGTTTGGACTTTCAAGTTTATTTGATTTAAGTGCTATTTTGAGTTTAATTTGTATCGTGCTTTTATTTAGTGTTGTGCCAAAAGAACATACAATCGTACATGAAAATACCAAAACTCCATTAAAAAAACTTCTAAAAGAAAAAAATCTAGCTTTAATGAACCTTACTAATTGTATGCAAAAAATGCTTATGAGCATCGCATTTTTGAGTATACCTTTGGTTTTGGTACATGAGTTTAACTACCCAAGTGAAAATTTGTGGCATGTATATGTTAGCTCTATGGTACTTGGCTTTTTGGCTATGGGGTTATCAGGATCTTTGGGAGAAAAAAGAGGATTAAGTAAAGAGATATTGCTCTTAGGTGTGGCATTTTTTATTATTGCTTATATTATATTTGCTTTTTCACACAATGCTTTAGTGTTTATGGTGGGTGTTGTGGTATTTTTTATAGGATTTAATCTACATGAACCTATCATGCAAAGCTGTGCGAGTAAATTTGCTAAGGTAAATGAAAAAGGCGCGGCTTTAGGTGTGTTTAATGCTTTTGGTTATTTTGGAAGCTTTTTGGGTGGTGTTATAGGAGGGTATTTTTTACATCATTTTAGCTTAGTTACTCTTGCTTTTATTTTAGTTGCCTTGTCTTTGGTTTGGTTTGTGTTGCTTTTATTTTTGCAAAGTCCAGCGGATTTTAAAAATGTCTATTTGTCTTTAGAAACAAAACATGATTTAAATGTATTTAAAAATATAAATGGTGTTTTAGATGTATATAAAAACTCTAAATTTTTAGTGATTAAATACAATAAAAAACTTACAAGCGAAGAAGAAATTTTAGCGATTATTGAAAAATAATCGCTTTTTATACAAAGTGCTTTTCTTTTAAAATTACGTATAATTTTAAGGTAGAGATAAAGAAAGTTAAAATGGCAGGTCCAAGGATAATACCCCAAAAACCAAAGCTTGAGATTCCTGCTATCATTGCAAAGAAAATCAAAAGTTCATTGATTTGTGTTGGAATTTGAACTAGTTTTGTATTGATCCATTTGATGATGTAGGGTTTTACTAGGGTATCTGCGATGAAAGATATCATCACTACGCTATAGATAAAAATCAACAAAGCACCGCTTAGATTGTTGTTTGCAAATTCATATAAAGAAACAGGTACATAAACCAAAGCCCCTCCCACTACAGGGATTAAAGAACTAAAGCAAAATAATATCCCCATTAAAATCGCATCATAACCATAAAATTTAGTAATGATAGCAAAAAGCACTCCTTGTAAGATAGCATTAAGCACCATAGAGTAAAACACTACAGACATGACATTGCTTACCTCACTTAAAATACCTTGAGTTTCTTCTTTTTTCATAGGGACGATGGTTTTGATATAGCCAATGAGTTGGGCTCCATAGAGATTAGCAAAGAAATAAAACACACAAATTAACACCATATCAGTTAAAAATTTCGTACCTAACTTAGTTGCACTTGAAAGATAAGTTAAGATATTTTTAGAGATAGAATTTAAATCAATACTTGCTAGGGTTTCTTTGATTTTTGGTTCTATAAAGCTTAAAGATTCTGGTAAATGCAAAGAGTAGTTTTTAAAATATTCTATGGTATTGTGGAAATAACTCATATCAAAACCCTTTGCCGCTTTTGCTAATTCGATAATGGCATAAACAAAAGGTATAAAAAACATCGCTAACATAAATGCAGTAGTAGCAGTGGCTGCCATAACTTTTTTGCCTTTAAAGATGTTGAGAAATTTAATATTTACATTAGAAGTAGATACAGCCATTAAGCTCGCTATGGCGATATTCATCAAAAAGGGTTTAAATAAATAAAGCACCCAAAATAAAATGATCAAGATAAAGCTAATCAAGAAAAAGTTACTACTTTTCATCAAACAAACCTTTGTTATATTTTAGTTTTAACACATCAAAGCTTTTTAAACTCGCAATGCGACCTTTAGCGGTTCTTTCTATATAGCCATTTGCTAGCAAGTAAGGTTCTATCACATCTTCGATAGTGTTTTCATCTTCGCTTAATGCAGCAGCTATGCTAGAAAGCCCTATAGGTTTTCTTTTAGCATCGGTTAAAAGTTCTAGGTATCTTAAGTCCATTGCATCAAAACCTAGCTCATTTACTCCTAAAGAATCCAGTGCTTCTTTAGCTCTTTTTTCGCTAATGATATCTTCATCATTAACATCAGCAAAATCTCTAACACGCTTAAGCAACCTTAATGCGATCCTTGGGGTAGAACGGCTGCGTTTGGCTATCTCTAAAGAAGCTTTTTTTTCACAAGTTTTGTTGAGTTTTAAGGCTGCTTTTTCTAAGATGATGGCAAGTTCTTCATTTTTATAAAATTCTAAACGAAATTGCATACCAAAGCGATCGCGTAAAGGATTGCTTAGCATACCAGCTCTTGTAGTAGCGCCAATGAGTGTAAATTTAGGTAGATCGATTTTTATCGTTTGTGCAGCAGGTCCGCTACCAATGATAATATCAAGACGAAAATCTTCCATGGCAGGGTAAAGTACTTCTTCTATAGCAGGACTTAAACGATGAATTTCATCGATAAATAAAATATCCCCTTCGCTAAGATTGGTTAAAATCGCAGCTAAATCCCCGCTTTTTTCTATCATAGGTGCAGCGGTGGTTTTGATGTTGGCATTCATTTCATATGAGATGATATTAGCCAAAGTTGTTTTGCCAAGTCCTGCAGGTCCACTAAAAAGGATATGATCTAAGCATTCATTTCTTTTTTTAGCGGCTTTGATGAAAATTTCTAAATTTTTCTTAATATTTTCTTGTCCTATATAACCATCAAAATTTGAAGGTCTTAAGCTAGTTTCATATGTTTCATCGGGGGAAAATTTTTCAATCTCTACAATTCTATCCATCTTTTTCCAATTTTGTTTTGTCAAAAATTTGAATTTTATCTAAAATTTGTTAAAATAAACATTTAAACTTAAATTATAGAAGTTTTCATGGGAATTTTAGAGCAATTAGAGATAGAATACGAGCTTGAAGAAATCGAGCGTTTTTTGTATTTTTTTAGAAGTCTTTGCGATGTTTTAGAGCCTTTGATTGTAAAGTTAAGCAGTGATAGCTTAAAATACAAAGAAGCCTTAAAAGACTTAGAGCAAAACATTCACAATGTAGTTTGGGCTGCTAAAAGACTAAATTTAGATGAGATTGCAAATTTTTGCACATTTTGTGAAGAGATTATGCAAGAAGCAGCTAAATTGGATGGCCCTGCTAGTGATGAATTTGTGGATTGGATGTTTTTAGTGGGTGAACAGCTAGATAAGTATTGCAGTGATTATGAAAAAAATGCTTCTTTTTTAAGTGTGTTTAATCCTCAGATTGCAAATGTTCCGGATAAAATTTCTCAATAATGGGGACGACTTGGCTTCGACAGGAGTAGAGTGGCCTTGGTGGCATGTCGCTTTGAGCAAAGCGTATAAAGCTCAAATTAAAATTAAACGCAAACAACGTTAAATTTGCTCCTGCTTACGCTAAAGCTGCGTAAGTTCAGTTGAGCCTGAATTTTAAGTGATACTATCTAGCTTAGAATTTGGTCATTTTTGATAGTGTAGATTGAAATTTGACAAGTTTTGATTGAAGTTAAAGTCTTAGTCTAGCTTGAAATTTTGGAAGGTGAGTTTGGCTAGATGAAGTTTTCACCTTTACTAAACATGTAGATGCCGTGGTTGTTTTATTTTTGGACAGGGGTTCAATTCCCCTCGTCTCCACCAAATTTAATTTTTTTATAAAAATTATATTGTTTTTTTGTATTTTTACTAGTTAAGTTGTTTTTAATATAAAAAAATTATGAATAAAAAAGTGTAGATTTTGTTTATAAAATGATAGATTTATAGGAGATAATATAATTCTTAAATGAGGAAATAAAATAATACTCTTAAAAACTAGAGTATTATTTTGTAATTTTTTAGATGTTTAATTATCCTTGTGCTGATTATTCTTGACTAACGCATCTCTTATGTCGATGATAAGATAAATTAGAAAAAAGCTTAAAAATATTACTGTAAAAAACCCAATAAGCGATGCCAAACCTACTGCAAAATCTTGCGTTAACATTATCGCAATAGAATAACCAATCGCCGAAATAAAACTTAATATGGTTATTATATCTAGCAAAGTTCTGCCAATTTTTATGATTAAATTTTTAATCATGATTACTCCTTGATTGAAAAATTACCAATTATAGCAAAAATATAATTTTAATTAATGAGAGATTGTAAAATTATTTGAGATTTAGGTTTTCTTTGCAAGATAATCCTTGCAAAGAATTTATACAAATAAAGAATTCACACTTTCGTTGTGATAAACTCTGCGTATTACCTCACCAAAAATAGGTGCTACGCTTAGGACTTTGATTTTATCCATTTGTTGTTTTAAAGGTATAGTGTCAGTTACTACTAGCTCATCAAGCGCATCTTTGGCTATTCTTTCATAAGCTACACCACTAAGAACAGGGTGAGTACAGCAAGCTATAACTGACTTTGCACCTTTGCTTTTAAACACTTCAGCAGCTTTTACTATGGTTCCTGCTGTATCGATGATATCATCTACTAAAATCACTTCTTTATCTTTTACATCACCGATGATGTTCATTACTTCGCTTTCATTAGCTTTTTCGCGTCTTTTATCTACTATAACTATATCAAGCCCTAAAGCTTTTGCTACGCTTCTAGCTCTTGCTATACCACCTATATCAGGACTTGCGATGATAGGGTTTTTATAGTTTTTATTTTTAATATAATCATTAAAAATAATACTTCCATAAAGATTATCCACCGGTATATCAAAAAAGCCTTGAATTTGTCCAGCATGTAAGTCTATAGTAGCTACTCTATCTACTCCTGCTGATTCTATAAGATTTGCTACTAATTTTGCAGTAATAGGCACTCTAGGACTTGCTTTTCTATCTTGTCTAGCATAGCCAAAATAAGGGATGATAGCTGTGATAGAGCTTGCACTTGAGCGACGCAATGCATCTGTCATGATTAAAAGCTCCATTAGGTTATCATTTGTTGGAGCATAAGTGCTTTGTATGATAAACACATCTTTACCACGCACGCTCTCATCGATTTGAATGCTAATTTCACCATCACTAAAACGCTTCACGCCTGCATTGCTTAGAGGCAGTGAAAGGTATTTTGAGATTTTTTTAGCAAATTCCTCATTTGCTGAACCAGAAAATATTTTATATCCACGCATATATAAGCCTTAGAAAGTTTTTTGTGATGATATAAAATTTTTTTTAAAAATACAATAAAACTTATCAAAAGCCATGTAATCTTTTTAAATCCGCATCAATAGGGAATTTATTTCCATCTTTATCTACGCTTACATAAGTTACCACAGCTGAAGTTACATGCATGCAGTATACACGTCCGTAGTCATTTGCTCTTTGAGTGACCACTTCTACTTCTACGGTGATGGATGTATTGCCTGCTTTGATGATTTTCGCATAGCAAGAAACTAAATCGCCTACGAAAATTGGTTCTTTAAAAATGATCTTATCCACTGCTACTGTAACAACTCTTTGAGGGGAAAGTTCTCTTGCAGCAATAGCCCCGGCTAGATCAATTTGCGACATGATCCAACCACCAAAGATATTGCCAGCAGGGTTTGTGTTGCTTGGCATAGCTATAACTCTTAGCTTAGGTTCTCCCATATCTTTCATACATTCTCCTTGTGTTTTAAAAAAAATATTATAATTAAGTTTTAAAAATAAAGAAAGGTAAAATATGAATGATTTTAAGCAAATAGCAAAAATTGTGAAAAATAGGAAGCAAAATATTAATAGTCTTTATAATATACTTCAAACCAACCAAAGTCATCCTTTGATAGATAGGGCATTAGAATTAGCTAATCTTGAAAATGAAAAAAATAATGTTTTGGCAATGTTACGCCGTTTAGTGGATTTAAAAGAAGAAAATTTAGTTCAAGAGCTTGAGAAAAAAGGTTTAAATGAAGAAGAAATTTCTCAAATAAAATATAAAGTTTTTTCTTTAGTAAGAGCCTTTTATGAGGTAGAACATCAAGATTTAATCGATGAGATTAAGAGTAAAAATTTACTTGATGAGTTTTATTTGGCTTTAGTTCAAGGTGTGCATAATATAGGCGTGGTGATGAATTCCTTTGAGCTTGTTTGGAGTAAGCAAATTTTAGATACAAATAATAAAATTTTAAAAGAACAATTTCCAAATTTAAGTGATGCTTTGGAGTTTTTAAAACAAAATGAGCTTTATCAGCTTAATCAAGATGGCGAAATTTGTGAAAGAAGCTATGGAGCTTTAGTCAAAATAGGAACTCTTTGGAGGTTTTTACCTTATGCAAAAGCTTTTGAAAATGAAGTCTTAAAACTTGAATATGAGTTTGATAAACTTTTAGAAAAACTAAGAAATTGCGCATTAGATGATGAAAAAAATGCTTATATTGATTATATAGAAAAATTAAAATTTGCTTTTTGTGAAAAAGATAATAACGAGGTGGTTAAAAAATGGCAAGAAGCAGAGCTTGCATGGATGGAAGTAAAATGCCCATTGCAAATTGGTCATCCTTTGGAATACTATGAAGACTCTTATACTCATGCAGTGGCACTTGAGTGGGATATACGTTTAGAAGATGTGAGTGATTTTAATGGGGGTGAGTTTAAAGATAAAATCAAAGAAAGCTTTGCAATGGTGTATGCAAATTTAGATGAAGAAGATGAAGCTTTGTTTGATGAGGTGAATTTTAATCTTGATAAAACCCAGCTTTATATTTGTATGCCTATGATTTTTTATGGAGCAGAGTTTAAGGGGCTTTTTTCTGCTCAAGTAGTGCCAAATGATGAATATGTAAGCAATATAGCAGGTAAAAAGATCTTTGCTTTTTTGAATTATGTTTATGAAAATGCTAAAACCAAACCTTTCATGAAGCTTTCTTCTATGGTATTTGAAAAAGAATTTTTAGATTATGGGAGAGAAATTTTATTTTATAATGAAAAATTATGGAAAAGAATTTATGAAGTTTCCACTATAGGTCATGAGTTTGGGCATATTTTCTTTGTGGCAAATGATAGTGAAAAGAAAATGAATGAAAGTGGTGTGTTTAAAAATATAGAAGAGTTTAAAGCTACTGCAGGTGGGCTTGTGAATTTCTTTTTACATGAAGAAGATGATTTAAAACTTCCTGTATTTTATGAACTTATTAAAAGGGCTATAGGTTTGATTGCTTGGCAAAGAGTAGAAGAGGTTAAGCCTTATTATACTGAAGGTTTAATTCATTTATCATTGTTGTTTAAATCAGGGGTGCTATCTTTTGCAAATGAGAAATTAAACATTAAATTTGATGAGGAAGCATATGAGAGTTTTAAGGCTGTGTTTATGCAAAATTATTATAAGTTAGCAAAACATTATATGTTGAAAGAAGATGCAAAAAACTATCTAGACGAATTTTGTGTTTTAGAAGATGGGGTATTTTTACCACTTAATGATGAGTGTAAAGAATTTGTAAAATATTACTATGAATTACACAAACTTTATGGTAATGAAATCGATGAAAGCGGAGAGTTTGAGAAGTACTCTAACGCAAGATAATACAACTTCAAGAAGAAAATCAACTTTCTTCTTGATATTTACTTTTTTCTAATGTTTTTTCCATATCTTTTTGTGTTTTTAAAATAGCTTTGCTAAAACCATTTAAGACTGAAAATGGAGCAAATTGTGCTGCTCTTTTTTCTCTTGGCATTGGTGGGAATTGTTTTGATTTTTGATACTTTATGTCTATTATATCTTGATAATCATCATGCATGATGACCTCCTATCAAAGAAGTGATTTCTTTGGTTTCATCATCTAAACTTGAAGCTTTAACAATGGCATTTTTACCAAATTTTTGCATGATTTGAAGTCTAGTTTTTTGGAGTTTTTCTTCTTTTGCAAGTTGATTTTGCTCTTGTAAAATTGTATTCAAATCACTAAATAAATTTAGTTCTTGGTAGTTTTCTTGTGCTTTATCTGTGATGTTATTTAAACTTAAGCTGATTTTTCGAATACTTAAGTTTTTATCACTGATTTTGTGAAAAAGTTCTAAGGCTTTTTTGTTGATGATTTTTAAAGAATGAGTAAAATTTTCTAAGGGTATACTTCCATGGGCATTTTTAGGTATAGCTCTTCCATAGCTATCTTTGATAATTGTTCCTTTATAAGAGTTTGAAAAGCTGGAGCTTTCTAGATTGCTTTTGTCATATTGTATATCTAGTGTGATATGATTGGTTTTAAGATCACACTGGATAAGCTCAAGTACTAAGTGATCTACAAGTTCTTTTAGAACTTTCATTGCTTGTTTGTTTTCATAGGCAAAAGGTAGAACTTTAGCCATGACTTTGGAATGATTTTGTGATTTGTAGTTTTTGATATCTTTCATCGTGCATGCTTCAATGCCCCATGCATGGTCGATTAAAAGTTCAGCATTAACACCAAAATGCTTATAAAGCAAAGCTTCGTGTTTTAAAGAAAATCTCGCAAGATCTCCCATGGTGTAAATGTTGAAATTAGCAAGTTTTAAAGCTATCCCTTTACCTATACGCCAAAAATCTTTCAAAGGCTTGTGATGCCACATTTTATAACGATATAGCTTCTCATCTAAGAAGGCTATAAGTAAGCCATTTTCATCTACCTTTTGTCTTTTGGCTAGTATATCCATGGCGATTTTTGCTAGATATAGATTGGTCCCTATGCCTGCTGTTGCCGTGATTTTACTAGTGTGTAAAATATCAAGTAAAACTTTGGTAAGTAGTTCATAAGCTGAAAGTTTGTATTTTTCAAGGTAAGAACTAAGATCGATAAAAACTTCATCGATAGAATAAACATGTATGTCTTTAGCATCAAAATATTTTAAATAAATGCTATATATTTTAGCACTAAATTCAATATAAGTTGCCATTCTAGGTTTAGCGATAATATAATCTATTTCTAAATCTAAGTTTTGATCGAGTTGAATTGCATCAAAACTTTTAGCTTTAAAAGAATGGTATTGGCTTTGTTTTAAGCGTGCTTGATTGAGTGAGTGAATGGTTTGTTTAAACTCAAACAGTCTTAATCTACCGGGTATATGATATGCTTTTAAAGCAGGTGAAACCGCCAAAATAATAGTTTTATCTGTTCTTGACTCATCTGCTACAATGAGATTGGTTGTTAGGGGGTTTAGGTTTCTTAAAATACATTCAGCAGAAGCGTAAAAAGATTTTAAATCAATAGAAGCATACATTGGATTTTAAAACCATGAGTTAATTTTTTAAAAGCAGAGTTATAAAAATGACTTTAATATATGATAACTTCTTAGCAAAATAGAGCATTTTATAACAACCTTATCGAGTTGAATTAGGGTAAATTTAAAGATTTTATAAAAGTTGAATTAGCAGTGTGGCGGACAGAGAGGGATTTGAACCCTCGAGACCCGTTAAGATCTGCACCCTTAGCAGGGGTGTGGTTTCAGCCACTCACCCATCTGTCCTTTTAAAAGGGAAAGTATATCTTATTTTTTATAAGATATACCTTAAATTTATACACTAAGATAAGCTATGAGCAAAGTTATGATAAAACCAGCTCCTAAAACAGCAATTTGCTTTGCTCTATCTTTACGTATAGCAATAAGCGTGATTAAAATACCCGAAATATAAAGCACTACCATAGCTAAAGCAAAGGCTAAACCAAGTACGGAAAAATACCACATACCTTTGTCTTTATGTAGTAAAACCATATTGCCAAGCAAGCTTCTTGTCTTAGTGGTAATCTCATAGTTATTCTCTGAAATTTTAAGAATACTAGCAGTATAGTTGATAATACCAAGCTCTATGGCTCCATTTTTTTTGTTGAGTTTAGGCTCTAGAGATGATGGAAGTTTTAAGTTATTTTTCTGCAAAAAATCAATTAAAAATTCTGCTTCAGCACCTTCTTGGATAATCGCTTGAACTTTATAATTTTGAACCTTAGCACCACTTTCTCCATTAAAACCTGCTATATATGCAAAACCTGTAAGTGCATATAAAAAAGCCAAAGGTAGGAAAAATAAACTAATATAAATGTGAATTTGTCTGAATAATTTGTTTTTATTCATCTTTAACCCCTTTTTAGTAAAATTAATAAAAAGTATATTGTTAAAAAATGAAGTGAAAATAAAATCTAATCTTTTTTAAATTTACGCATTAAAGTAAAAAAGCTACGCACAAGTCCATAGCACACGTATAAACTTGCT
Organism: Campylobacter sp. 2014D-0216; assembly: GCF_014931215.1. NCBI lineage: Bacteria > Pseudomonadati > Campylobacterota > Epsilonproteobacteria > Campylobacterales > Campylobacteraceae > Campylobacter > Campylobacter sp. 2014D-0216. Next base: position 1,317,985 of record NZ_CP063089.1, on the reverse strand, counting down.
ACAATTAAGGCACTTTCTAAGAAGTACAAATAAAGCATAGAAAATAAGATCACTAAAAGAATTAACACTTTTAATACATTTGCTCTTTTTAGATCAATCTTTTTGAAACTTGGGTATCTTATGTTGCTGACCATTAAAAAAGCTAAAAGGATTTGAATACATACTATCATTAAAGAAAAGTTATGTAAAAAATCATAATACAAATAAGCGCCAACCCATAATGCGCTTACAACTGCGGCCGTTGGTATAGGAAGTCCTATGAAAACTGAAGGCTCATAAGTTCCTGTGGTTACATTAAATCTTGCTAAACGTATAGCGCCAAATACCACAAATAAACCCGCTATTAAAGAGCCAAAACGACCATACTCATAACCTATACTCATGTAAAAAAGCATAGCAGGCGCAACACCAAAAGCAATCAAATCTGCCAATGAATCAAACTCAACTCCGAATTTAGAAGTTGAATTGGTAGCTCTTGCCACACGCCCATCTAAACCATCGCAAATTAATGATAAAATGATATAAATCAAAGCTTTATCAAAATTTTGATTGATTGAGGCAATCACAGAAATGATACCTAAAAATATTGAAGCTGCGGTAAAAAGATTTGGTAAAATGTAAATTAACTTAAAATTCATGGATTTAAATACCCTATCAATGCGCCTACGCGGACTTTATCATTTTCATTAATACATATTCTAGTGTCTTTTGGAAGTAGTAAGCTTACGCTACCATCAAACATAAAGCCGATGTTTTGACCATGGTTTAAATGATGACCAAACTCATTTAAATGAGTTTTTCGATTGAGTGCACCAAATATAATTCTCAAAGCCCACTGCTTACCTTTAGAACGAGATAAAAATAACATTCTCTCACCCATTAAATGAGTGTTTTTCATAAATGGACATAAAAAAATTCCATGTCTAATTCTTGTTTCTTCTATATCCATAGGAAGTGGTGCTACAATAGCACCTTGATGAGTAATGTTATTTATAATTTGCACTTCAATGCATTCACCAAGTTCTTTATAAGAGCTTGTTTTAATGCATTTGATCTTTCCTTCTATGGGTGCTATGATGGTATTTGAATCAGCGATGTGATTAATTGTGCTTGATCTAAAAAGACAAGCAAAAAGTATAAAAATACACCATAATAGCCAAGAAAATCCCCATATAAGTTGAGCTATTACAAAGACTATAGCTAGAACTATGAGTAAACCCCAACCCGCCTTTGCAATAAAATCTATTTTCATTAGTTTTCCTTAGCCACTTCTTGTTCTTTTTCTTCTAAGCGCGTTGGAAGATTGTTTTCTTCTTCATAATTTTTAATAATCTCTCTTACTTTTGCACCATCAATGGTTTCTTCTTCATAAAGCGCTTGTACCATTACCTCTATGGCGCCACTATAAGTTTTTAAAGTCTCTTTTACTCCTATATAGCGTTCATCTAGAGTTTTCTTTACATACTCATCTAGATCTTGTGCCATTTTGTCTGAGTAATCTTTAATGGTTTGACCACCACTTAAGAAAGTATTTCTTTGTTTTTCAAGCACCATTAAACCTGCTATTTCACTCATACCATACATAGAAATCATAGCTTTGATGATATCAGTAGCACGCTCAAGGTCATTACTCGCACCGGTTGAAATTTCTTTAATGAAAATCTCTTCGGCTGCTCGACCACCTAAAAGCACATCAACTTCAGCCAAAAGTTCATGTTTTTGCATTAGGAATTTATTTTCTTCGGGAGTATTGAGTGTATAACCCAAAGCTGCTAAGCCACGAGGTATAACAGAAACTTTACTTACTTTTTTAGCACCTTTTGTGGTTTCAGCGATTAAGGCATGACCACATTCGTGATAAGTTACTATTTTTTTCTCTTTATCATTAATTCTGCGTGATTTTTTCTCAAGTCCTGCTATGGCTCTTTCCACTGCTTCAACTAAATCTTTTTGTTCTACATGTTTCTTAGAATCTCTACCTGCAAGTAGAGCTGCTTCATTGATGATGTTTGCCAAATCAGCACCAGCAAGTCCTGCGGTTAATCTTGCAATATCTTCTACTTTTACTTCAGGTGAAATTTTAACATCTTTCATGTGTACTTTTAAAATATCGCATCTACCTTTAAAATCAGGCTTATCTACTAAAACTTGTCTATCAAAACGGCCAGGTCTAAGTAAAGCCGCATCAAGTACTTCAGGACGATTAGTAGCGGCTAATACAATTACCGGAGAACTTTCGGTTCCAAAGCCATCCATTTCTGCTAGAAGTTGATTTAAAGTTTGTTCTCTCTCATCATTTCCACCCATCATGCCACTTGCTGCACGCGATTTTCCTATAGCATCGATTTCATCGATAAAAACAATAGCAGGAGCTTCTTTTTTTGCATTTTCAAATAAGTCCCTTACTCTTGAAGCGCCAACCCCTACAAACATTTCTATAAAAGATGAGCCTGATACACTAAAAAATGGCACATCAGCCTCACCTGCAACAGCTTTTGCAAGTAGAGTTTTACCTGTACCTGGAGGACCTACAAGTAAAAGACCTTTTGGAATTTTTGCACCAAGATTGATGTATCTTTCAGGATATTTTAAAAAATCTACAATCTCTTTAACTTCTTCTTTTGCTTCTTCTACACCAGCTACATCATTAAATTTAACTTTTGGCTTTTCTGAATTTACAAGTTTTTTAGAACTTCCTATACCAAGTATAGATCCGCCCATATTTTTTTGCATACGAGAAGCTAAAAACATCCATATACCAAAGAAAATAAACACTGGTAAAACCCAAGAAAGCAAGATATCTATAAACCAATTGCTTTCATTGAAAGCACCATATGAAACACCTTTTGAATCAAGCAAAGGTACAAAAGTGGCATCATTTGCAACTTTTTTAGTGATATATACCATATTTCCTGCTTTGGAAACTGCTTTGACGGTAGTTTGACCTATGTTAACTTGGGCGATTTGATTGTTTTCGATTAAGGTTTTTAATTCAGAATAAGTAACCTTTTTGGTATTTTCTCCGCCCATAATGCCCATGCTACCATCATCTGAAAATCCTTTAAATAAAAGAATCATCACAATAGCAAAAATAGCAAAAATAAAAATAGGATTTCTATTGAAAAAGCTATTATTATTTTGATTATCTTTTGGATCGTTTGACTTTTTATTCATTATTTTATTTCCTTTTTGTAAGCTAAACTCAACCATTCTCCTTTGTGTTTACATTCTAACAAAGTTAAATCTTTGAATTTATCTTTAATTCTTTCTTCGTATTTATTTAAAATACCAGATAAGATTAAAATTCCGCCTTCTTTGGTTTTTTCTTTTAAATCTTTTTCTAGTATGATTAAAATATCAGCGATGATATTTGCTACTACTATATCATATTTATGTAAGCTTTTATTAACAGAACCTACCCAAATATCATCAAAGTTTACGTGGTTTAACTGTGCGTTTTCTTTACTGGCAACTATAGCTAGTTCATCTGTATCGCATGCTTGTACTTTTGCACCAAGTTTTGCCATGATGATGCTTAAAATCCCACTTCCACAACCCACATCTAAACAAAATTTAGAATTATCTGTGTATTTTTGTAAAAATTCTATGCAAGTGTAAGTACTTTCATGATGTCCAGAACCAAAGGCGAGTGCAGGATCTATGACAATATTAATCTTATCTTCTTTAGCTTCTTGCCAAGTGGTATGGATATGAATATTATCTATAGTTAGAGCTTGAATGCCTTTTTTGTATTCTTCTATCCAGTTTTTGTTTTCTTTTTTTTCTAAGCTTGAGCTAAAGAAAATGTTAGTGTTTAACTTTTCACATAATTTTTGATGAAAATTTTTTAAAGCTATCTGAATGAGTTCTAAATCTTCTTCGGAGCGTATATAGATACCATTGTTTTTTTCTTCTATGGCATCTATATCTAAAGAAAAAATAAGATCAAGGAATAATTCTAGATATTCCTCATCTGTTTGAAAAAAAAGTTCGTGATAATGTGTTTGCATAAAAACTTATAATTAGCCTTCGTTTGTCCCTAAAACATCTTCAAGTTTTTCTTTTAATACTTGAGGTGTGAAAGGTTTTACAATGTAGTTATTTACACCTGCTTTTAAGGCTGTGATAACCTCTGCCTTACCACCTTCTGTTGTTACCATGATAATAGGCATATCGGCGTATTTTTCTTCCGCTCTTACTTTTTTAACTAGTTCTAGTCCATTCATTTCAGGCATATTCCAATCAGTAATTAAAACCTTAATGTCATCATTTTGTGAAAGTAAATCCCAAGCTTCTACACCATGCTCAGCTTCTAAAACATCTTTATGACCTAGTCTTACAAGAGTGTTTTTGATTATTCTTCTCATGGTAGAACTATCATCAACTACTAATAATTTCACTTTTTTTCCTTTATTTCGATCTAATTACATAAGATGTAATTGTATCGTTTTTATTTTTATTAATCAATTAAAGATTATATTATAACATTTTAAAATAAAATTAGAATTTAATCACTCTCCATTTTTATTATGATTAAATTCAGGTACGATCTCTTTCAAAACTTTAGCAGGATCTGCACTTTGGAGTAATTTTTCTATTTCTTGATTTAAAATATTTAAATCTTTTATCTCACTTGTTGTTACAAAAATACTTTCATATTGGGTTTTTAAATCATCTTCATGAATTAGAAGTTCTTCATAAAGTTTCTCGCCTTTTCTAAGCCCTGTGATCTTGATTTCTAGTTTTTTATTAGAAAGTAAAAGCATTTTTTTAGCCAAATCCATAATTTTTACAGGTTCGCCCATATCAAGTACAAACAACTCCCCACCTTTTGCAATGGCCGCAGCTTGCAAAACAAGTTGTACAGCTTCATCTACTAACATAAAATAACGTACTATATCAGGATGGGTAAGCGTAAGTGGCTCATTAGCCGCAATTTGAGCTTTAAATTTAGGTATCACACTTCCACTTGAACCCAAAACGTTACCAAAACGCACACATGCTACCTCAAAATTTTCACAACTTGAGCTTAGTGCATAAAGCTCACAAATTCTTTTCGTACAACCCATGATATTGGTTGGTCTTACGGCTTTATCTGTGCTTATCATAACAAATTTAGCCACTTTGTAAGTTTTAGCAAGATCGATTAAATTTTTAGTGCCTATGATGTTATTTAAAATAGCCGAGTGTGGATTTTGCTCACACAAAGGCACATGTTTATAAGCTGCTGCATGTAAAATCAAATCTATGTTTTTTTCTTTAATGAGTTTTTCTAAAGCTTCTTTATCTAAAATACTCATCATAATAGGTTCAATTTTTTCTTTATGCAAGCTTAATTCATCGTTGATTTTGTATAAATTATACTCACTATGATCTAGCATAATTAAGTGTTTGGCACCAAATTTAATACACTGCTTGCAAAGCTCACTACCTATAGTTCCACCAGCGCCGCTAACTAAAACCACTTTATCTTTAATAAAATCAATCACGCAAGCATTGTCTAAGTCTTTTGGTTTACGTGCTAGTAAATCTTCGATGCTTATATCTCTTGCTTCATTTTGCGTAAAAGAAAAAAGCTTTATATCGTTAATTCCATAAGCGATAAGCTCATCAAAAAGCTTTTTTAATTCTTCTTGTTCGAGTTTTAAAGCAATAATGGCAGTATGAATACCTTCAGCAGTATATTTTCTAATCGCTTCTTTTTCTTCAACTATAAATTTATCACAATAAGTACCTATTAAATTAGTGCGTTCATCTACTACGGCTACAGGAAAAAGTCCTAAGCTTCCCTCTTTAGCACCTTTTAGCAAATGCAAAGCTTTTGAGGTGGCACCTACTACAATACAAGGATGTTCTTCGTTGTATTTTGGTTTTCTAAAATCTACAATCATTCTTTTACTAATGCGTAAACTTCCAATTAGCATACATGATAAAACAAAGTCTATTCCTATAACACTTCTTGGGAAGGGATTAAAAAAATCATCATAAAAATAATAAATCGCTAAAAATACAAGTTCAGCTAAAGCCAAAGCGATAACTAATTTACGTGCTTCATTTAGAGAAAAAAATCTCCATGCAACTTGATAAATTCTAAAAAAAGCTAGAAAAAGAATTTTAAGCAAAATTAAAATCACAGCACTTTTAAACATTCCCTCATAAAACTCACTTGGGATATCTGCACTAAAGCGTAAAGAAAAAGATAAATAAATACTTATAACAAAAAGTAAGATATCTGCACCTAGAAAAAAACCTAGGCGTTTGCTTTTATAATCCATCTTAGTCCTTTAGGGTATTTAAGATTAAAGTAGAAACTTCTTCTACATCAGCTTTACTCATAGTGGTTGCACTTGGAAGGCAAATTCCATTACTAAAGAAAAACTCACTATTTCCATTTAAATAAGCACTGCAACCTTTATAGAGTTCTTGCAAATGCATTGGCTTCCAAAGTGGACGACTTTCGATTTGATTATCTTTTAGAACTTGTATGATTTTTAAAATGTTATCTTGAATTTTGACTGCTTTATGATCACAAATATAGTGTTTTTCACAAGTATTTAATTTATTTGAATCAAAATCAAGCAAAGCAGTACTTAACCAACGGTTAGATTTGGTGTTTTCAAGTTCATCTAAAAAAGTAAAAGTACCATTTAAAAATTCTTTATACCAGCTGTAAATTTCACGCTTTTTATTTACTCTTTCTTCTAAAACCTCCATTTGAGCAGTTCCGATTGCGCCTAGGATGTTACTCATTCTATAGTTATAACCGTATTCTTTATGTTCATAGTGAAGACAGTTTTCTCTAGCTTGGGTACTGTAAAATCTTGCTTTTTCAAGATTAGCATGATTTTCACTTACAAGCATACCACCACCACCTGTTGTGATGATTTTATTGCCATTAAATGAATATACTCCAAAATCTCCAAAAGTCCCTAAAGCTTTATTTTTATAAAAGCTTCCTAAAGCTTCTGCAGCATCTTCGATCAAGAAAATTTCATTTTCTTTGCAAATTTGGACAATCTCATCCATTTTAGAGGCATTGCCATAAAGATGAGTTAAAATGAGTGCTTTTGGTTTTTTAGGACTTTCTTTGATAGCTTTTTTTAATAAATTTACATCTAAATTATAAGTTTCATCACAATCAATAAACACTGGCGTAGCATTCATGTATGAGATTGGAGCTACTGAAGCGATAAAGGTAAAACTTGAGGCTAAAACCACATCGCCTTCTTTAATGCCTAAAACTCTTAAAGCTAAGTGAATAGCTGCTGTGGCTGCATTTAGAGCAAGAGCATTAGAGCTTTTTGTGTAGTCTTTAATACTTTGTTCTAAGGCATTTACAAACTCACCTAAAGGTGCTATATAGTTGCTTTCAAAAGCTTTGTGTATGTATTCTAATTCTTTACCACTCATATGTGGTGCTGATAAAAAAAATCTCATTTTGCCTCCTTTATTTTTTTAGCAGGAACTCCAGCATAAATGCCTTTAGATTTTAAGTCTTTAACGACCACTCCACCTGCACCTAAAGTTATATCATCACATAAAGTTACACAAGGAATAACACTTGAGTTAATTCCTAAAAAACAACGCTTACCTATGTTAACTGCTCCAGCGAGTTTAGCTCCAACACTAATATGGCTAAACTCACCTACAAAACACTCATGCTCAACCACGCAAGCAGTATTTAAGATCACACCTTTTGTAATGCTAGCTTTAGCATTAACTACTACATTTGGCATGATTAATATACCCTCATCATCTAAAAAAGCACTAGGACTAATAATAGCACTTTTATGTATCAAATTTACTAATCTAAATCCATCTTCTTTTGCTTTTTTGAAAAGTTTTTCTCGGATATGATTAGCTCCAATAGCAATAAACATATCATGTTTTTCTAAGTTTGAATGGTATTTTAATCCTTTATTATCATCTAGAAAAATGATTTTTTCATATCCTAGATTTTTAGCTACATCAACACAGACTAAACTGTGCCCTCCTGTACCATATATATAAATACTTTTAGTTGTGTCCATTGAATTTATCCGTTGTGGCAACACCTTCTTTGTTGACTCCACTTCTTTTAAGCACTTTAACAATAGTCATAAAAAAGATTTTAAGATCAAATAAAAAAGAGCAATTATGTACATATTCAACATCGTATTTAAATTTTTGCTCCCAAGAGATAGCGTTTCGCCCATTAATTTGCGCCCAACCTGTAATACCCGGTCTTACATCATGGCGTTTTTTTTGTTCTTGGTTGTATAAGGGTAGGTACTCTACAAGTAAAGGTCTTGGACCTATAAAGCTCATATCGCCTTTTAACACATTAAAAAGTTGTGGCAATTCATCTAAACTCAAGCTTCTAACTAGTTTTCCAAAAGGTTTTAGGCGTAATGCATCAGGAAGTAATTCCCCGTTTTCATCTTTTTCATCACTCATAGTTTTAAATTTATAGATATAAAATATTTTTTCGTTTAAGCCAGGTCTTGCTTGTTTAAAAAGTACGCTACCTTGAACGATTTTTAAAACAATACCAATAAGCACTATAAAAGGTAAAAAAATAACTAATAAAATCAAAGCCAACATAAAGTCAAATACTCGTTTCAAACCATTTTTATACATTTGCAAAACCTCTATAAAAATCAAGATATTTCAAAGCTATGATATTTTCATCATAATTTTGCGCCCTAAGAAAGGCATTTTGCGCTAAAGTATTTCTTAGTTTTTCATCTTCTAATAAAATTTGAATTTTTTCTGCTAAATCATCACTGTCTTGGCTTTTACAAACTAGTCCATCTATGGCATTGCTTACCGCTTCTATGCAACCTTCTGCATCGCTAACTACGCACGCTTTTTTACATGCTTGTGCTTCTAAAACGGTTCGTGGATAACCCTCTTTATAGCTTGGTAAAACAAAAATATCACACAGGTTTAATAAATGCGCAATATCACTTCTTGCTCCTAAGTAAAAAACATTAGCCGAGTTTAAAAAATCCATTGGTGCGCAAGATTTATTATCATCAGCCCCACCTACTAAGATAAAATTTGCCTTATCTTTTAAAATTTTACTCGCTTCGTAAAATTCTTTAATACCCTTATGCCAAAGCGCTCTTGATATCATTAGCACAATGGGTTTATCAGGCATATGGTGTTCTTTTAAAAAAGCTTGTTTTTCTTCAGTACTAATTTTTAAAGGTAAGAATTGTTTTAAATTAACACCGACGGACTTGATGATCTTGATTTTTTCTTCTTTTAATCCTAGATTTTTCATAAATAAAGCATTGCTATCATTGACAAAGATAAAGCCATTAGCAAGTTTAAAAGAAATTTTATAGAGTAGGTTAATGCTTGTTCTTACTAGTTTGCTTTTAAAATCATTATCGATATAAAAACTCCCTAGGCCTTCAACTAAGCCAAAAGTGTATCGAATGCCTGCCATTTTAGCTGCTATGATACCTGTTGTATTGCTTTTGTGTGCACTTGCTTGTAAAAGATCTAAATTTAAATCTTTGAGTATGTTTTTTAAACTTAGTAGGTTTTTAAATACCACCAAAGGATTTACGCTTGATCTTGCCAAATCATAAAAGCAAACCTTGTAGCCTAATTCTTGCAATTTTATGGCAAAATCATCTTTGGGAGTAATGATTATCACTTCATGGTGGTTTTTTTCTAGGGCTTTAGTGAGTGCAAGGCGAAAATAATACACACTCATTGCACTATGAGTTAAAATTCCTATTCTCATCTTTTTAACCTATAAATTTTTGCTCTTGCATCATTGGTGATTTGTTCAAATAAATCTTGATCATATTGATTAAGTAAAAACATTTGTATATAAGCACTATTATAAAGACTTTCATCTAAAATAACAAAGCTTTTATATTCTCTTAAAAACAGTAAGTAAATTTGTGCTTTTGGATCAATCTCACTATAGTAGAACTTGCCATTGGTGATTGATTCTATATCTACAAAGGCTTTTAAAGGTATGGTTGTACCTTCTAGATTTAAAGCTCTAAAATCATTGATGATTTCTACGCCATTATCAAGCATAACTGATCCTGTAGTTTTGTCTTGTGCTATGGCATTAGCTTGAGAGAAAAACAAGCTTTTTTCTTGTTCGCCACTGTCTGGATTTGTATTGGCAAATTGAGCTACCACAGGCATAATACGCAACATTCTATAAGGCATATAGATGTAAACATCTCTTGTTTTATTAGTATCAAATTGAAAGTTTTTGTCATTTAAACTCTCTAAAAAGCTTGTGGCATTTGTTTGGTTGTAATCTTTAACCATAGCTTTTAAAACATCAGGATAATGCTCACTAAAGGATTTTTCTGTATATTCTACGCTAAGCCTTGCCATATTAGCAGCTGGTGCTTGCTCTTTACTTAAAACAAAAGAAGAAAAGAAGTTATCTTTTCCTAGGTGTTTACCGCCATCGATTAAGGTTTTGACATCACTATAATAACGGATAGGATATCCATAGTCCCACCATGCAATAACATAGTCTTCTCTTTGTGCTTTGCTTTTTAAATTATTTAAAATTTGAGCTTCATAAGAAGTGAAAACAGTGGAAGACTTATAAGAATATATATGCATTAAAGCAGGGCTAATACTAAAAAATGTGATTAGTATTAGTAAGATATTTTTGTTTTTCAAGCTTGGTTTGATTTGTTTTTTTTCTAAAAAATGAAAAAATACATACAAAAAATAACCAAAACCTAAAGCCATAACAGGAACCGCATAAATGGTAAATCGAAGTCCCGCTCTTAAAGCCATAAATCCTAATGCAAGTATAGGTAAAGCTAAAAGCATGCTTTTATGATCTTTACAAAATAAAATAAAACCTACAAAAGAAAGAAGAAACACTAAAACACTAGAGCTAATTCTTTGCATAAATACTTCAGGATCGATAGTATTGATCTCCATGATGGTTTCATTAACATTAAAATATATAAAAGCCGCATCTTTTAAATTTTGCACATCAGCGGCTTTAAAGACATAAAATTTGAGTTGGTATAAAACAGGATCTAAGCCACCGCTTATAAATAAAATCAAAATACTTGCAAAAATCAAAGCCCAAATCATATAAAAATTGATTTTTTCTTCTTTAAAGGCAAAAATAGCAAATAATAATACAATCAATGCAAGTTTATATTGCCATGCTAACATACTTAAAGCTATGATCATTAAAGCAATGGCAAGGTAAAAAATCTTTTCTTTTCGGTGTAGTATAAGTGTGTATAATCCAAAAAGTCCTATCATAGCAAAATTCAAAGAATAGCTTGAAGGATACCACCATAAATAAATCATGATAAAAATAGGGCTTAAAAGTAAAGTAAAGATATCTTTATTGATGGTTAATCGTATAAAGCTTAATAAAATGAGCATTGGTAAAACCAAAACAAGCATATCAGTATCATAATACCCACTCATTGTACGATTGTAATAGCTATTTGCAATACTAGCAAGCAAAGCTGCTATGAACCCATAAGTGGTGAGTTTGTATTCTCTTGCGATTAATATAATAGGCACAACAATCAAAGAAGCAAAGAAAGTACTCATATATAAAATAATACTTTCAAAGCTAAAAGGCAATATACTATAAATCCAATAAGTTAAAGTAGAAAGTGAACTTCCAAAATATGATAAATCATTAGGTTGGTGAAACCCCGCTATCATATCTCTTGCGCCTTCTGCAAAAGCATAACCATCGTTAGTAGTGATCATGAGTTGATCATTGAAGAAAAACTCATAAAATTCGCTTGCCCAGCTTACCCAATAAAGTCTGCATAATACGCTAAAAGCAAAAGCGATAAAAATCAATATACAGGTGTATTTGATAGAATTATTATCCGTGAAATTTTGTTGCAGTTTCATTTTATGCCTTATTAAAAAATTCAAATAACTGTTTTGCTATGTTTATTTTGTCAAATTCTTTTGCACGTAAGAAAGCCTTTTCTCTATAAGTGGCTTTTAATGCCTCATCGTTGCACATTTTCTCTAAGCCTTCTTGCATAGCTTTTTCATCATCTACTTGAACTAAAAGTCCAAATTCATCATCTAAAAACAATTCTCTTGCACCACTTTTATGGTCAGTGCAAAGCACAGCGCTATTGCAAGCTAGACATTCGATTAGGACATTTGAAAAACCTTCAAAGCTTGAGGCAAAAGCAAAAAAGTCACATTTGCTCATATATTTATAAGGATTTTTGTCAAAACCGAGTAAAAAAACTTTGTCTTTTAAATTTAACTCCTCAATTAAAGCCAAAAGTTTATCTTTTAAAATTCCTTCACCTAAAATGACTAGTTTTAAATCAGTCTTAACTTTCGCATAAGCTTTTATAAGCATGGCGTGATTTTTACCATGATCAAGTCTACCAACACTAAGTATAAAAGGTTCTTTAAAGTCGATTGCTTCTTTAGATTTTTCTATAATACTTTCTAAATCTATAGCATTATATAAAATGTCACATTTCTTGGCTTCTATGTTGAAATTGTGCAATAAATCTTCTTTATTTCCTAAGGAATTTGCTAAGATCAAATCAGCTTTGTTGTAAAGTTTTTTGATAAGAAATTTATTGATTATAGAGTTTAGGTTATTATGCTTATAAATCACACTTGGCGTTGTGCACTCATTGATAATAAGGGTTGATTTAAGACCTAGAGATTTTGCCATTAATGCAATATAATTAGGTCTATTTAATAGCACAAATTGCAAATCTATTTTTAAATCTTCACAAAGTTTTTTGTATTTTATAGCAAGTAAAGGAAGCTTTAAAAATTTAGCTAGATTGCTTTCGCTTGGGCTTGATTTTTCAAGATAGTGAATATTTACCTCAGGAATATCATATGAAATTTTATCATTCATTAAAATCAAATGCACTTCGTATTTTAAATTTAACACAGGTAATAAGGTTGAAACAACCCTTTCAGCGCCACCACTTCCTAAAGAATAAATAAAAATTGCTAGTTTTTTCATTATTTAAGCCTTGTTTCATTGATTAAATCAAGCCATTTTTGCACTACATTTGTTACTTCATAGTCTTTACATCGTTGTTGTGCATTAAGTGCTAAAGTTTTTCTTAAATTTTCATCTTGCATTAAAAGCGCGAGTTTTTCACTTAAAGCCTTTTCATCATTTAAATCTACTAAAAACCCATCTTTTTTATCATCGATTAAATCTTTATGGCCGCTTACGTATTTTGTGCTAATACGTGCTACTTGATAGTATAAACTTTCAAGTAAAACCGTTGGTAAGCCTTCTATGAAAGAACAGAGGCAAAGTATTTTTGCTTTTTTATAAAGTTCTTGTATGTTTTCGATTTTACCTAAAAAATGAACTTTGATTTTTAATTTTTCAGCTTCTTGCTCTAGTTCTTGTCTTAATTCCCCATCGCCTGCTATAAAAAAACGATATTGATTTTGTAGATTGATGTCTAGCCTTGCTATGGCTTTTAAAAACATAGAAGCATTTTTATTATGATCAAGCCTGCCTACAAAGATGACATTGTTTTCTTTTTCTAGCTTTTCTTCTGTGAGGTTAAAATGGCAAGGATTTGGCATATTGACAACTTTTTTGACAAAGTTTTCATAATAGCTTTTATCATCATTACTTAGCACGGTTAAAGCATTTGCATATGGAAAGCTAATACGACGTAAAAATTTCCAAATTTTGGATTTTAAATAAGTATGAGAGCTATGTTCGCTGATGATTAAAGGTGTGTTTGAGCCTTTATTTGCCCAAATACAAGCGATATTGGTAGTGTCTAAAAATGAGATAAAAACATCACTCTTATGCTCTTTGAGTGCTTGTTTTAAGGCATTGAATTTTTTAATACGTGAAACTATTTTGTTATAAAGCGTAGAAAAATCAAACTGTTCTAGAGTAAAAAGTTTGATTTTTGGATCAAGCTTATAAAATGAGTCTTCTTTATGAAATTTGATAATATTTATTTCATGGTTTTTACAAAGTTCATTAGCCAAAGTAACCAAAACCCTTTCAGCGCCACCTGAATTTAAAGTGGCTATAATGAAAGTGATTTTCATATTTTTTCCTTTAAATACCCATGATTTACTTCAAATACTCTATCACAACCTTGTATAGTTGAAAGTCTATGAGCTATGATGATAAGGGTTTTGTCTTTTGAAATTTTATAAATTTCTTCCATGATTTTTGCTTCACTTTCTTGATCAAGTGCGCTAGTTGCTTCATCCAGAACTAAAATTTCAGGTTGTTGGTAAAGTGCTCTTGCTATGGCTATTCTTTGTCTTTGACCCCCGCTTAAAAAAGAACCCGAATCACCCACTTTTGTATGTATTCCCTCTTCAAGCGAATTCACAAAGCTTTCAAGATTAGCTTGTTTGATCACCTTGTGTAAAAGCGCTTCATTGATTTCTTCTCCAAAGCTAATGTTTTTTGCAATAGAATCATTAAAAAGATAAATTTGTTGAGGTATGTAGCCGATTTTACTTCTAAAACTTTTGATGTTATTTTCATCGAGTTTGACCCCATCTACCAAAATAGCTCCATCACTTGGTTTTAAAAGTCCTATGATAAGATCAACTAAAGTACTTTTACCACTACCGCTTTTGCCTATAAAAGCGATTTTTTCATTTTTCTTTAGTTCAAAATTTAAATTTTTAAATAAATTTTTCTTACCCTTGTAGGCAAAGAAAAGGTTTTTTAAAACGATTTTTTCTTTAAATTCGATACTTTCATCGCCTAACTTTTCTTCTTTTTCATTAAGCATATTATAAATAATATCTAAAGAGTTTTTATAATATGTGATTTCATTGTAACTTGTGATGATGCGATTAGCACTTGGCATAAGTCTATAAAGAGCCACTACAAAAATAGTAATGGTTGCTAAGATAGAGGAAATGTCACTTTCATATCTTAAAACCAAATATACCACAATAAAACAAAGCATACAAAAACCTATACTTTCAAGGTAAATTCTAGGTATACTTGCCATGCTTTCGTTGCTAATGTTTGCTTTGGCAAAGAGTCCACTTTGAATTTCATAAAGTTTTTGTGTGCTTTGTTCTTTGGTTTTGAGTTTGATGATTTTAAGATTGTTTAAATTTGCATTTAAAATTTCAAAATAATTTTTCATCGCTTCTTCTCTAGCTATGGAAGCTTTTTTTACTAAGGGCGAGAGGATTTTGATCAAAATAAAAGCATTTAAAAGTAAAAAAGCACTTAAAGCTAGGGTGATTTTATAGTTGATAATTAACAATAAAGCATAAAGCAAAAACACCACAAAACTTTCGCTTAACATAAGCAAAAAAGCACTAATTAAAGTACTTAAGTGAAAAACTTCTTGAGTAATGGTTTTTAAAAGTTCTGATTGGTTTTTATTGGTGAAATTTTCATATTCAAGATGTAGATATTTGTCAAAAATACGACAAGCAAGGCTGTGGTAACGCCCTTTAGAAAAGCGTGCTAGTAAATGAAAATAAAAGGCATTTAAAAAGGCTCTAAAAATATAAAAGGCAATTAATATACAGCCAAAATAAGCAACGATCTTGTAACTTGGTAAATTAAAATACTCATATATAGGTTGAAAATAAGAGCTTTTTTCTAAAAGCTCAAAATTACTTGCTACTGATACAAAAGGCATGATCAAAGAAATAGCAAAGCTTTCTATAAATCCTATAAAAATAGAAAAAATTAGCAAAGCAAATAAAAATCTTTTATCGTGAGCATCGAGTATAAAAAAAAGTTTTTTTAACACTGTTTTTCCCACTCATAAGCACTTTTGCAGATTAGTTCTAAATCATCATATTTTGGTTTCCAGTTAGTTAGAGTTTTGATTTTATCCGCATTTGAAATAAGCACAGAAGGATCTCCGGCTCTTTTTGGTGCAAGTTCTACTGTAAAATCTACCCCGCTTACTTTTTTCATGGTTTCGATCACTTCTTTTACGCTAAAACCGTGTCCATAACCTACGTTGAAGATGTTGCTTTCGTTGTTTTCTAAGTATTCTAAAGCAGCTAAATGTGCGCTTGAAATATCATCAACATGGATAAAATCTCTAATACAAGTACCATCTTTGGTATTATAATCATCGCCAAAAATATAAAGTTTTTCTCTTTTTCCTGTGGCTACTTCAGCAGCAACCTTGATAAGCAAAGTAGCTTTTGGATAGCGTTGACCTATAGGATAGCTCATGCAAGCACCCGCTACGTTGAAGTATCTTAAAATGCAGTATTTAAATTCAGGATTTGCCATATTAGCATCTTGTAGGACTTTTTCGCTCATAAGTTTGCTTTGTCCATAAGGATTGATCGGTGCTAATGGGCTTTGTTCGTCTACGATAGGAGTTTGTGGCTCTCCATAAGTCGCTGCGGTTGAAGAAAAAATGAATTTTTTCACACCTGTTTCTAGACAAGTTTGGATTAGATTACTTGTGTTTGCAGTGTTGTTCATATAGTATTTTAAAGGATTTTCCATGCTTTCAGGAACTTCAATGCTTGCTGCAAAATGCACAATTGCATCAAATTTTTCTTCTTTGAAAAGTTTTTTAATCCCAGCATAATCACTTAAATCTTGCTCAAAAAATTTAAAAGGTCTGATTTTAGAAAGTTCATCTAAGCTTTTTTTACTACCTTTTGAAAGATTATCTAATACACAAATTTCATGATTTGTTTCTAAAAACTGTTTTAAAGTATGAGAGCCTATGTATCCTGCGCCACCGGTGATTAAAATTTTCATTTTTATCCTTTTTGTGTTATTTAATATTAGTTATTTTAATATACTTTTCTTAATTAATTTAAAACTTTACTCTTTTCTTTTTCTATGGCCTCTAAAAATGGCTTTTGATAGCTTTTATCGCTGTGTTTTTGCAAAAGTTCTTCTTTGAAATTTTCTAAAATATTAAGATAATCTTCTTGGGTTAAGTTGCCCTTGATGAGTTCGTATTTTAAAAATAGCATATAAGTGTTTAACACATCACTTTCACAGTATTCGTGAATTTTTTCTAATTTGTTTTGATAAAAGAGTTCTAATACCTCATTTCCATGCACATCATACTTTCCAGGAAGTCCTGCCATAGCACAAAGTGTGTCAAGTCTTAAGCCTTTTTGACCAAAACTCCCTAAAGATTCTAATAAATCACAGTGTTTATTTTCTATAAATTTGCTTTTGTAGTTATTCCATTTATCACTTGCATCTAAATAAGCACTTGCGTTGATGTTGTATTTTAACGCTCTTATAACAAGTAAAGGCATATCATAGCTTTTGCCATTAAAACTTACAAGGCGAGGTTGGTGTTTATCTATGAAGTTAAAAAATTCTTCTAGCATTTGTTTTTCGCTTTCGCCTTTGATTTTATTAACTTTGATGAAATTTCCAAATTTATCTGCAATCACTGCGCAAATACTTACAACTTTATGAAAAGGCAGGGGTAAAAACTCACTTCCGCTTTCTTCTTTTTGTTTTTCTAAAGCTTGCTTGCTAATGCTTAAATCATCACCATTAAAACCATAAAGATGTTTTATTAATTCTACATCAGGAATGCTCTCACAATCAAAAACGCAAATATATTCTTGCATAATAAACCTTTTTTTAAAAAAATCTTTGTTAAAATCATAACAGAAAATTTAAAAATAAAGTAGCACATGAAAATAGGTTTGGTTAAATTATCTGCACTTGGTGATATCATCCATGCGGTGATTGTTTTGCAATTTATTAAAAAGCATTATCCTAAGGCGAGTATTGATTGGTTTGTAGATGCAAGATTTGCAGGATTATTGCAAGATCATCCAATGATCAATGAAGTATATGCCCTACCTTTAAAAGATAGAAAATTCAAAGAAGTCTTTGCTATGCTTTTTGAAGCAAGACAAAACAAATATGATGTTGTGATTGATTTACAAGGTTTAATCAAGTCTGCATTGGTGAGTAAATTTTTATGCGCTAATACTTTTGGTTTTGATCAAGAAAGCATAAAAGAAAGCTTCGCGAGTAATTTTTATGCGCATAAATTTGCGTGTAATTATGAAGAAAATATTGTCGTGCGTAATCTTTCTTTGGTGGCTTATGTGTTAAATGAGCATTTTGATCATAGTGATATAGAATTAAAACAAAGTTGCTTTAGTATAGATGATGAGTTAAAGGAAAGCTTAGAGCAAAGATTATCTTTGAATGAAAGTGCGCCTAACATACTCATACATGTAGGATCATCTATGCCAAATAAAATTTACCCAAAAGAGCGTTTGATACTACTTTGTAGAATGCTTTTGGAGCATTTTGCTAGTGCAAAAATCATACTTGGCTGGGGCAATGTAGGGGAATTTAATTTTGCTAAAGATATGGTTTTAAATTTAAAACATCTAAAAATAGAACTTGCGCCAAAATTAAGCTTAAGTGAGCTTTGTGCTTTAACCAAGGTAAGTGATCTAATCATCGGAAATGATAGTGGGCCTACTCATTTAGCTTTTGCATTAAACAAACCTTCTATAACGATCTTTGGTGCTACTCCTAGTCAAAGAAATACCTATGAAACCAATATCAATAAAACAATCAATGCAGGTAAAAAAATATCGCAATCAAAGCATATAGATAAGAGTGATTTTTG
This sequence comes from Campylobacter sp. 2014D-0216, assembly GCF_014931215.1. NCBI lineage: Bacteria > Pseudomonadati > Campylobacterota > Epsilonproteobacteria > Campylobacterales > Campylobacteraceae > Campylobacter > Campylobacter sp. 2014D-0216. The sequence goes on along the minus strand of NZ_CP063089.1, from coordinate 1,299,407 downwards.
TATACAAAATATCGATGAAAAAGATATTTTTAAACTTGCTTGTGAGCTTTTAGAAAAATGATAAATTATGTATATTTAAGTCTTTTTTATGCATTAAAGGTGCTTGTGGGAATTTTACCTGCAAAACTTTTAAATTCTTTTGCAAATTTGGTTGCTTTAATCACTTATAAGTTAAATCGTAAGCACCGTAAAATCATCGATGTTAATTTAAAAATTTGCTTTCCTGAAAAAGATCAAAAATGGCGTGATGAAACTAGCCTTAATATCTATAAAAATTTTGCTAAATTTGGGATTGATTTTATCAAAAATCAAAATGCAAGTAAAGAAGAAATCATCAATAAAATTTGCTTTGATGATGAGGAACAAATTTTAAATATAATGCAAAGCAAAAAACCTTTGATCGTAACTACGGCCCATTATGGCAACTGGGAGCTTTTGGCTTTATCTTTTGGGGCTAAGTTTCAAGGAATTTCCATAGTTGGAAGAGCGCTTGATAGTATGGTAATGGATAAAATTTTAAGCAAAAATCGCACGCAGTTTAACATAGAGCTTATAGAAAAAAAAGGTGGACTTAAAAAAATGCTAAAAGCCTTAAAAGAAGGCAAGTCTCTTGGAATTTTAACTGATCAAAATGCAGTAGATAGTGAAAGTATAAAAATACAGTATTTTGATCAAGAGGTAAATTTCATAGCAGGTGCAAGCGTGCTTGCAAAAAAAACAAATGCTATGATTTTGCCTTGTTTTGTGTATCAAAAAGATGAAAAATTTTTTGTAAAAACTTTTAAGGCCTTAGAAGCAAGTAAGGCAAGTGTAGAAGAGCTTACCAAATACCAAGCAAAATGTTGCGAAGAGATGATTAAATTTAAACCTGATGAGTATTTTTTCTTTCATAAGAGGTTTAAAAAAACAGAGAAGTATTAGATAAAAATAAATTTTTTAAATTTTTAATTTTTTTGGGATGGCGTATAAGATAAATAAAAATATGTTTAACCATTAATATTTTATTTTGTTTAAAGAAATTTGATAATTTCTTTATATTTAGCGGATCGATGCTTAGGTTTGTTTTTATAATATTACAATGCCAAGACAGGGAGTTGTGAAAAAAAATATCACTTTGCTTGTTTTTATTTGTAAAAGCTGTATAAAAGTTGTGAATTGCAATGCCGGATTTTACCAAGCAAAAATGGTAAAAATACGCTTTTGCTTTGTCAATATCATTAAAATATAAATTAATTTCATGTAAATATTTTGGAATTTGCGAATGTCTTATTTTTTTTGAGCTAGAAGAATTGTCTCTTACCCTATAAACCATTAAAATAGTATTGATGAAAAAAAATTTTTTTGAAAGCATAAATAATATAATTCCAAAATCATTATCCTCGTTATAAATTCCATGAGTGAAACGAAGATTATATTGATTTAATATATTAGCTTGAAAAGCACCTTGCCATGTAAAAACAAAAGAGTATCTTTTGCTATTAATTATAATATTTGAGGCTAAATCACAAAAATGAGTTTTGATGTGATTTGGTATGTCAAAGTGGTGCTTATTGGTAAATTTATTTTGATTTTCTAGAAATCTACACAAGTTATGTGTGCAAATATCTAAATCTTTTTCAACCATTTCTTTTACGCAAAGTTCTATACAATTGTTTAAAAAATAATCATCAGAATCCAGAAAGTGAATTATAGAATTTGGTAGTTCCTGGACTAAGAAATCATTTATATTTTCGATACTTGTTTTTATGTATCTTTTTTGAATTTGTATAAAATTCGATTTTATAGTTTCTTTATTAATTATTTTTGTATTTTTATCAAAAGTGTGAGTTGAAGTAAAAGAGATTATGTCTTGTTCGATGTTATCTTCAAAAAAACTTCTAAGTTTAGTCCCTTTTATAAATTCTAAGCCCATATTTCTTGCAGAAGATTGACCCCCATTTTCCTTAGAGATTAGAAATATTCTTTCATCTTTATTGAGATATTCTAAAGCTATATCTAAGCTTTCATCATCACTCCCATCATTAACCAAAATAATATCTAAATTTCTATAAGTTTGATTAATAACACTATCTAGGCATTCTTTTAGGTACGGTGCTACATTGTATATTGGTATAATAATAGAGACTAAAGGATTATTCATGTATACTTCTTTTATAAAATATAATATAAATTTTATTAAAAAGAAGCTTAATATGGATTTAAAGCAAATTAGTGTGATAATGATGGTTAAAAATGCCCAAAAAACTTTAAAAGCTTGCTTGGAGTCTTTGCAAGAATTTGGTGAGATCGTTTTGATAGAAAATGGTAGCAATGATGATACTTTGAAAATTGCTTATGAATTTAGTAAAGGTTATAAAAATATCAAGATTTATCAGCATGAATTTATAGGTTTTGGACCTTTGAAAAATTTAGCTATAAGTTATGCTAGTAATGATTGGATTTTTAATATTGATGCAGATGAGCTTGCTAAGAAAGAATTTTTACAAGAACTAAAGCAAATTGAGCCCAATAAAGAAGATATCATAGCCTTACCAAGAGAAAATTTATACAATGGAGAGTGGATTAAAGCTTGTGGGTGGTGGCCTGATCATGTAATGCGTGTGTTTAATAAAACTCATACTAGTTTTAATGAAAATTTGGTGCATGAGAGTTTGATTTTGCACGAAGACAGTAAAAAGATTAAACTGCAAAATGGTTTGAGGCATTTTGCTTTTGATGATATCGATGGATTGTTAGATAAACTTCAAAAATACTCCAAACTTTGGGCTTTGCAAAATTTACATAAAGAAAGTAGTGTTTGTAAAGCTTTGCTAAGAGGAATTTGGACTTTTTTTAGAAATTATGCTTTAAAAAAGGGAATTTTTTATGGTTATAAAGGCTTTATCATAAGTACTTGCAATGGTCTTGGGGCTTTTTTTAAATATATGAAATTATATGAGTTAAAAAAGCAAAAGCCAAAAACTTGTGCTTTAATCATCACAACCTATAATCAAAAAGAAAGACTTGCTTTGGTGCTTGATAGTGTTAAAAACTTAGAACCTTTACCAGATGAGGTTTTAATAGCTGATGATGGAAGCAAGGAAGATACGGCTAAGCTTATACAAGCTTATCAAAAAGATTTTCCTTGCAAGTTAGAGCATATTTGGCAAGAAGATGAGGGATTTCGTGCTGCGGCAAGCCGCAACAAAGCGATTAGGGCTTCAAATAGTGAATATATTGTTTTAATCGATGGTGATATGATTTTAGAAAAAAATTTTATCAGAGATCATTTAAAATTTGCCAGTTTAAAGACTATTTTGCAAGGATCAAGAATTATTTTAGGTGAAGAAGAAAGTAAAGAACTTTTAAGTAAAAATGATTTTAGTTTGGCTTTTAACAAAAAGGGTTTGAAAAATCAAAGAAATATTTTTTTAGCTAAATGTGTATATAAATTTTCAAAATTAACTAAGAAATTTTTTAAAAAATCACAACTTGTCAAAGGTAGTAAAACTTGTAATATGAGTTTTTATAAAAGTGATTTTGAAGTTATTGGGGGATTTAATGAAAAATTTATAGGCTGGGGTAGGGAAGATAGCGAGTTTGTAGCTAGATTTTTATTTAATGACGGAGCATTTAAAAGGCTTAAATTTAATGCCCTAGCTTATCATATTTACCATGAAGAAAATAGCAAAAATATGCTTGAAATCAATCATCAAATTTATCTTGATACTGTAAAAAATGAAAAAGTGACTTGGAAATGAAAATTTTATTACTTAATTGGGGACGGGGTATTACCATAGGAGGTGGTGCCGAAAGGGTTGTTGCAAATTTGGCAAATGCACTTTTTGAGCTTGGGCATGATATAAAATTTTTAGTTTTTATAAACAAGGAATTGATGTAGTTTATAAATTAAATGACAATATTAAAATAGATTATTTGCATAATAAATCAAGAGCTGATGTAAAAAAAGAAAAATTATTTTATAAGCTATATTTATAAGCATTATGAGAGTTTTTTACTAAAACAAAGATATAAAAATATTGATGTGATGATTTTTAATAATTGCCCTCATTTTCCTTTCTTTAAAAATAAAAATACAAAATATATCAATTTTGTTCATATGAGTTTAAAAAATATAGAAGAAAAAAATAATTATTTTGATACGTATTGTTGGTCAAGTTAAAATTTGTAAACATGTGCAAGAAGATATAAAATACAAAGAGTGGGTTTAAATATAGTTGAAGAGAGTGAATTAAAAAATACTATAAAAAGCAAAATAAAAGATTATAAGATTGAAAATTTAGTCATATTAAAATCTTTTGCAAAAGATATAAAAAAGGAATATTTGTAATCTGGTATTTATATAATGTGTGGCTATTGGAAAGGTTTTGGTTGAGAGTGTAAATTATACTTTTAAGTATCACCTTTAATACTGATATTAGACTCTGGTGGTATTATAGAAGATGATAAAAATGGGTATTTAATTGAGAGGATAGCAACTTATAAGGGTTTGCAAATAAATCAAAGGGTAAAAGAAAATATCTTTTTGCAATTTTTTAAGAAAAATTATGTAAAAATAACAAAGGTTATTAAGCTCTCGATTTATTTGCATATTTTTTAAAATGATAAATAATTTTTAAGGATTTAAAATATACGCTAAAGAAATTTTTATTGGAGTTTCTAGCATATAAAATAGCAGTGCCTAATATGCAGCAAACCCCAAAGATATTATCTTGAATTTTCTTTGCTTGATATATATACCGTGAATCATCATTTGTTCGTTTGATTAAAAAGTAAATCTTAAATAAGTTGAATTTTAAAGTAGCTTTTAAGAGTTCTTGTCCTAATCCAGCACACAATAAATGAGTATTAGTTTTGAGTTTGTTTTTAAGTAGTTCACGGTTGAAGATAGGGGTATTTTCTGCTATTTGCCACCAATGGTCATTTATATTTTTGTTATTATAATCAAAATAAGATTTTAAAAATCTCCAAGGCTTCTCTCCATAATGAAGAATTTTTGGATTTTTACTAGCAATATTAAACTCAGAACGAGTGTAGTTTAGTCTATTTTTACTCTCATCTTTGCAGATTACATAACAAAATGCAACAGTGCTGAAGTTATAAGAAAAGTCAAATTTTAATTGATGTTGTGGTTTTATGACCGCATTTAGCAAATCCTGATCCGCGGCTTTTATATAGTAGCATTTACTAGCTAAATCCTCGCATTTTTGCTCTATATTGTGTTTATTCCATTCTTTTAAGTTGATAAGTAAAAAACCTGAGTTGAAATAATTTTCATCGAAGCGATGAATTATTTTTTTATTGTTTTCTATGTATTTTATTTTATTTTTTTTAGATCCAAGATCACCAACAACCCCTGCTATTTTATTATGAAGATCTATGGTAAATATTTTTCTTATGTCGCACATACAGAGCATGTCAGAATCTAAATACAAACACTTTTCGATATTTTTGTTAAAAATTAGGCTTAATTTTAACCTATAGTAGGGAATTTTTAAACTATGGGCAGCTCCTGAATTTGGAAAATTAATAAAATCATTATCGTTTTGAATATGAATGATAATTTCACATGGAAATAGTTTATCTAATGTATTTTGTAATTTTAAAAGTTTATTTCGATTTTTATTACTGACAAAATTGCTTAGTATGTGAAAATAATATTTTTCATTTCTCATCTTTTGGTGTTTGTTTGTGTTAAATACTATACTTGTAATTAAAACCGCGGTATATTTTATATATGATTCATCGGCGCTAAAAACTATATGATACATTTGAAGCCTATTATTTTTTTTGGGTGTCTTATGTAATTTCTTAGTTTTAGGTATATGTTATATAATGTTATATTTTTTACAAATGTTCGAATTTCATTTTTTAAATTTAAAGGATCATTTGTGATTTTTATATCAAAATAATGAATATAATATCTTTTAATACTTTTTTTCAAAAAGTCATCATTTATATATTGATTAAAAAGATATATGTTTTGTGCGATTACAATATCACAATATATTTTAAAATATATTCTAAGTTCTAAGTAGTTTTTAAAATAATTTTTTAAATGGTGTAAAGATTTTGGTATTTTTTTTGTTGAATTATCAAAATTAGTAATGCTGCCTTGTCGGATTCTATAGGTTAATAATGTTTTTTCGGTATGGAACATTTTGTTTGCTAAGTAAAATAGTATGGTTCCAAAATCATGGTCTTCGTGGTAAATTCCATGAGTGAAACGAAGATTATATTGATTTAATATATTAGCTTGAAAAGCACCTTGCCATGTAAAATAGAAATTGTATTTTTTATTTAGCTTTATTAGGTATGATGGGTTATATTTACTGTTGCCGGGTAGCTTTTCAAAAAATTTTTTTGTAGTTTTTCCAGTAGTTTCATTGTCTTCTTGATGATTATGTGTGCAAATATCTAAATCTTTTTCAACCATTTCTTTTACGCAAAGTTCTATACAATTGTTTAAAAAATAATCATCAGAATCCAGAAAGTGAATTATAGAATTTGGTAGTTCCTGGACTAAGAAATCATTTATATTTTCGATACTTGTTTTTATGTATCTTTTTTGAATTTGTATAAAATTCGATTTTATAGTTTCTTTATTAATTATTTTTGTATTTTTATCAAAAGTGTGAGTTGAAGTAAAAGAGATTATGTCTTGTTCGATGTTATCTTCAAAAAAACTTCTAAGTTTAGTCCCTTTTATAAATTCTAAGCCCATATTTCTTGCGGAGCTTAGTCCCCCATTTTCCTTAGAGATTAGAAATATTCTTTCATCTTTATTGAGATATTCTAAAGCTATATCTAAGCTTTCATCATCACCCCCATCGTTAACCAAAATAATATCTAAATTTCTATAAGTTTGATTAATAACACTATCTAGGCATTCTTTTAGGTACGGTGCTACATTGTATATTGGTATAATAATAGAGACTAAAGGATTATTCATGTATACTTTCATTAGATTGATTTTTTATATTATATCCAAAAAAGAAAAACAAGAGAGCATGAAAACAAGAGAGATAATTATAAAAATATTTTTATTTTTTATACCTATAAGTCATATAAGAAAAAAAATAAGATTTTTTTTGGATAACAAGATTATTACATTACAAAAAATAGATTCTGTATTAAATGGAAATTTAGCATATAAAATGAACTTGTTTTCCAATGATTACTTTCTTGAAGTTAATAAAACTATTTGTAATACAAAAAAACATAAAGGATTTTTTGATTTTGATCCAAAATCAAAAGACCCAAAAACTCCTTTAAATCCTTGGGCTTTTATAAGGGTAAAGAATGAGGCTACAACCTTAAGAGCTTCGCTAGAGAGCATATTGCCCGCCATACAAAGAGGTGTTATAGGATATAATGACTGTACCGATGGAAGTGAGGAAATTATTTTAGAATTTTGTAAGCAGTATCCTTCTTTTATACCAGTAAAATATCCTTATGAAGTGCAAATTGAAAATCCACAAGGTGAAGAAAATAAACTTTATAGCTATTATAATTATATTGCAAGTTTTATTCCTCAAGGAGAATGGCTTATAAAAATAGATGTAGATCATTACTATGATGCTAAAAGGCTATACAAGAGTTTTTATATACCTAAAAAAGATTATCATGTGGTTAGTTATTCTAGAATAGATTTTGTATTTAACGATGGGAAATTTTATGTTTATCAGGATAGAGATGGAATGGTTTTAAGGGCTCCTGGAGACTGCTTATTGATACAAAATACTAATTTATTTTGGAGAGAAGTGCTGATTGAAAGAAATAGTTTTAATTGGAATATAGTTGATATTAAATCAAAATTTACAAAATCTTATGAAGTTTTATCTTTTAAAAAGAAAGTTTTCTTTTATACAGAACTTAATAATTATCATTTCCCATTTATAAAAAGTTGCAGAAAAAACGATTGTAATCAATTAACTTGGATTGACTTGGATGAATTTATTAAGGATAATAAAGAAAAATTAAAAAATCAAATAGACTTTGAAATGCTAGAATATAGAGTGCTAAAGCAAATATACAAAAAGCTTACATCTTTAGAAAGCGATAAAATTTAAATTGAATTTTTTTAAAAAAAATATTGAATTTGCAATAAAGGGAATTTTTCTTACCTGACAATGAATATTTTTCAATCAATAAAAAATATTTAATTAAAAACAATAAAGCCAAATTAAAATTGTAATTATGTTGTATTTTTTTTAGTAGATTGACAACATTATCTTGTTGTTGTATGTTTGTGTTTATATTTTGTAATGTTGATACTCCTGTTATAGAGGAGTTATTTATTTGATAATTATATAGATTTTTATTCAAACAAAATATAGTATTTGAGATATTTATTAAAGGATAATATAGCAAAACATCTTCGGCCATATTGATTTTAATATTTTTTTCTAGTGGTATTAGATCAAAGGCATCTAGATATAACTCTTTTTTTATGACTTTTCCCCATATTGTCCAAAAGAGATTTTTAGTTTTTAATAGCTTCTTTAAAAAGTCTTTTTTTGTATAATATTTTTCTTGAAAATTCAATTTTCTTTCTGTTTTACTACTGTTATTTAACACAAATACATCAAAAAATACTAAATCTAATTTTTTGTTTGTGTTTAAAATTTTAGCACATTCTTCACAAGCATTAAGCTCTAAATAATCATCCGGATCTAAAAACATTATATAAGGTGAAGTTGCCACTTTGACACCTTCATATCTTGCTCTTAAAAGTTTTAAATTCTCTTCATTGTGTATGATTTTTATCCTATCATCTTTACTAGCATATTCTTTAGCTATATCTATGCTTTTATCATTACCAAGGTCATCTACTATAATGATTTCTATGTCTTTAAAAGTTTGATTGATACAACTTTCTAATGCTCTAGCTATATATTTTTCTACATTATAAGTTGGTAGTATGATAGAAATTTGACTCATGATTTATCTTTTTGGTAATTTAAAACTAAATATAATGTTATAACATAAAAATAAATAAAAGCTTATTTAAAAAAAAGAATAAGTTTTTAATTTTTTGTGTTAGATTTATTGTTGGATCTTTAAAAAGATTTCTCTTCACGATATTCTTCAAAGTTATGTGTGCAAATATCTAAATCTTTTTCAACCATTTCTTTTACGCAAAGTTCTATACAATTGTTTAAAAAATAATCATCAGAATCCAGAAAGTGAATTATAGAATTTGGTAGTTCCTGGACTAAGAAATCATTTATATTTTCGATACTTGTTTTTATGTATCTTTTTTGAATTTGTATAAAATTCGATTTTATAGTTTCTTTATTAATTATTTTTGTATTTTTATCAAAAGTGTGAGTTGAAGTAAAAGAGATTATGTCTTGTTCGATGTTATCTTCAAAAAAACTTCTAAGTTTAGTCCCTTTTATAAATTCTAAGCCCATATTTCTTGCAGAAGATTGACCCCCATTTTCCTTAGAGATTAGAAATATTCTTTCATCTTTATTGAGATATTCTAAAGCTATATCTAAGCTTTCATCATCACTCCCATCATTAACCAAAATAATATCTAAATTTCTATAAGTTTGATTAATAACACTATCTAGGCATTCTTTTAGGTACGGTGCTACATTGTATATTGGTATAATAATAGAGACTAAAGGATTATTCATGTATACTTTAGTTTTATGTTTATTTTAAATCAGCGTAAATAAAATATATTATAATTAAATTTGTTAATCAAAGGAAGCTTTCTTGGTAAATAATGCTTTGGTTTGCGGTAACGGTCCTAGTTTAAAAAATATAGATTATAAAAGGTTGCCAAAAGAATTTGATGTATTTAGATGTAATCAGTTTTATTTTGAAGATAAATATTTTGTGGGTAATAATATTAAATATGCCTTTTTTAATCCTTTTGTGTTTTTTGAGCAATACTATACTAGTAAAAAACTCATACAAAATGGAGAATATATTATAGAAAATATAGTTTGCTCTACTTTTAATTTACCATTAATAGATGATGAGAATTTTATAAAATTATTTCCTAGTTATTTTTGTGATGCATTATTAGGGCATGAAGTATTATCTAAAATAAATGATTTTCTTGTATTTGTGAAATACAATGAAATTTATGAAAACAAAAGAATAACTTCTGGAATTTATATGTGTGCTGCTGCTGTTGCTTTAGGATATAAAAATATATATTTGACAGGTATTGATTTTTATGATGATAAAAATAACATGTATGCATTTGAAAGTAAACAGTGTAATATATTAAGTCTACTACCAAATTTTAATGATAAAGATAGTGTTTATGAAGGTCATTCTAAAAATTTCGATCTAGATGCTTTAATTTTTTTAAAAGAAAAATATAGTATCAATTTCTATACCTTAAATGAAAATAGATCAATTAGTAAATATATAGATTTGGCACCTATAAAGAATAGTAATTTTATATTAAAAGATAAACCGAGTGATTATATAAATGATATTTTGATACCAAATTCCGAATATAAAAATACCATATATAAGGTGCAAAATCAAGATTTAAAACTTAAACAAAATATATATTATAAGCTATTTAAAGACTTGTTCCATCTTCCAAGTGACTTAAAACACTACTTAAAGGAAAAATATGCAAATAAAAATAGATAAATTAACTATTTCTCAAAAAAATCCTTTGGTAATCCCAGAAATAGGTATAAACCATAATGGTAGTTTAGAGATAGCAAAACTTATGGTAGATGCAGCCAAAAGAGCAGGAGCTAAGATAATAAAACACCAAACTCATATAGTTGAAGATGAAATGAGTCAAGAAGCTAAAAGTGTTATACCGGGTAATGCAAATATTAGCATTTATGAGATTATGGAACAATGTGCATTGAACTATAAAGATGAATTAGCTTTAAAAGAGTATGTAGAAAAGCAAGGTTTGGTGTATCTTAGTACCCCATTTAGTAGAGCTGCAGCAAATCGTTTGGAAGATATGGGTGTAAGTGCTTATAAGATAGGCTCAGGTGAATGCAACAATTATCCTTTAATAAAACATATAGCACAATTTAAAAAACCTATGATTATAAGCACCGGAATGAATAGCATAGAAAGTATAAAACCCACAGTTAAGATACTTAGAGATTATGAAATACCTTTTGTTTTGCTTCATACTACAAATTTATACCCCACTCCATCGCATTTAGTAAGATTACAAGCTATGTTAGAATTACATAAAGAATTTAATTGTCTTTATGGACTCAGTGATCACACTACAAACAATCTTGCTTGTTTAGGCGCTGTTGCGCTAGGAGCAAGTGTACTAGAAAGACACTTTACAGATACCATGGATAGAAAAGGCCCTGATATAGTTTGCTCTATGGATGAAAATGCTTTAAAAGATCTTATAAATCAAACGCAAGAAATGGTACTTTTAAGAGGTGATAATAATAAAAACCCTTTAAAAGAAGAGCAAGTAACTATTGATTTTGCATTTGCTAGCGTAGTAAGTATTAAAGATATAAAAAAGGGTGAAATTTTATCTATGGATAATATTTGGGTAAAAAGACCTTCAAAAGGTGGCATAAGTGCAAAGGATTTTGAAGCCATACTTGGAAAAAGAGCAAAAAAAGATATAAAAAATAATATACAACTAACTTGGGATGATTTTGAATGAAAAAAATAGTTTTTGTTAGTGGAACTAGAGCTGATTTTTCTAAAATAAAATCACTAATGATGAAAGTTGAAAATTCAAATGAATTTGAATTGTTTATATTTGCAACCGGTATGCATATGAGTAAAAAGTTTGGCTCTACGTATACGGAAATAGAAAAATGTGGTTT